>DATJVZ010000276.1:0-18989 GCA_035501575.1 Terriglobales bacterium | reverse complement strand
TGGACTCTGATACGGGGATGACCCGCAGCAGCCTCACACAGGGGGATGGCTCCTACACGATCCCTCTTTTGCCGCCCGGCCAATACCGGCTGGCGGCAGAGAAGGCAGGCTTCGAGAAGACCATTAAAGGCCCCCTCAACCTTCTCGTGGACGCGCATCCGCGGGTCGACTTTCAGATGAGAGTGGGCGCGCAGACCACCACCGTCACCGTGGGATCAACCGCGCCCGTGCTGGACACGCAGACTGCCACGGTAGGAACCACTGTCGAGCAGGCGAAGATCAGCGAACTTCCCTACAACGGCCGCAATTTCCTCGAAACCATGCTCTTCACTCCGGGGGTCGTACCGGGGGTCCAGGGGTCGGAGCTGAATAATAACCGCGGCGGGTCCATCAACGTCAACGGGCTCCGTGAGGACATGAACAGTTTCCTGCTGGACGGCATGAGCAACACTACAATTGCTATCGGGGCCTACGTCGCTGCGCCGCCGCTTGATTCCATCCAGGAATTCAAGATTGAGACCGGCGTGTATGACGCCAGGTTTGGCGTGTCGGGTGGCGCCCAGGTGAACATTGTGACGAAATCGGGAACAAACCAATTACACGGCTCGCTGTATGAATACCTGCGCAACGACAATCTGGACGCAAGGAATTTTTTTGAGCCCAACGTGCCGCCCTTCCATCGCAACCAGTACGGCGCCAGCTTGGGCGGGCCGGTGATTCTTCCACACGTTTACAATGGTCACGACAAGACTTTCTTTTTCCTGAACTACGAAGGTTTGCGGGACAACCAGTCCTTTTTTGCCCGCGCTCACGTGCCCACACTTGCCGAGCAGAGCGGCGATTTTTCCGACATTGCTCCGGGGTCGCCCTGCTCCCACACGACGGTTCTCCTGGATCCGCTGTTACTCGTCAATCCTTCCGCTCCGCTGACGATCCCGGGCAATAACCTGAACAGCATCGCTCCCTCTCTTCCCGCGGGCACCCTCGATCCCGTCGGCAGGGCTTTCGTCGGGTTCTATCCGTCTCCCAACATCCCCAATGCCCCCTGCGGGGGAGAAAATTACCAACAGCAAGTACTCCAAATAATCGATACGAACAGCTACGTCGGCCGCTTTGACCACCGCTGGAGCGCCAAGGACAGTCTTTTCTTTCGTTATAGCCTGTCTACCGACTCCGAGTTGAACCCTTCGGGCCTGCCTACGGGCGTCCCAGGCTTTGGTCTTCGGCGCGTGAACTGGTTCGACCAGACGGGGATGGATTGGACTCATCTCTTTACGCCCACGCTTTTGAACGAGGCGAAGGTCGGCTACAACCGCTGGCAGTATCGGTGGGACAACGAGGACGAAGGGAGGGACGTCAGTCAACTCCTCGGCCTCCACGGTGCGGCTACGGCCTACCGCGACACGGGAGTGCCCAACCTGAGCTTCGCGGGCTATGACTCTCTGGGAGCGTACACCGAGGCCCCCCAGGCGGGAGCTGTGAATTCTTTTCAGTACGCGGACACACTCACCTACATCCGCGGTAATCACTCGTTGGATTTTGGAGCTGACATCCGGCCGATCAAGCGCGGAAACTTTTTTGAGGACATCGACGCGCGCGACGCATACGCCTTCAACGGAGTAGTTACGGGCAGCGCGGTGTTGGGCGGTCTGCCCTCAAGCGTTCAAACGGCCCTGTTGGCGGCCTGCCCCCCGCCCAGTTGCGGTTTCGGTAACGGTGTAGCCGACGCCCTGTTCGGTCTTCCGACGAACTGGGTCCGCGGCTCTTCGGGCTACATCTCGGGGACGGATACGGAGTACGATTTCTTTGCGCAGGATCGGTGGAAGCTTCGACCCAACCTCACGATGACGCTCGGCCTCCGCTATGAATACAACAGCCTCATCACGGACAAGTACAACCACTTCGGCAGCTTCGATTTTGATAAGGGTTTGCTGCTCGCCGCGGGTACGAGTTCGGCCTCCCTGCTGAATTTTGTCGGCACGACGGGGGCCTCGGGCCTGCCCATCGGACAATTCGAACAGGTGGGGACGGAGAACCTGGGAAGCACTTCGGCAAACCGGGCGTTGCAGCGCCCCGACCACGCGGACTTCGGGCCTCGCCTCGGCATCGCCTGGAGACCGTTCGGAAATGAGAAAACCGTCATGCGCACTGGCGGCGGCGTTTACTACGACCAGATGGTCGGTCAGCTTTATTTCCAGAAGAGCTTCAACCCACCGTATTTCCAATTGGCCCAAGGAAACCTACTGGATAATGAACAAGCCGTTTTGACAGCCGTGGCCACGCCGCCCGCGGCGGGTGGTCTGCCGCTTGCCACGGGTCTCCTTCTCCAGAACCTCTTTGTCGCGCCATCACTCACAGAGGCGCTTTTCCCGGCCCTTGACCCGGTCAAGGTAGACCTCACGGACGGAAGAATTTTCGAATGGACGTTCGATGTGCAGCGTCAGTTGGGCTCCTGGCTGCTTGACGTGGGATATGTTGGCACTCGGGGACTGCGATTGCCCTTTGAGTGGGATCCGAACCAGCCGAACAACGCGTTCTATACAGGCGGCGGCACCTGTATTCCGAATACCCCGGCGGATACGCCGTGCCCGCGGCCCTACCCCAATTTCCAGACAATGTCCTACACGGATCCCATCGGCACGTCGATTTATCATTCCTTGCAGGTCAAAGTGGAGAGGCACTACAGCAACGGCTTGGCGGTCATCGGCGCCTATACGTGGTCGAAATCCCTCGACGACGACTCCGCCTACTTTGGCACCAATGCCAGCCCCGGCTTCCCGGAGAATTCCTACAATCTCGCTGCGGAGAAGGGCCGTTCGGACTTTGACTACGAGCAACGCTTCTCTCTGGCCTACGTTTACGACCTGCCCTTCGGGAACGAGATCGGAAAGTTGCAAAACTCGAGGGCGAACTACGTCATTGAAGGCTGGGAGGTGGCGGGGATCGCTATGCTGCAATCCGGGGCACCCTACACGCCGACCGTCGACGGTAATCCGAGCAACAATATTGACAACCACGATCGTCCGAACGTCGTTCCCGGCGTGAGCTTCTATCCCGCCCATAGGAGCGTCAACGAATGGACAAACCCGGCCGCATTCTCTCTGCCTGCTCCTTACACCTTCGGAAACGCAGGACGAAATATACTGACGGGACCGGGCCTTGCCGACTGGGACTTCTCGCTGATTCGGAACTTCAGATTACGGGAATCGAAAACCCTCCAGTTCCGAGCCGAGCTGTTCAATATTTTCAATCGGCCGAACTTCACTCTGCCCAACGCTGACTGGAGTTCCGCCTCTTTTGGCGTGATCGGCAACACGGTGCAACCCATCGCCGGTCAGGCTTCGGGCGGGCCGGGCGACCCGCGCGAGATCCAGTTCGCGTTGCGGCTGACGTGGTAGAAGCGAATGGCTGTATTGGAATTCGTAGGGCGCACCAAACAGCAGAGATGACACTTCCCAGGACGGCGACGGCACAGGCGGAAACTGCCAGGGGCGGTATCGACCAGGCGAAAGTTACTTGTGGGATGCGGCTTCGGGGGAGTCAGGGGTTGCCCTTCTACGAGTAGATTCCCGTCAATGTGGCCGCGTGGCGACACCCACAGCGAATGCTAAACCCTTGGCGCCTAGTTACTAATGCCAAGACCCATGGGAGTCTGGCACGCTTTCAAACTGCAGCCGTCCCACGTTCCGGGTAGGGCGTTTTTCGTTCCGAATCCGGCTTCAGAGGTGTGTTGGGCTACTCTCGCCAGGGATCGGTTTCCGGTCTGGGCCATGCCCGGCGCCAGCGCCGCAGGGCGCAGACTCCGGGTTCCCCCGCTCTCTGCGCAGGGCTAACTCTAAAGCGGGCTTCCAACTTCCAACAAGCCGACCTGCAGAGACCGGCCTTAACCTCACCGCCATGTGCTCGATTTAGACGCTGTTATGATGAAGTATATAGTTTTACAATGGTGTCAGTCTGGTTGCTTCCGCCTTCGGCGAAGAGATAGCATTACCCTCTCGCCAAGATGATTTCCCGTCGCTGCTTGCAAACCAGGAAAAACGCAGCTAGACCCACAGTGAACGTATGACGTCGCCGGCGCACATAAAGTGGCTCAAAGACAGCGGCAAGAAGCTGAAGACGACCGCTGGTCAAGAAATTCAGCTCCTCGAGTTCCAACACACGGATGACGCGACGATTATTTCGGCGTGGGCAAAGTACTTTCGCCAGCATTATTGCCTCGACAAAGTGTTGGATGAAGCAAGGGAAGAAACCGGTCTCTCAAGAAAACAGTACTTGGAGCAATTCGTTTTTCCTAATCATCGTCCGCCGGGTCCGAGCACACGCGCTGGCGATTTTGCGGAAATTTTGGTAGCAGACTACTTTGAATACTTGCAGGGATGGACTGTGCCGCGTACCCGCTATCGCCTTAAGCCCGTACCCAACGAGTCCACGAAGGGTACTGATATCTTGGCATTTCTTCTGACGAAGAAGACTAATTTGGATAAGAAAGTGTATTCAGCAGGCGATGTCCTAATGAGCATTGAGGTGAAGGCTCAGTTTTCTGGCGGGAAAGCGAAAGCACGGCTTCAAGAGGCAGTCGACGATTCCGTCAAGGATCAGCTCAGAAAAGCGTTCTCGCTGAACGCAATGAAAATGCGGCTGCGGGCAGACGGTGATATTGCAAATGTCAGACTGGTCGAACGCTTTCAGAACCTCGCAGACCGTCCTTATCAAGCCCGATATACCGCAGCGGCCTTTCACTGTACAGGAAATTATGACAATTCCGCGGTGACAGAAGTCGATATTAGCAAACACCCGGGAAAAAGTACTCTTACCCTTCTGCTGGTAAAGGGGAGTACAATGATGAAACTCGTGAATCGGCTCTACGAGGCGGCAGCGAATGAGGCCTGAAAGTGCTTCAAGGCGACTTGACGCCATCACACACGCTAAGGCGCGCATGTACGAGTTCAATGTCCCCGATGAACTCCAGGACATCCAACTCGGCGGGAGTGATCCCTCAACTCTATTTCCGCTGGTGATTGGAAATCTGGGAGATGAGGCTAGCCGCATCGCTGATCTCGAACTTCAGGAACAAACGGATCGCGGGAGGATTATTCCTGGCGATACGTATGCTATTCGCTTTTCCGCAGCATTTCTGCATGCGTATGTCGCGTCGAAATTCGCAAACGGTTCTGCTGCTGAGCTTTTGCTTCTAAGCGCAGCGTCCTACTATTTATGTGACTTGGCGGGGAGTGCTGCTGTGGTTCTGCGCGAGGCGCAGCAGTCGCCCCCCACAGACGATTGGGATAGGCTGCTCCGTTGGCTTCTGTCGGCGGAATGGTTTCAGACGCCTCACTTTGAAAATCGGCGTTTCAGTAGCGCCCAGTCTTCCGTGGCAACGAACTTGGCTGCCTATTTCTCAGACAAAAACAATCGACCTAATGTCGTTGGTGCGTGCAGCCGGCTTCGTCATGGCGCCTATTCATTTGGGTCCGACAGGGACCTCCTTTATACCGACGTATGCATAGGCGTCGCCAAGAAGCGCCTGCAAAACGCTGCGCGACATGTCCTGCCAGCGTACAGCCAACTACCAGAGGCGAGCTGGTCAGATGCGCTCAAGAAACCCGAGTTCATGAAGGAGCTCTGGCCATCTCAGCACATCTTCGGCGAGCGAGGCCTTCTGCAGGGACGGTCCGCCGTCGTGCAGATGCCCACTAGCGCAGGCAAGACTAGGGCTATCGAGCTTGTTTTGCGAAGTTCCTTCTTTTCCGGCCGAGCCACGCTCGCAGTAATCGTGGCTCCGTTTCGGGCCCTTTGCACAGAGATTACAGCGTGGCTACGCAAAGCATTTATAGGCGAGAACGTTATTCTGAACGAGCTGTCGGATGCTCTGCAAGTTGACTATTCGGCGCTTCTAGCCGAACTTATTGGTCCGGAGACGGGGGGCCGGGGCGTCAGTGCAGTCGAAGCGCGCCAAGTGATTGTCGTCACACCGGAGAAACTACTTTATGTGCTTCGCCATAGTCCCGAGTTAGCAACCACAATCGGTGTTGTCATTTACGATGAAGGCCACCAGTTCGATACCGGTGAACGTGGCATCACATATGAACTTCTCTTGACATCACTGAAGCGGTTAATTCCGAATGACAAGCAAGTAATCTTGGTGTCGGCCGTCATTGGGAACGCTGCTGCCATTGGTGAATGGTTAATTGGACCCGATGTCGCGGTGGTGGATGCACATGACCTTTCCATGACCGACCGGGCCATTGCCTTCGCAAGCTGGCGCACAGAGTTAGGCCAGCTTCAATTCGTCGAGCCAGGGAATCCAGACCACTTCGACTATTTTGTTCCAAGGATCATTGAGGAAAAACATCTCAAGAAAAAGAACAACCGGGAAAAAGAGCGGGCCTTCCCACAGCATGATCCAAGGTCAATCGCCTTGTATCTTGGTCTGAAGGTTGTCAGCAACGGCAGTGTCGCAATATTCTGTGGAACAAAGGCGACGGCATCCGGGCTGGCTGAAATGGCGGCAGATGTCTTTGACCGCGGTTTGGAAATGCAATCGGCAGCGGCCGTATGTAATTCAAAAGAACTCAAGGCTCTCGGAGATCTTTACGAGGCACACTTCGGTGATAACGAAGCACGCACGCTCGCAGCACGGCTTGGAATACTTTCCCATCACGGTAATACCCCAAACGGTATACGATTATCTGTGGAATACGCGATGAAGGAGGGCCTTGTCAGATTTGTCGTGTGCACCTCTACGCTGGCGCAAGGCGTAAATCTGCCTATTAGGTATCTTATTGTGTCCGGAACTATGCAGGGCACGGAACGGATCAAGACGCGTGATTTTCACAACTTGCTCGGCCGTGCCGGCCGCGCAGGAATGCACACTGAGGGAACGATTATTTTTTCTGATCCCGAGCTTTACGATCTTCGGATGGACGATAAGAAGGGTTGGAGATGGAAGAACGCTACTGAGTTAATCGACCCGTCCAACGCTGGAGGCACGGAGAGTTCATTGCTCGGATTGCTCGCGCCATTCACAAATCGCAGTCGCACCAAGTACCTCAAGCTGGACATCATCGAATTCTTAAAACAGATTGTTGACGAACCCGAATTGGCGCATCGGAGACTTAGCGAGGCAGGCAACAAATTCAAGGCGGAAGGATTTTCCCAGGACGAACTGCATAGCCAAATGAAACACCGCCGAAAGCTTCTCGAAGCCTTGGAAAGCTATCTCATGGCAAACCGCGGTTCACAACCGTTCGCCGAGTACCTTGCCGCCACTGAAGAACTCGCAAAGCAAACCTTGGCGTACCACATGGCTGATGAGGGAAAGAAACAGGAACTTGTTAGGCTTTTTGCGATGATCGCTGAATACATTGAAAACCGGGAGCCGGACGCCGCGATCCAAGCAACCTTTGGAAGGACCCTTCTAGGTGTCGCTGATTCAGAAACGATCATGGCCTGGACCGCGGAGAATGCGCAGTTTCTTGTCGGCACGAATTCGACCAGCGCCCTTCTGGAGCTGCTGTGGCCTCTTATCAAGGAAGTTGTTTCCGATGAACTAGACCGCTACCTCCCAGAAAGTGCAGTTTTGCCTGCCGTACAATCTTGGGTGGCGGGACACAGCTATGCGGAGATCTTTTCCGCCTGGGTTTCAGCAGGTGGTTCCATGCGATGGGGGAAGAAGACCCGAAAAACAAAGATGGATGATGTCGTCGAACTATGCGACAACGCCATAGGGTACCAAAGCACGCTCGTGATCGCAGCGGTAGCAGAGCACCTGGGTGCGGTAACCATAGATGGCGCGGCGGACTGCGTTCTTAACTTGGGAACCCTCCAGAAGCAAGTCAAGTACGGTATCTCGGAAATCGACGAAATCGCCCTTTATGAGATGGGTTTTGCGGACAGAATCGTCGCACGAGCACTGCGATCAGTGATAGCGCCTGCCCGAGGTAGAACCGTTCGCGGGCGATTGAGGCTCCGCGCTGACGCAGCACGCCAGACGCTACAACATTTCCCTGGTTATTTCTCCGTTTGCCTATCAAGCCTGCTGCAATGATTAACTCTGCTTGGCGCCAGCAGCATTACGTGCGCAGGACCTCGGATCGGTACTGACAAATCCCCTTCCTACCACTGATCTCCGGGTGAACGATGGCACCCTCCCCGGATTCGGCCTGAAAAGTCGCCTACCCGGAAAGTGGCCGCTGGTTAAGATAGATCCTCTGCAACGGCGTAGTGTCGACCGAAATCGCGACGGAGAGTTGGTTAACCGCATACATTATCAAGGGTTTGCCGGTATTCGACGCCGAAGGGTTAGATGTTCGGGCATGACCGGGCAGCAGTGTCGTTCTCGGTGGTCACTTCAAAACCGGTGTCGTTTCATTGACACCCCAGCACATCCTCCATATTGTGGTATTCTGACTACTTAGGGCATACATCAATAATATATGGGGCGGATTTTCATTCTTGCAGCAACGAAGATGGAAGCAGACCCAGTGGCACGACTGCTCGGGGTCCCCCATGGGAAGTGTGTTTCCGAAGCCGGCCCGATTACGGCAGGACCGAATCAGCTCGAATTCTTCTTTACTGGAATCGGCCCCAAGCAGGCACGCGAGCGCGTTGCGGAGATACTCTCCGACAGCCCGCAACGCCCCACCACAGGTGACCAGAATAGCAAAAAAGCGGATGCCGTGATTGTAATTGGCCTCTGTGGAGGACTGACTGACTCGCTGCCGGAGATGACCATCGTGACATACTCCTCGTGCTTTTCTGAGACGAGCAGAGGTATCCCCTGCTCTTGCGCACCCCAGATTTCCGCGCAAGCCACAGCGCTCTTGGATACTCAAAACGCGCGATGCAGGTCGGTGGTAGGTATCACTTCGCCGCGCATTGCAGTTTCGAAAAATGACAAACTCCGACTTGCGCAAACCGGAGCCCAGGTTGTAGACATGGAGAGTTACGAGATTATCTCGGCAGCTCACAAATCCGGCATCCCCGCAATGGTCGTCCGCGTCGTCTCGGATTCTCTTGACCGCCAACTCCCCGACTTCAACCGCGCGCTGAACCCGGACGGCACCGTCAACAATGGCCAGGCCCTTCGAGTGATGTTAGGCTCTCCGGTACTTACAGCCCGCGCGTACGCGGCCAACAAACGCGCCGCTCGGCATCTTGCCAGCGCACTCAAGGTTGTTCTGTCAGCGGATTTTTCCCGGCTACCGTAGGTCGGTAATGGGCGCAAAGGATCTTCCATCTCGAAGCCGCTTCTCTGGCCTGACACTTGGTCAGAGGCCGGTTCTCGTCATTTTAGTGTTGCTGTCCTCCCTGATGCTTTTCGCTGTCCTGCGTCCTGCACTCTCCCGATCGGAGGACTGCGACCAGTTGCTCGCTCAAGCCGATCGCCTAGCCTGGCTTTCGAATTGGCAAAAGGCCTCTGAGCTTTACGCTCGTGCGGAGCAACTTGCAATTCAGAAGAGTAATAGGAGGGACGAGCTCTATGCAGAGTGTGGAAGCCTGCGGTCCCGCTTAGGCACGGAGCCCCTCCACCAGACTTCAGCTGAATTGACTCGGACTCTAGAAGATCCGCTCGCAGCCCATGATTCCCGGTTGAGGATTCGCTGCTTGTCCGCCAAGGGCGACCTCTTACGAGAGGACCATCCTGATTCTGCCGCTCAAGCCTGGCAGGAAGTTCTCAATCTTGCCGAAGGGTTGAACGACAAGGCGTGGCAGGCGAGGGCCAGGGCAGAATTAGCGATCATTGATTTCATGGATGGCGATACTGGAAGAGCTAGAGATCTGCTCGGCTCTGCGCTTGCCTCGGCGCTCGCAAGGGCTGACCTACCCACATTGGTAATCTACGGGTCGCAGGTTGGGAACGGGCTTGTTGAAATGGACCGAGCCGGCGAAGCGCTGGATTATTGCAATGCAGCCTTGCACATTGCGTCGATGGTCAAGGACATGGGCTTTCCCTACCTTGCTTATGGGTGCAAGGCGCGTGCACTTGCCCTCCTCGGTCGGTCGGAGGAGGCGCGCAATCTCCTGAAACAAACCCTCAAGCAAACCAGTCAGTTGCACATGCCACTGGAACAGAGTCAGGCCTTAATTGTGCTGGGGCACGTTGCAGCAACGGTTGGCGACCCGAGAGCTGCAACTCAATATTTCGAAGAGGCGGCCAAGCTCAGCCGAGCCAGTGGATTCGTCCACTCCATCGCGTGGAGCATGTACGAAGCCGCGAAGGTCTATCGTGGGGAAGGCCGATACGCGGACGCGGAGCGATGTGAAATGCAGGCAATGACTGCCATGCGCCAGGTCTCGGATGAATATCACCTTCCGCTCCATCTTGCCATGCTTGCTGATCTGAAATCCAAAGAAGGGGATTTTGCAAAAGCTCAGGAGCTCTATGAACAGGCTGCAGATATCACCGAAACATTGCTCACAAATAGTCCAAGCGAAGAGGTAAAGAGTTCGCTTATCGCCACAATGAGTGATGTCTATAAGGGTAATTTCGCCATGGCCGCCAGATTAGGGCACACAGAAGAAGCTTTCAGAATTGTCGAAACAGCTCGCGGACGTTCCATCGCAGACCTCCTGAGGCAACCTCGACCGCGGGAGATCCCGCTTTCCGACTCTGAAAAGGCCGCAAAAGCCGAGTTCAATCAACTCCAACGCACTTTGATGGAGACTTCTGACAGTAGCGAGCGACGAGAAATCCTGGACAAGCTCTTCTTTGCTGAACAGTTGATGGGTGCCCAGTCCCAGAAGCCGAACAGAATGCAGGATGCTACCCTTCGCGCCCAGCCCATTGATCTCGCGAATCTGCGAACCGTTTTACTACCGGGGGAGATCGTCCTGGAATATGTTTTGGCTGATCCGCAGTCGTTTTGCTTGGCGGTTGACCAAAGGCAAGCAGTCATCATTACGCTGCCGGCCGGGGGAGCTGAGATTTCGGAAGCAACTGCTCGTTATCTGGGTCAAATCGAGGCAGGGAAGCATGACGATGCGGGCGCGAGGAAACTGTTCGACCTGTTGCTCGGCCCCGTCTTGCAATTGAAGCCGAGCACCCGACTTACAATCGTACCGGACGCAACGTTGTGGCGCCTGCCGATGGAGACTTTGCGTGGCCCAGACGGCAGCTACGTTCTCCAGTCTCACACGGTCAGCTATGTACCTTCCAGCACGGTGCTCTATTATCTCAGAACACTTCGGCGCCCGGTTGAGCCGCAAATGGCATTCCTTGGCATCGGGGCTGTCCCCTATGATCTTGAACCCCAGGAGAGCACTGCCAGCCACGGGATAATGCGCGCGGTTTCGCGAGGCATTTACGAACTTTCGGGAGCCCGCATCTATCGTTTACCAGGGTCGGGCGGGGAGGTTATCCAGGCGGAACAATCGTTGAACCAAGCAAACCGCAGCGTATTGCTATTCGGGGCGGAGGCAACCGAAGCGAAGTTCAAATCGGAGCCCTTGGCCAATTTCAAGATCCTCCACTTTGCGGTCCACGGACTGCCCGACCCACAGTTCCCGGACAGGGCCGCACTTATTCTGGGACAAGATCCCAAGTCGAATGATGATGGCCTCCTCCAACTGCGAGAGATTGTTCAGCTTTCCTTGTCAGCGGACTTGGTAACCCTTTCAGCTTGCGACACGGCGACGGGAAAGATCGAAGGCGAAGAAGGCAGCGACGGACTCGCGGAAGCGTTTTTGCTCGCGGGCGCGAAGAGCGTGGTGGGGGCGCTATGGGATGTGGACGATTCTGCCACTGAGACCCTGATGAAGGATTTCTACAGGCACCTGGCTGAGGGAGAAGACAAGTCAACCGCACTGCGGCAAGCGAAACTGGACTATCTGAAAAGGGGTGATCTCTCGCCCAGTCTTTGGGCCGGCTTCACTTTGGTCGGAGATGGTTCCACTCCGATTAATTTCTAATCGACAAGACTCCCAATCAACAGTAAGAGATTGGTGGGAATCGTCATTGAGCCGAAGCTCGGAAAACACCCGTTCTGCCGCTCTCCAGAAAAGCGAGCAGAGGTTTGGGCGTCCGACCGCTTTCAAGATCCTCTAGTGCGTCGAGCAGGACCCGGCCGACGATCCCGAGGCTCACGGCGCTGCACTTTCCCACGGTGTCGAGGGGCGTGTGCCAGAAAATGTTGAACGGGCCGTAATCGAGCGAAATTAACTCAACGGCGGGAATCCCAGCCCGAACAAAAGGCATATGATCATCCTCCACGGAAAGCGGCCGTTCCAGAAAATACCGCCCGTAACCGAGGTCCTGGGCGTCCCGAAAAATGAGATCGGTGAGCTGAGCATCCGAGTGGCTCTCACGGTGGATGTGAAGGTTCCTGTCCCCAATCATGTCCACGTTGAACATGGCGCGAATCCGCTTGACTTGCTCTGCGGTGAGCGTCTGAACAAAGTGCCGGCTCCCGTATAAACCATCCGATGATGACCCATCTTCCAGCGGCTCTTTCCCGTCAAACAGGACAATCCAGTATGTGAAGCGATTTCTCCGCTGAGCGAGCACGTGGGCCATTTCAATGAGGAAAGCTGTGCTGGACGCGCCGTCATTGGCTCCGACGAAACGCATCTTCATCCTCTTAGTGTCGTAATGCCCGCCAAGGATGACCATCTCCGGCCGAGCACCAGGAATTTTAGCGATGACGTTGGTCATCTCGATTTCGCCCACTGGTGTAGAGGACTTGAAACTGTCGAACTCGACGTTGTGGACGTCCACGCCAGCGCCAAGCAGTGAAAGGTGAATCAAGAGATAGGCCCAGTCGTGCGCGTCTGAACCTGGTGGCCGCGGTCCGAGGGCCGCGAACCTCTCCAAATCCTCAAAAGCTCGTTGTTCATTGAACGGGCTAGGGGGAAGCGTGGCGTCTGCGGTTGAGTTCGTATATTTGGCCCATGCCGCTACCCCAATTACAACTATCAGGGAGAACACCGAAAGCATGGCCAGACTCACGGTCATCCCGAAGTGGCGGAAACGCCAAGTCAACCAGAGCCTTTTCCTTGGTGGTTTCGCCTTACGGTGAATTGCAGGATTACTGATCATATGATTGACTTTCTCCAAGACTCTGTTATTGGTTTAGTTAAGGGCGGGCTCCCAGCACGAACGGCTTTTACCAGGTTATTTCGGCCAGTGGGGAGAGTGCTGCCGCGATGGCAAAACAGAATCTCGCCATGGCGCAGCTCATGTGGTCCGCAAATCTCTTGTCCTGCGAGAAGAGGGCTTGTGAAAGAAGGACCGCAGGCAGCCAAATAGGGGGCAGAGAGGAAAGAGTCGAGGGTCCAAAGGGATTTTGGGGGCAGCCGGAAAGGGCGAAGGGAGAACCTACCTCATGTTGAGATCCCTCTCGGACCGAATGCGCATCGACTCGAGGTCGACCCGCGGATCGGCTTTCTCGGCACACATGAGGGCTTCGGCTTTGTCAGCGGATGGACCTTCCCAAACTGTCCACTCGTGGGGTCCCGGTCGGTCTTGGGTTGCCGGGCCGGAAACGGCCTCGGTATTACCGCTGACAGTCGCAGTCACTTTCCAATTAGCCATGTGGTTTTCGAGGTTCCTTTCGAGGTATTTTACCAGAGTCGGGAACGTGATGCTCCCGCTCAGAACAGGACACCGATCGGAATGGTCATTGAGCCGAGGCCGGGAACTTATGCGCTGATCCTTTCTTGTGCGAGCAATGCCTGCATTCGGATCGGAGAGTTGGGAGCAATGCAGCTTCGGCCCGGATATTATGTGTACGTTGGAAGCGTTAGGGGCGGGTGGCCTGCGTGCTAGGATCGCCCACCATCAAAAGCGTGAGCTTTCGCGTGAAACCACGGTTCCCTTATGCCGCAGCAAATACTCCAGAACCTCGAATTCGCGGACGGTTAGGTTCAGCATTTGGCCGGAGCGCGCGGCTTGGTGAAGGATGAGGTCCATTTCCAGATCCCCGGCCTGCAATCTGGCAATCTTCTCCGGAACGCGCCGGGTAACCTCTCGCGACCAGACGCCGTCTTATCGAGTATTCTCGCATCGAAGGGACGTGATGATATTAACATTACTGATTCCCAGAATCGGGATGCCCGCCGCTATGAATCACGCTTGGTGCTTCCTTGCAATGTTCCCGCCCGTGGATATTGCCGGCAAGGTGGCTCTGTCACTCGCCGTCGGCCTGCTTGTGGGACTTGAGAGGGAGTGGGCACAAAAGGACCTCGGCGTCAGAACATTCACCATCGCGTGCCTCTTCGGGATGCTCAGTTCTCTGTTGGGAGCGGGCTATGGTCTGATGTCGCTCGTCGGCGCTTTCCTGCTTATCGTCTTCGTCAATGTCAGAAGCTTGCTCAATGATCGGACTCTTGAGATCACAACATCGTCAGCCTTGATGGTGACGACCGTTCTCGGCATTTTGATCGGTCAAGGGCATCTCTTCACTCCGGTAGCGTCCGCAATCCTGGTGACCATGCTGTTGGCGTGGAAGGCGGAACTGCGAAAATTCGCCGGCGGTCTTACCCTCGCGGAGATCCGAAGCGCCGTGCTGATCGGTTTGCTCGGCTTTGTGATCTACCCGGTTCTGCCGGATCGATTTGTGGACCGATGGAGCCTGCTGAATCCGCGCGAGGCGTGGGTGGTCATCGTCGTTCTTGCCGGCATCGGCTTTGTGAACTACGTCTTGCTTCGAGCTTATGGCGCGCGCGGCATTTACTACACCGCTCTACTCGGAGGGTTAGTCAACAGCACGGCAACGGTTGCCGAGATGTGTCCGTGGCTAGCCCAAGGCAACGAAGATTTGATGGAAATGGCTGTCGCCGTCGTTCTGCTGACCAACGTCGCGATGTTCTTGCGGAACCTTGCCATTCTCGCCCTCTTTTCACCCAAAGCTCTCACAAGAGCGTTATGGCCATTGCTGGCAATGGCTGTGGTTTCGGCTGCCATCTCTTGGAATCGGTACAGACGGAATGCGTCTCTCCCGACCGAGCTAAAGATTTCTTCGCCGCTTTCCTGGGCGAGAATCTCCAAGTTCGGTGCGCTCTTCTTGCTGATCCAGATCGCCGGAGACCTGGCTCAACGACATCTCGGAGAGCTGGGATTTCTAGCCTTGAGCGTAGTGGGCGGACTCGTGAGTAGTGCCAGCACCACCGCCGCAGCCGCTCTCCTGGTCTCCCGGGGTCAGCTTACAACGGCCATTGGGGGCACATCCGTCGTGCTGTGTTCTTTGTCGAGCGCGTTGGTTGATCTCCCACTGGTTTACCAGGAGACGAGGCGGAACACATCGGTCATTCGGTCTGTTGCTATTGCATCCTTGCTGGTCGCGGCAGTAGGCTTGATTGGGTTGGCCGTCACCTCAATACGGTAACGTCGTTGGCATTTGGCGTATCAGCAATCCGACTTCGCATGGGAGTGGCATGTTCAATGACCGTTATTCTCAGAGCATTGCTCGCTGTATTTCTCGTTCTGACTCCGGCCGCAGCCCAACAGGGCGCCCCGGGCAACCAAGCATCCAACCGCACCGTTGGGCCGCAGAGGGATGGCTCCATCGTGGTGTCGGACAATCAGACGCTGACGCCGGCCGGTAAGATCGTCGATCTCGGTTCGCCGGTGCGCGCCAAAGCCATTGCCCTCAATCCCCATGGCCAGACCGCGAGCGGCGCCGTCCTGCTCATGGGTTCGCCCCAGCCGATTATCGTGTTCAACACCACCACCGGGCAGGTTCTGCAGCGCTTCATTCCGACCAGGGTGAACGGCACGGCCTTCACCTCCGACCGGACGGGATCCTTCACCGGCATCACCTATTCCGCCGACGGCAGCAAGCTGTTCTTCAGCCAGGACGACAATCATGTGGTCATTGCGAATGTAAATCCGCACACCGGCATGCTGACCGACGGGCAGAGCGTGGAGTTGCCCCCGCCTCCGGCGGATGGCCGGCACTACCATAACGCGAAATCCATCAACCCCGGCGGTATCGCCCTCTCCCCGGATGGCCGGCGCGCCTATGTTGCGCTGAATGCGGCCAACACGCTGGGAGTCATTGACCTGACGGCCTCTCCGGCAAAGCTTATCACTCAGATTCCCGTCGGCAATGTGCCAAACAGTGTCGCGATCCACGGCAAATACGCCTACGTCAGCAACGAAGGCGGGCGTCCGGCCGCGAGCGACGATTTCACCAACTATTCCGACGGCACACCGATTGTCGTCGACAGGAAAGATGCCTTCAGTATCACCGGCACTGTATCCGTCGTCGACCTCGAGGCGGGCAAAGAAGTAAAGACCGTCAAAGTGGGTCTGCACCCGGCCGGAATGACCATCTCCGGCTCGGACCTGTACGTCGCCAATGCCTACAGCGACAGCCTTTCCGTCATCGATCTCAATACCGGGTCGGTCACGCGAACCATCAACCTCAGCGTCCCCATCAATGGCGGCGTATTTGGGTCGGGTCCGAACGGGGTTGCCGTGACTCCGGATGGCAGGGCCTTCGTCACCCTGGGCCAAGCCAACGCCATTGCCGTCATCAATCTTTCCGGCCGCGACGCCAATCCGGTAATCGGCTATATCCCGACCGCCTATTTCCCTACGTCCATCGCCTACGACGCAGCGCGAAAGCAACTGGCCGTCGCCGACGACAAGGGCTTGGGCAGTCAGGGCTCCATGGGGGAGGCTCAGGGAGTATCCGGCTTCAATACCCATCAGGACACGGGTGTGGTCAACCTGATCCCGCTGCCCAATGCCGGTCAGCTTGCGGGATACACCAAGCAGGTGATCGACAACGATCACTGGAACCTGACCACAAACCTCCAGGTCGGTCCGAAATACATTGATCCGTACGCCGCCCCGGTGGCGGTTCCCCGGCATATCGGAGAACCCTCACTCATTAAGTATGTCTTTCTGATCATCAAAGAGAACCGCACCTATGACCAGATGCTGGGAGACGTGCCGTGGGGCAATGGCGATCCGTCACTGGCGGTTTTCGCCTCCGCCCTGCCCAACCAGCACGCCTTGGTCAAGCGCTTCCCGCTCCTCGACAATGTCTATGCTCCCAGCCGCCAGTCGGCGGACGGCCATCCCTGGATCGGCATGTCGGGGTCCTTCTATTCCAACGACATCCTTTCGCCGGACTGGATTCGTTCCTATCCGGGCGGCGATGCTGACGATCCTCTGACCTACACGCCGAAAGGATTTTTGTGGACCGCCGCGGAAGCCAGGGGACTTTCGGTAAAACTGTTTGGCGAATGGAGCAACGACGCCAGGATTGCCAAAAAACCTGACGGCAAGAGCTATACCTGGAGCGATTTCTACAGCACTGCGCTCTGCAAGGAAGGCAAGGCGCCGGTCTCGGCCTGCGTCGTTCCTGACGGCGCGGTCAGCGTGACTTCCACGATTCCCTCCGCGGCCAGGATCATGGACCCGCATTATCCGGCGTTCAATCTTGGGATTCCCGACCAATACCGTGCGGATTACTGGATACCCGAGTTCCAACATCTGGATGCGGCAAATCAGGTTCCCAATTTCACGATTCTGTGGCTTCCAGACGACCACACTGCGGGAACGAAGAATGGACTTCCGTATCCGATCAACTATGAGGCCGACAACGATCTTGCCTTGGGCCGCATGGTGGAAGCCATCAGCCACAGCAAGGTCTGGGGTCAGTCGGCGATCTTCGTCGAAGAGGACGATTCCCAGAACGGCGTTGACCATGTCGATGGCCATCGCCAGCCTGTCTATGTTGTCAGCCCCTATACGGCGGCCCCCCAGGCGCCCGGCCAGGGCAAAGCGATCCACACCACCTACACGGCGGAGAACATCAACCGCACCATCGAGAATATTCTGGGCATGCAGCCGCTCACGCAGTTCGATATGGTGGCCTCGCCCATGTTCGACGCGTTCCAGAACACGCCGGACCTGACGCCGTACCGCCATGTGCCGGCCACCATCCCCCTCGACCAGGGACCGGCTCTGCCGGCGGGCAAAACTGCTGCTGACAGCCCGCTGCAGAAAGCCTGGCTCCAGGCAACGGCGGAGGTGATGAAGGGCAAATACGACAAGGCGGACGCGGTCGACCCAAACTTCCTCAATCATGTGATCTGGTATTCGGCGACCGACTGGAAACGTCCCTACCCGGGGGAGAGCAAAATCCTGATGCCCGGGCGGCTCGTCCGCGCCGCGAAAAAATACCACTACGACGATGACGACTAGCCCGAATCTCCAAAATCTTAGTTCGACACCCAGTCCTAACGAGCCGCGTATGGGCGGCCGAAATTTTGCTGATCGCCGCATTGTTGAAGAGCTGTCCATCGCCAATAATTCGTCGGCTTGCACTTCTTTGATTGTTCAGGTCGTTACTGGCTTGTTTGAGCCCTTACATGCTGATTGAGTTTACGCTGACGGCACGCGAAAAACAAAAGGACAGCATGAAACTGCGTAAACCGTTGCCTAATCTATCCTGATCCTGAAACAACGGGAGAACATCACATGATTCGTGGCGTGGCTTAACTGGATAGATCGTCGCAGGAATTACGCAGGTCCTCCGTTAGAGGCATTTCTGATAAGCGGTAAGCCTTTAACAGTTAATGTCGAGAATTTGCCGGAGGGCCCAACGCTGCGTCCAAGGCAGACTGGTAGCAATGACTGTGCGATAGCCGTGTATCGCGAGATAACCGGCGAAGATGCAAATACTGCGTTTGCTAGTTTTGATCCCCATATGAAGGGTCAGGCGGGGTTCTCGCGCGAGGCGCTGTCTGCTTGTTTATGAGCTGCAGGATTCCTTCCGGCGCTCGTGAACGGTTTGTCCAGAGACGCTGCTGTTCAGCTCAACGCAACCGGTTGATTCCGGGAGGCTCGTTTTTGGCGATTTGCCAGCCCAGAATCACCAGCTTCTGGTCAACATTAAGACCATCCGGTCAGTCCACCTGCCCAAATTCCCCGCTGCACGGCTTTGCTCCTCTGGGCAGGGGCAGGACCGGTGGCGTCGCTACCGCGCAGTCTCTCCCTTGCGTTTCCGTTCTTTGCTTCGCGGCAGACAACACCC
>DATJVZ010000275.1:0-6274 GCA_035501575.1 Terriglobales bacterium | reverse complement strand
GACGCCCCCACATGCCGCGCGGCGAGACCATATACGGTTTGCGCTCGCCTTCGAGCGGTAAGGCCCAGATCGAGGCGACTCCGGGAAACCCGCGATGATACAGAAGGGTTTTGCCATCGCTCGACCAATCGTTCGGCGTGGGGACTTGATCGTCGGTGAGCAGAAGCTCTTCCGCACCGCTGCCGTCGGATGGCTTGCGGTATAGCGTGGCCTTCCCGTTGCGGCTGGAGAGATAAACGATCCACTTTCCATCGGGTGACCACAAGGGGAACCTATTTGAGTTGGGGCCGAAGGTCAGGCGGGTGCGCACCCCTCGCGCCAGATCGAGCACCCAGACGTCGTTGATGCCGCTGTCGATCTCCATAGCCACCCGGTCCCCCTGCGGCGAGATGCGTGCAAATTGCAGGTTGGCGAGTTTATCGGCGACAACGCCAACTTGCTTGCCGCTGCGATCCAGCCAAACCAACTGCAAATCGCCGATCACTCCGCTGCCGAAAACGAGCAGGCCATTGTCCGTGGCCGAGACATCCATGTGCCAGGTACTGGCATCGTTCATCACGCCCTTGGCCACCATGCGTGGCTCACCGCGCAAACTCCCCTTGGCTGGATCGAAAGGCTGCGCCATCAATTGGTCGCCGCGGGCAAACAGAAGAAATCCGTCTGCATAGATCGCGTTGGAGCTCGAACGCATCACTTCACGACTTTCACGGCCGTCGAGCGTCGCGAAGTACACCGTATCGTTACCCGACTGGGCGAGGTCGTGATGCATGGCCAGATACAAGAAATGCTTTCCATCGGGCAGGATAAATGGCCAGCGATGCGAGGTGTGGCGTGAGGAGTCAAGCTTGGTGATCTCGACCGGAGAGCCCCCGCTGGCACTGACCCGCAGCATGGGCGAGTTCGGGGACGCGGAAAACAGGATATTTCCATCCGGACCCCAAGCTCCCCCGCGCCCGAGTTGGGCGTCGCAGACGACGATCGATGCGCCACCGTTGAGCTCGATCGTCTTCAATTTTCCGTCGGCGAAAAATCCTAGCGAGCTGCTATCGGGTGACCAGAAAGGAAAGAACGCATCGTCGGTCCCAGGGAGTGCGCGTGCTTCGAGCGAGTTTATGGGTCGAATCCATAGAGTCTGCTTGCCTTCGCCGACAGCCGTGAACGCCAACGTCCTTCCGTCAGGCGATAGCACCGGCGGTCCCGCCGTGTCGTCTTTTAGGCGGAAGAGGCTGTTCGGCGGAGGGTCAATCACCGTGCGGACGCTCGCTGCGGCGGGATGGGAATGGGGAATCAGAAACCCTGCGCCGGCGCCTAGCAACAGCGCAGCCACCAAACCTGCCGCCCAACCAACCGAGTTGGGTGTTTTGGTCGCCGCCGTGGTCCCTGCCGACGGCCGTTCCGCCGCGATCCGCTCGAGCTCGAGCTTCAGGTCGTGTGCCGTCTGCAGGCGTTCGTCGGGATCCTTTTCCAGGCACAGTCGGATTACGCGGTCAAGCGCCGGCATCGCTCCCGGGCGCACGGTACTGGCCGAAGGCGGGTCCACGGCGAGAATCTGGCCGACGACAGTGGCCTGCGTTTTGCCTTCGAAAGCGCGCTTGCCGGTAACCATCTCGAACAGCATCAGACCGAAAGCGAAAATGTCGGAGCGAGCGTCGGCCTCGAGGCCCTGCACCTGCTCGGGAGACATGTATTGCACCGTGCCGACCAGCGCACCTGCCGTGGAGAGCGGCGATCCCGGCGCAGGACTGGTCTGGGTCAAGGCAGCCGCGAGCGTAGAACGCGAACTCCCACTTCCGGTCCCGGACACGGCGGCTGCTCCTACCGGCTTTGCCAGACCGAAATCGAGAAGTTTCGCGCCCATCTTGGTAAGCATTACGTTGCCCGGCTTCAGGTCGCGATGTACCACGCCTGCGCGATGGGCCTTTTCGAGAGCGTCGGCAATCTCGACTGCGGTCTTCAGGAGCTCTGGTTCGCCAAGCGGACCTCTTTTCAGCCGGTCGGCCAAGGTTTCGCCTTCCAGGAATTCCATGACCAGGAAGTCGGTGGCGCCCTCCTTGCCGATGTCGTGCAGAACACAGATGTGCGGGTGCTGCAATTGGGAGATGATTTTGGCTTCGCGCTCGAAGCGGGCGCGAAGGTCAGTGCTCGCTACCAGGTCGGAGTTCAGAACTTTGATGGCAACAGTGCGGTCGAGTCGGGTGTCGCGGGCGCGATATACCTCGCCCATGCCGCCTGCGCCGATTGGCGATTGAATTTCGTATGGTCCGAGCTTCTTTCCAGGGGTTAGCGGCATCGCTGGCCGCAATTATAGCCCGTCCCGTCGGCATGGCGTGCTCAATAAGGTCTCGCTGGCGGGCTCACTCTACCCTCAGCGTGACCATCGGATCCACTCGCGCGGCCGCCACCGCTGGAACCAAGGCGGCCATCAGAGCTACGGCTACCACGAGCGTTGTCGCACCCAGGAACGTCGCCGGGTCATGCGGCCCGACCTGGAAAAGCAGGCTGGTCAATGCCCGCGACAAGCCGAGCGCCATCGCGAGCCCCATCATCGTCCCTGGCAGAACCATTCGCATTGCGCTTCCCAGCACGAGCCAAACAATAGCGCCCCGGCTCGCGCCCAATGCCAGGCGTACTCCAACCTCGGGCTTCCTTTCGACCATCAAGAACGCAGTCACGCCATACAATCCTACGATGGTCAGCACCAGCCCAGAGCACCCAAAATATCCCACCAAAAGCATCTCGAAGCGCGGCTGATCCGCCAATTTCGCCACCCGCTGTCGCAAGGTCGCGATCTCAACCGGCAGCGCCGGATCGAGCGATGCAATCTGTGCCCGCATCCAGTGCTCCATGGCGGCCACCGGCAGGCTCGACTTCACAATCACCACCCCTGTGCCATCCCAGTCATCCGCCGAATCTCTGCGCAAGCGGTAGTATTCCGGCTCCTCGCCAACCGCCAGACCTCCGTTTTTTACGTCTCCGGCAACCCCCACCACTGAATAAGGAGGATCCTGGTCAGGAGGAGCACCGCTGTCAAGGTGCACTTGTCGGCCCAAAGGACTTTGCCCTGGAAACATGCGCTGGGCGAGCGAGCGGCTCAGCACTACGAACCGATTGCTCGAGCTGCGCTCCTCATCGCTGAATCCACTGCCTTCGATCATGGGGATGTCCAGCGCACCGAAATAATCCGGCGTCACCCATCGCCAGGCCACATTACCCCCGGTGCCGGACGCCAACCGCGGTTGACCCTCCACCCGAAGTGCAGCGTAGATAGAATCGCGGTGGTAGCCTCCAGGAGGAAGCGAGTCACTGATTGCCAGAGCGTGGACTCCGGGCCCCCAGCGCAGATGCCGCTGTAATTGCCCGAAGAACTCCCGCTGCCGCTCGGCGGTGGGATACGCCGTTTCTCCCAGCGAAATCGTGGTCGTAAGAACGTTCTCGTCATTCAGCCCCAAGTTCTGCCGCTCGAGGTTCCAAAAGCTTCGCGTCAGCAGCGCTCCGCCCGCAAGAAGCAGTAAACTCGCGGCGATCTGCGTTGTAACCAAGAGTTGCCGCAGTCTTGCTTGCCGCATGCTCAATCGGTTCCGGCTCGTCAAAGCAGCCGCACGAGCTTGGGTCAAGCCGCCCACCAGTCCGAACCCGATGGCGCAGAGCAAACTGGCGGATAGCGTGAAAGCCAGAACCCGCGCGTCAAGCTTGGCGGCATGCAGAAATGGCATGCCGTCCGGAGCCATCGCGATGAACACTTTCAGCAACGCAGCCGCCAACAGCACTCCGGCCACGGCGCCGATCCCCGATAAGACCAGCGATTCGGTAATCGCCTGCTGCAAGAGACGCATGCGGCCGGCTCCGAGCGCGTTGCGGAGAGCCATTTCGCGCTCGCGACTGGCTCGCCGCGCCGTCATCAAGCTGGCCACGTTGGCGCAGGCAATCAGCAGTACGGCCATCACCAGCCCGAGCAGAATCCACGCCGCTCGATGTACGTCGTGGAACTGACGGTCACGCAGCGGCCTCACCGCGTAATGCACTTCCTTCCTGAAAGGCGCTGGGGCCAGCCGCAGGGAGTATTCGAACAACGGTTCGAGCTGCGCCTTCGCTTCCTCTGGAGTCACGCGGGCTTTCAACCGTGCGAACGCCCACATGGGATGGCCTGGATCGGCTTTGCGCTCGGCCGCCACATCCAAGGCTTCGGGCACCAACAGGTCGGCCGATTGTAATCGCGGCATCTCGAAGTCGCTGGGGAGTATGCCGATCACCTCGGTGGCCTTCCCGTCAATGCGGATGACCTTACCTACCAGGGAGTGGTCCTGGTGGAACCTGGTACGCCATAAGGCGTAGGAAATCAGAACAACCCTCGGTGCATTCGGGCGGTCTTCGTTGGGAAAAAAGTTGCGCCCGATCAGTGGCATGATACCGAGGGCAGGCAGAAAATTGCTTTCGACGCTCGCGCAATCGAGTCGTACAGGATTCACCTCCGTCAGGTCACAGGGTTCGACGCCTGTTTCCGAAGTCATCTCGACGAATGGCTTCTGGTTGTCCTGCCACTCGTAGTACGAGCCGCCCAGCATGAACTCTTGCGGCTCGATCGGAGCCACCAAGCCCACGGAAACCAGTCGATCCGCATCCCGATACGGCAGCGGACGAAACAGGATCCTGTCCACAACGCTGAAAACGGCGGACGTCGAGCCGATACCCAGCATCAACGTCAAAACCACCGCGATCGAGAACCCAGGATAGCGAGTAAAGCTCCGCCGGGCGTATCTGAAATCCTGAACAACGGTTTGCATCCACCTTCCCGGACGTTGCTGCTCGCATTGCTCACGAGCACCCTCGATGCTGCCAAACTCGATCCGGGCCTGTCGGCGTGCCTCGGACTGGGAGAGCCCTTCCGCCATTTTGGCGGCGATCGACTGTTCGAGGTGAAACTGGAGTTCGTCGTCCAGTTCTTTCGGTCTCTTGCGAAATAGGAAATAACGAAACCATGACACCATCTCGGTCATCATGACGATGCCTTCGCGCTTTCGGCGAGAACCAGGGCAATCGCGGCCGACAGTCGATCCCAGGTTGCGCGTTCGGCCTCCAGTTGCTTCCTGCCGGCGGCAGTTAACCGATAGAACTTGGCACGCCGATTGTTCTCCGAATTTCCCCATTCCGATCGGATCCAACCCTTGTATTCCAAGCGGTACAAAGCCGGGTAGAGCGAACCCTGTCCGATCTGCAGCACGTCTTTCGACACCTGTTGGATACGCTGGGCGACTCCCCACCCGTGCATGGGTTCGAGAGCGAGTGTTTGCAGAATAAGCAGGTCGAGCGTCCCTTGCAGCAAATCCGTCGGCGTCGGCATCTGTTCCCCTCGATATCCGACAAGATAAGCCAGCTCTTGTCGATTGTCAAGGGGTAGAGAGAGGAATCTCGGTCCTGATCACTGGCGTAATACGCGGGCGGGATCGGTGCGGGCGGCGCGCCAAGCCGGCGACAGACAAGCAGCGATGGCAGTCGTTGTGGTGACGGCCAGCGCCGATCCGAAGACCAGTGGATCGTGCGGGCTCACGTTATAGAGAAGGTTTCCAAGAAATCTGGTTAGCGCAAGTCCCGCCAGCGCGCCGAAAAGGACGCCTCCGGCCGTCAGCCTTAGGCCACGCGATAGGACGAGGCGAAGCAGGTTCCGAGGCCCCGCGCCAAGAGCCATGCGCAAGCCCAACTCGCGGGCGCTTTGCGCTACCGTGTATGACATGATTGCGTACAGGCCGACGCCGGCCAGCAGAAGCGCCACCCCTCCCAGGATCGAAACCAAAGTGACGGCCACCAGTTGCTCGGAGGTAGATCGGTTGACCTGTTCTTGCAGCGTGATCATCTCGTAGAGGGCAAGGTTTTCATCCAGCCTATGCACTTCGCGGAGGAGCGTGGCCGGCATGCTCTCGAGCGGTTGCGTCGTGCGGATGTTCAAGGCCGGCCCGCGATCGAAATCCTGTCGCAGCGGCACATAGAAGAAGGGTCGGGGAGTTTCGCGCATGCTCTCGTACTTGGAATCGGCCGCCACCCCCACGACTCGCGCCCAGTGACCTTTCACTTGGAGGCACCGGCCGATGGGATCTTGGCCACCCCAGTAGCGCATCATCAGGGTGCGATTGACGATGGCGACCAGGGGTGCTCGTTCGTCGTCGCTGCGCGTGAATTCCCGGCCGAAGAGCAGAGGAATGCCGAAGGTAGCCAAGTACCCGGGACCGACCTGGTTGAACTCGATCTCAGGTTGTTCCTCGAGTGGCGGTTGGTAGCCGTC
>DATJVZ010000274.1:0-8368 GCA_035501575.1 Terriglobales bacterium | reverse complement strand
CCGACTTCCGTGCGGGTTGAAGCTCCAAGAATTGACCCGCGGTCGCGGGCAAATGGCAATCCATCCTAACCCCAGACTCACCAACCGGGAGTACCAGCTCGAGGGTGTTCCTGTCTTTCAGGTGAGTGTACTTCGGTAAGGGACGGTACTTACTCTGGGGGGGGCGGAATTCCGTACAATACAATTTCCCCTGCAGTTTCACGTTCGAGGAGGCCCGGCCGCATGCTTTCGAAGAGAGTTGTGATCTTTTTGGTTTTGTGGGCAGGGAGCTTGTCAGAAGCCCAGCAACCCGCGAAAGCGAGCCGCTATTACGAAAGCCGCGTGCGGCTGTCCGGACCCGCCATCGCCACCATGCAAAAGATCGATCCCGAGCGCATCCGGGCGCACGTGCGTTTCCTGGCGCATGATCTGCTCGAGGGACGGGGGACGGGGCAGAGAGGCGGAGCCATCGCCGCCGAGTACATGGCCACTCAATTTGCCCTGTCCGGCCTGAGGCCGGCGGGGGACAGCGGCACCTACCTGCAGAGTGTCCCGTTGGTAGGCCTCACGCCTTTGCCTGAAACCACCTTTTCGCTGGTTCCCGACAAAGGATCCGCCATCGATCTTCAGCCGCTTGATCAATACGTTGCCTACGACCAGACGCAGCAGCCCACATCCGATGTAGATGCCGAAGTGGTCTACGTTGGCTACGGCATCGAGGCCCCGGAATACAACTGGGACGACTACAAGGGCCTGGATGTGCATGGCAAGCTTCTGCTCATGTTGGTCAACGAACCACCTTCGGAGGATGTCAAGTTCTTCCAAGGGAAGGCGCTCACCTACTATGGACGTTGGACCTACAAATACGAAGAGGCGCTGCGAAAAGGAGCGGCGGGAGCAATCCTGATTCACAAGACCGATATGGCCAGCTATCCCTGGGACGTGGTGCGCAACTCCAACTCCGGGGAGAAGTCGTACTTGAAGCTGGAAGGCAAACCGGCCCTGAAAGTAGCGGCCTGGATTCAACTGGACGTGGCCCGACAACTGGCGAACCGAGCGGGCCGCAATCTTGACCAGATGATGGAAGAAGCGCAGTCTCGAGACTTTCGCCCGGTCACCTTGCCGGTCAAGCTGAAGGCCCACATGGCGACGAAAGTTCGCCCCTTCGATTCGAGTAATGTGCTTGCCTTCTTACCGGGAAGCGTGAAGGGCGAAGCCATACTCTATACGGCACACTACGATCATCTGGGAGTCCGCCCGGACATGCCCGGCGATAACATTTACAACGGGGCGGACGATAACGCCACCGGTTGCGGAATCCTGCTTGAGCTGGCGCGAGTGTACGCGGAATCCCTCGAAAAGCCTCACCGTTCGATCCTTTTTGCCTCAGTGACCGCCGAAGAACAAGGCCTGCTCGGATCCGAATACCTGGTCAAACACTTGCCCATCCCCGCCAACAAAATCAGCCTCGGTCTGAATTACGATGATGTACCTCCGCTGGGTGCGCCGGAAGAAGTGGAGGTTGTGGGCGCGGAGCGGACCACGTTCTATCCGGCGGTTCAGGCTTTGGCCAAAACGTTTCGTCTCACCATTCGTCCCGATTCCGAACCGGAAGCCGGACATTATTATCGCTCCGACCAATTCAGCCTGGCGCAAGCGGGCATTCCCGCCTTTGCCATCAATGAAGGCGTCAAGTACAAAGGCCATGATGTGGCGTGGGGACAGAAGCAGGCCGACGAGTTTACCGCCAAGCACTATCACCAACCGAGCGACGAGTATCGTCCGTGGATGGACTTCACGGGAGACGCCGTGATGGCCCGCTTTGGTTTTGCCGTAGGTTGGGAGGCAGCGGTACAGCCGGAGCTTATCAGCTGGCAAAAAGGAGACGAATTTGCCCCGCCCCGAACCAACCGCGCCAGCGGACGCGAGTAAATCAGCTGCTCGCGGAGACTAACGGCGCACGGCTCCGCCGCAAATTGACCGGCAGTATCACTTCCTTCAGCTTTCCATGGTTTTCAGGTTGGGGTTCCGAATCAGCGTGGGTTCGGTAGCTCGTTGCACATCGTCGGCCGTGAGTCCGGGTGCGACCTCCTCGAGTACCAATCCGTTGGGCGTGACCTGAATCAGGGCCAAGTCAGTAACGATCGTGTTGACCACGCGAACCCCGGTCAGGGGCAGAGTACATTTTTTCAGAATCTTGGGTTGGCCCTCACGCGTTGTGTGCTCCATGGCGACGATGACGCGCCGAGCACCGGCGACCAAGTCCATCGCGCCTCCCATGCCTTTCACCATTTTTCCCGGGACCATCCAGTTAGCCAGGTTTCCTTCCTGATCCACTTCCATAGCCCCCAGCACGCTCAAGTCAATATGACCGCCGCGGATCATGGCAAAGGAATCAGCGCTCGAAAAGTAGGCTGTACCCTTGATCTCGGTCACGGTTTCCTTGCCGGCATTGATGAGGTCGGCGTCTTCAAAACCTTCGAGCGGAAAGGGACCGATACCCAGCATGCCATTTTCGCTTTGCAGAATGACATCCATCCCGGCAGGCACATAATTGGCGACCAAAGTTGGCATACCAATGCCCAGGTTTACGTAGAAACCGTCGCGTAACTCGCGCGCGATGCGCTTGACGATGCGTTCGCGCTTCTCTGTGTCTTTACCGACCTTTGGAGTCATAGACATAGTTTGCTTCCCCAGCGCTGTTCGCCCAGGTCTCGACTCATCGCTCTGTCACCTGCCGGCGGCTGCTTTCCGGACCGTTCTTCTCTCGATCCTTCGTTCGTACAATTCGCCTTGGAAGATTCGTTTCACAAAGACGCTGGGCGTGTGGATCATGTCGGGTTCGAGTTCGCCTACCTCGACCAGGTGCTCAACCTCGGCTATGGTTACGGCGGCGGCGGTTGCCATCATGGGGTTAAAGTTGCGCGCCGTCTTGTGGTACATCAAGTTTCCCCATCGATCCCCTTTCCAGGCTTTCACCAAAGCAAAATCGGCTTTGAGGCCGTGCTCCATCAGATATTTGCGCCCGCCAAACTCACGCGTTTCCTTGTTCTTAGCGACCAGAGTGCCCACGCCGGTGGGGGTAAAAAAGGCGGCGATGCCAGCCCCACCAGCACGGATTCGCTCGGAAAAAGTGCCTTGGGGCACCAGCTCGAGCTCGATACGGCCTTCGAGGATCATTTGCTCGAGCAGCTTGTTTTCACCGATGTAGGTGCCAATATGCTTGCGAATTTGACCCGCCGCCAGAAGCAGTCCCATGCCGAAGCCGTCGACGCCGGCGTTATTGCTGATGGTAGTCAGGTTCTTCACACCTTTACGAACCAATGCTCGGATCAAGTTTTCGGGAATGCCGCAAAGGCCGAACCCGCCAACCATTATGGTGGCGCCATCAAAGACATCGCGAACCGCTTCCTCGGCACTCGCTACGACCTTATCCATAAGCAACGAATTCTAAACGAAATCGCTGATCGAGGACATCCGGAAACCAGTGAGGGCATGCGAATTCAACTGGCCTGGGAACTCTTTTTCGTGGGTGATTTGAGCCGGACCTTGCGCAACTGATGGGCTTGTTCGAACTCCGCGGCTAATTCCCGGGAATCAAGATTGTCTCGGATGTGGGCCAAGTGTTGCTCCAGCTTTCCCAGGGCGTCCACCAGGTTCCGCTTATTGGTGATAGCGACATCGCGCCACCAGGAATATGGACTGCTGGCAATGCGCGTCATCTCGTGCAACGCCCGGCCTCCGGCCTCGAGGAGTGGCGCCTCGGCACCGTATTCCTCGACCAGGCTCGCTGCCAATGCGGTCGAGACCATCTGTGGCAGATGGCTGATCCAGGCACAAAGCTTGTCATGCTCTTCGGCATCGATGGCGGCGATGTTGGCGCCGATCTTCTGTAACCATTCCAGATACTCTCCGCTCCGCCCTTCGTAAATCTTTTGTCCTGGAACCGGAGTGACAAACCAGGTGGCTCCTTGAAACAGCTCTGGGTCGGCGAACTCTACCCCGGATTGTTCCTTGCCGGCCATGGGGTGCCCGCCAAGGAAGCGAGCGCCTACATTCTTGCCGAAGACAGCCTTGGCGCGAGCCAAGATATCGGTTTTGGTGCTGCCAACATCGGTGAGCAGGGTGCCTGCCGGCAGAGCCGGACCCAAGCGGTCGATCAAATCGATGATGCTCATCACCGGTGTAGCGATCACCACCAGCTGACTGCCTTGGATCGCTTGCGAAGGGCGAGCCTGGCTGGCGTCTATTACCCCCGCCAGCGCAGCCCGCTTGAGCACGGGTTCACGATCGCATCCGATGATCGGGCCGGGGAACTTACGCCTCTTGAAGGCGAGGGCGATCGAGCCTCCAATGAGGCCGGTTCCGATAATGGTGATTTGGCGAATCGGCATAGTGTCAGGCGACACAAAGTCAAAGAGGGCATTGTAACCCGACCGACTGCCCCATGCTTCGGCCGACGGAAAAGGCACTCCACGCGAGAGTCCACGATCGTGGCCCGTCCGGATAAAATAGGGGCCGGCAGCAAGCAACGATTCCGAGGGACGGTTGCAGCTTGCCGCGACGTTTACGAACTGTTTCTGCGGAGTCGGTTAGCGTGAGATTGGCAAGCCGAGCGAAACTGACAACTCTGTTCAATGATGCCCCCGACGCAGTCCGCGGCCGCGTCTTCGCCATTTACGCCATCCTGTTCGCGTTGAATGCCGGGGCCTGGTTATGGGCCGGCATCGCCTTCCACCGCTACCCCGTGCTGCTCGGTACGGCCCTCCTCGCCTATAGCTTGGGACTGCGTCACGCCGTCGACGCCGATCACATAGCGGCCATTGACAATGTCACTCGAAAGCTGATGCAGGACGGGAAACGCCCGGTTGCCGTCGGACTCATGTTCTCCCTTGGGCATTCAACGGTGGTTGTGGTCGGTGCGGCGGCGCTCGCGGGCGCGGCGCTCGCCTTCGAACATCGTCTCGACGGCTTGAAGGACATCGCTGGGCTGGTCGGAACCTCGGTCTCGGCGCTTTTCCTGTTTGCCATAGCTATCGCCAATCTCTTCGTACTTCGTTCCATCTACCAAACCTTCGTAAAAGTCCGTCGCGGAGAACCCTATGTAGACGAAGATTTCGACCTTCTGCTCGGAGGGCGAGGATTTCTCTCGCGATTCTTTCGGCCGGTGTTTCGCATGATCAGCCGCAGTTGGCACATGTATCCTTTGGGTTTGCTTTTCGGACTGGGCTTCGATACCGCCACCGAGATTGGCGTGTTAGGAATTTCCGCTGCGGAAGCATCGAAAGGCCTGTCATTCTGGGCCATTCTGGTATTCCCCGTACTGTTTGCCGCCGGCATGTCGCTGATCGATACCACCGATAACATCCTAATGCTGGGTGCCTATGGATGGGCCTTCGTAAAGCCGATCCGCAAGCTCTACTACAACATCACCATCACGCTCGTTTCTGTCCTCGTGGCCCTCGTGGTCGGGGGGATTGAGGGCCTCGGACTCTTGGCGGAGCATTTTCAGCTCCGGGGATGGTTCTGGGGGGGAGTTGCCAAGCTCAATGACAACTTCGAGACGCTGGGCTACTTCATTGTCGGCCTTTTCGCGCTGAGCTGGATCCTATCGATAGCCTTCTACAAGTGGCGCCGCTTTGATGATCTCGAACTCGATGCCTGACCTTGCCTAATAGTGGAAGCGATAGCGAAACTCGGCATAAATTTGCCGTGGTTCGTTCCAGTGGAACCCGCCAAAAGTGAGACTGTTATCCAGCTGCACGCGACGGTTGGCTACGTTCAAGGCGGTCACGGAAAGGCTGTATTTCTCAGCGAAGCTTTTGCCCAAGGAAAGATCAAATGTGGTGTGGCTAGGCAAATAGGGCCCGGGATATTGAGCCTGCGGCGTTCCGTACAACCCATTCGTGAACCCCGATCCGTAGTAAACATTGGCTGAGGCATAGCTCTGCCAAGGCAGGCTGGTATTGAACCCCAGATTCAACGTATTTCTTTGATCATGATCTACGGGCGAATATCCCGGCGGAATATACAGGTCACAGGCCGGCGTCACCGGGCTGGGACAGATCAAGCCTCCCGTAATCGGCGCGGTTGCTTGCGCGATTTGATTCGCATAAACAAGGTGAAACTGGCCGCGGTGCCACAGGTTGGGGGAGCGTAGTGTGAGCGCCCAACCCTGAATGAGTGCCGCATCCCAGGTGATCGGCCAGAAGAGATTCGATTCTCCGATATTGTTGTGGTCCAGCCAATTCGTTGCCTTGGTTTGATAATTGTCGACCTCCAGGTTCCAGCCGCGATAGGGAATTATCACACTCCATTCCCATTGTTTATCCCGCTCGCCGTGCAGCGGAGCGAAGGTAATGTTCTGACTGTTGGCGTAATCGAGCAGTGCTCCGGTCGCCGTCGCCAGGGGCGGAGCCTGATAGTACTCACCCCAGAAGCCACGAAAGACCCAGTCCAGGCGAGGAACTCTCACGGCAACACCGACGCGTGGGTCGGTGGCGTTCTCCGAGATGGAGGCGTTGAACTCCGTTTGGCGAAGCCCGGCGATGACGGTCAACCACGGAGTCACTTTGAACCTATCGCTGATAAATTGGGCGGCCACCCCTCCCGTCAGGCTATTGGAGGAGGCAGGAAAGTTTGGGCTGCCATCGGTGAATTGGTTATTGAAGTGATTGTTCTGATGTTGGGCGAATCCGTAGACTCCGCCTTCGAGATCGTTGTGCCAGAAATGTGCGTTCAGGTCTGCCTGCATCCCTGCGTAATTGGCCGTCTGATTTACCGTGGAGATGACCGGATAGTCGTTTGCGCCTCCTTGATAGTCAGCGGCGTTGTAGTGGTAAAAGGGCGAAAGCGTCAGCAGCATGTTGGGATTGAAGGTGTGAACCCAGGAAAACGTGGCGTAGCCATCGGGCTCGCGCTCGCTATCGCGTAGTCCGTAACTGGGGTAAACCTGATTCCCAATCGAGTTGGGATCCGGATCGATTGGGATCTGGTAATAGTCCTGCCGCAAAGAAGTGACGATGCGAAATTGGTTCTTGGAATCGGAATTGAAGATGAAGGAAGCGAAACCTCCGTAGCCGTTGGCCGCATCGTGAACAACCTGGGGAACGGGGGTCTGGAGACCGTAATTGCTGCGATTTCCGTTCAGACTGAGATAGTAGGCGAAGCGTTCGCTGTGTCCTCCACAACCGAATTGGTCGTCGGTCTGATAGAAATTCCCGAAGGTGAGGACGAGATCGCACTCCCGATCCCGTTCAAATCCAGTTCGCGGCGCAATGTTGAACATGCCGTAGGTGCGGTCTCCATAGGTGGCGTCGTAGCTGCCTTGCAATACTTCGAGATAATCGATGTCCTTCGGATCAATCTGCGGCCCCAAATTGCTGGCGATGTTGGTGTTGGGGATGGGGACCCCGTCAATCAGCCATTCCACCTGATGGCCGCCGTTCATATGCAGCATATCGTGGGTTACATAAGTGGCCGGTACATAGTCCGTGATCATCTGCAAGCCGTTGGTCCGGTCCGCCCCGGGGGTTTGGGCAATCGCTTCGCGGTTCACCATCGTCGTAGGAGTGACCGTGTCCGTGGGTGCTTCCACGGGAGTTCCCGAGACAGCGACGGTTTCCTCGACACCTGCGATCGTCAGTTTGAAATGCAATACCGGACTCGTGTCGGACAGAACCTCAACCTCTTCTTGGACTTGCTGGAAGCCCTGCGAGGAGACCGTCACCGTGTAATTTCCGATGGGCACCGAAGTAAATTCAAATTCTCCGCTCTGACTGGAGGTTTCCGACTGTGTCCAGTCGGAGTTCTGGGCTTTCAGCGTGACCTGGGCTCCTTGGACGGGGCGGTGTTGGGGATCATGAATGATGCCGTGAACGGAACCGAAGATCGAAGCAAGTACGGAAGTGGCCCCCAGCCCCAACATTACGAGCAAAGACGCGACGCGGATGACCGGACCGCTGGCGCCCAACCGCGGCAAGGTCAACTTGAAGCCAAGCTGTGTGATAGTCAAGGTTGTCATCGAGCCTCCCTAGTAGCGATTAACGAATGCTGTTTTCGACCGGCGGGCGCCAGCATTTCCTCAAGCTGCTGCAATCCTTACGCCCGTGGGCACGAATCACGACCCATCTTCCGACCTAAACCTGGTTCAACCTAACGGCAGCGGGCCGGACAGGCATCCAGTGAATCCACTAAACCGGACACGCCAGCCAGGGGAGTTCTTCGCCGCAGATTCATCGATTCAGGCTTCGAGGGGCTTCAGCAGAGAGGAGGCGCGCGGGCGGATTGCGACCGAGAAGGTCGGGTAGTCGTAACACCAGCGTAGGAAGCGGTAAGGCGAGTTTGCAGGTCTTGCGCGCAAGCGGTTCGCGTCGATGACTGGGGGTGG
>DATJVZ010000273.1:0-5157 GCA_035501575.1 Terriglobales bacterium | reverse complement strand
GGTAGCCTCTTGAGTTCCGCACTTTCCGGCCTCCGACCCGCAGACGTTACCGTAAGTCGGGGCTCCGGCCCGTGCGTGATTCTCGTGGGCACGGCCGTGATCGGCGTAACGCCAACCGGTAGGACCGTGGTTCCGAGAATGTGGTTCAGAAGGGATGACTTGCCTGAGCTCACGCGACCGAACAAGGCGATCTGGAAGGCGTTCGACTCCAATCGGTCCAGGATGATGTCCAGCGTCGGCCTGAACTCCACCAGACCGTGCTCACTGATCATGCGTTCGAGGGTCTTCAGCACCTGCGCCTCATGGGTTGTGTGGTCGAGCCTTCGTAGACGCGCTTCCAGGTCCTGGTCTTGGGCCAGATAGGTACTGAGTCTGCGAAGCACTCCTTTCATTTCCTCTACCAGCCCGTTCAGCTCGGGGACCAGCGAGATTGGCACTTCGCCGTACCCCCGCATTGCCGTCGGCCGGCACTCATCGAAAGCGATGTCGGCGAATTCCAGATTGACGCGAATCGAACGGCGGGCTTCGAACTGGGGCTCAGGAGGGCTGATTCCCTGGCTCCTCAGAACCTGGATGATCTGGGCGCGAATCCGGGCGATATAGTCTTGAACAACCTTGACCTGCACCGGAGAGAGGTCGCTACGATACTTCGGGAATGGCGACTTGGAGGCCGAGGCAGAGAGAATCGATTCGATTTCAGACAGGAGTTGATCGGCGTACCTGCAACTGGTCAGCAGGTGAAGAGACTGAGACGAATTGAGTGACTCCTGCTCTCCCACCGCCGTGCACCTTCCCGCTCAACAAAGGGGCGTGTTTAGCTTAAGGGGGCAGGCGAGGCGAGGGCAAGATCGAGTTGGCGCGCCCTTCTCCCTGGTTCCCCAGTAGGAGTCATCTTCCCCAACGGGGCGGTTACGGGCGAACTCCAACGCCATCACTATTATTATCGACGAGGCTTCGCCGGCGGTCAACGCCAGAAATCCCGCCCCGGGGAGGTCATAGGACGATGCCGGCTCGGCGCAGTTCATAAGAAGGAAGTACGGCAGGGGAAGGGCCGTTGCCGAGGCCAAAAATCGGTTAGCAGGACAGGTGTTCCGCTCTTTCTTGCAGAGATGAACGCATTGGCGAGGCGATGCTTACGGCGCGCGACGGATTAGGCGAGGTTGGCCAAGGTAACGGCAAAAGCCATAAAAACCACCCCAAGAATCGTCACGACCATGACAGCCGGGCCGTCCGAGCGACGATGCGCCTCTGGCAGTAGATCGGAAGTGGCAGTGTAAAGAAAGAATCCGGACGCGAGGGCAAGGAAAACGGCCAGCCATTTCTGCGAGGGCAGGAACTGAAGCGCCAGCACAGCGCCCAGGACCGGGGCGACAGCGTCTAAGCCGAGAAACACAAAGTCGCCCCGATGTGCCCGTTCACCTCGCGTGATCAGCATCATCGTATTCAGGCCATCGCTGGAATCGTGAGCGATGATGGCGACCGCCACAATGACGCCTTCGCGCCAGCTTACGAGCGTCGCCGCGCCGATCGCGGCTCCGTCTAGCGTGCTGTGGGCGATGAGGCCCAAGGCACTCATCCGGCCGAACCGGCGATGCGCTTCATTCGAGCAGTCGCCTTCCGCGCAGGAATGAAGAATCAGGACGCGTTCCAAGCCATAGAAACCTAAAAAGCCGGCGACAAGGACAGCGAACATCGTCCTTGGGGCCCAGCCTTGCGATTGCGCCGCCGCTAGAGACTCCGGCAGTAAATCGAAGAACGTCGCTCCCAGCAACATACCCGCTCCCGCCCCCAGCAGCAGGTGAACTCGCTTCCGGCCGTGCGCCGCGACCAGACCCCCACCGATCGTGGAAATCATCGCGAACCCGCTGAGAAGCACACCCAACAGTTTGACGTTCATTGCGCTTTCCTCGAGGGCGCACGGCTGTCGCCTGGAGACGAGGATTATACTATACCCGGCTATGGTATAATCGCCGCATGGCTCATACGTCTAGAGACCGAGAGAAACTTCTCATCCGCGTGCGGCGAATTCGAGGGCAAGTTGAAGCCATTGAGCGCACTCTCGGTGGCGAGCACGAATGCGCCGAGGTCCTCCAGTTGGTAGCGGCATGTCGCGGCGCTCTCAATGGATTGATGGCCGAATTGATCGAAGGCCACATCCGTTTCCACGTGCTCTCTCCGAACGGACGTAAGAGCAAATCGCAGGCCGAGGCGGCCGAAGAGTTGGTCGAAGTAGTGCGGGCCTACTTGAAGTAACTTCCACCCGACCGTCCAGGGCGAACTCCGGCTGAAGGCGCGAGCGAGAAGATTATGCCAGCAAAGATCCTGAGGCCCAAGGCTTCAGTTCATAGCACTCTCAAGGATGAGAACTCACCGGCAGGACGTAAAGTCCAAGAGATTGAAAGGGCGAGGCGAGCGCCGGAAGCGCCGGAACATAAACACACCCTCCGATGGCGCGACCTAAACCGAGTTATTTTTGTTGCCGCCGCCGCGGGAGCCCTCTGGTTCACGAAAGGTGAGCCCACCCCTTTCTATGTAGGGATCGGGGTTCTGTGCACGGTAGTGGGCGGGTATCCCATCTTTCGCGAAGCAATTGAAAATATGCTCGAACGTCGGATGACGATGGAATTGTCCATGGCCATCGCCATCGTGGCTGCGCTCGCGATTCGACAGGTCTTCACCGCCCTTATCATCACCTTGTTCGTCTTGGTAGCCGAAGTTCTCGAAAGCCTGACCGTTGGTCGGGGGCGTCAGGCCATTCAACGCCTGGTTGACCTCCTCCCGAGCACCGCCACGGTCAACAGGGCGGGAGAATGGAAAGACGTGGATATCGGTGAAATATCCCGCGGCGACAAAGTGCTCGCTCGCCCAGGGGCGTGCATTGCAGTGGACGGCGAGGTGGTTGGCGGCCACTCTTTTGTTGACCAGGCGCCCATCACGGGCGAGTCCATGCCTGTCGAGAAGCACTTGGGAGCTGCGGTCTATGCCGGAACCATCAATCAATCTGGGGCTCTTGAAATCAGGGTGGACCGCCTCGGTCGTGACACCACCTTTGGCAAGATCATTGGAGCGGTGGAGCGAGCAGAGAAATCGCGGGCGCCGATTCAAGGGATTGCCGACCGGCTCTCCGGTTATCTGGTTTATTTCGCCTTGGCGGCTGCCGCGATCACCTTTTTCATAACGCACAACACACGCTCAACTATCTCCGTCGTCATCGTGGCCGGAGCCTGTGGGATCGCGGCTGGAACCCCGCTGGCCATCCTGGGAGCCATCGGCCGGGCAGCTCAACACGGGGCGATCATCAAGGGCGGCCTGTACCTGGAAAAGCTTGCCGAAGTGGATACCATTCTCCTCGACAAAACAGGGACTCTTACCTATGGAACGCCAGTGGTTATGGAGATCCGGCCGGCGGCGGGCGTGACCGAGGCGGCTTTGCTTGAAGCCGCAGCAATCGCGGAATCTCCATCCGAGCATCCGGTCGCCAAGGCTATCGTGAATAGAGCCACTCAGGCGGGGATTCGTGTTCGCCAGCCAGAGCGATTTGACTACACTCCGGGACGCGGCATCGTGGCTGGCATTGGCGGTGAAGAAATCGTGATCGGCAATTGGAAACACCAGCAGGATAAAGGGGGCCAGGGCGCAGAATCCGTGCACGGGACTTCCGATGGAGCCGCGATCGTCACTCGCGGAGGACGCTTGCTGGGAGCGATCCGGGTGGCCGACCGGCTCCGGCCCGAAGCGAGGACCGCGGTTCAGAATCTCAAATCAATGGGTCTCAGGACGATTCTATTAACCGGGGACGCCAAGGCAGTCGCTCAAGACGTCGGCAAAGGTCTGGGAGTGGACGAAATCTTTGGAGAGCTGTTACCAGAGCAAAAGCTCCAGCACGTGGAAGACCTGCTCGCCCGCGGCAAGAAAGTTGTGATGCTGGGCGACGGGGTCAATGACGCTCCCGCACTTGCGCAAGCTACGGTTGGAGTCGCGATGGGCTCGGGCACTGATGTGGCGCGAGAGAGCTCCGACATTGTGTTAATCGGCTCAGACCTCACCAAGTTTGCGGAAACCGTTCGCCTGGCGCGGCGCTGCCGCCGCACGATCATGCAGAACTTTACCGGAACCCTGGTGGTTGACAGCATCGGAGTCGGGCTTGCGGCTTTTGGATTCCTCAATCCGCTCCTAGCAGCCTTCATTCACGTTTCATCCGAAATGACCTTCATCCTCAATTCGGCGAGGCTCGTCCCGCGTGCTTCACTGGTCAGCGCGGTTTCGCAACGGGCTCAAAAGACCATGGAAATCACATGATGTTCGGGACAGAAACGGCGGGGAAGGGCAGCTTGCGGGATGTGCGGATAGTGTCCACAGGTTCCATGAGGATAAAATATCAGGTTCTGGCTGCGGGAGTTAATATGCCGCCCGCATGACGACCATGCCACCCCAGATTCAATTGGCCGGTCGTATCAGAACAGGTTAATCTGCGCAGTAGGGGCGGAGGCAGGACGAGCGGAATTCGAGGTTCGCTTGCCGATTGTTCGGTCCAACAGCTCGCTGAAGGCTCTCGCGGAGCGGGCGAAGCCCGGCAATTGGTAGCACAGTGACTTGCCGGATCCTGTCGGCATAACCAGCAACACGTCCCGACCTTCTCTGGCCGCACGGCAGACGGCTTCCTGGTTGGGTCGGAACGAGGAGAAACCGAACGCGCTGTGCAGAAGACCCATCACGTCGACCGTTGCCAGCGACAGTTGATCACGCCCAGTCATAACCAAGATCGTACCCGACATACAACGCACTCGGAAGGACCATTCCCCGGCGGCCTCGCTCTGGCCGACGCCGATTCGAGAACTCGTGGCAACGATATCCCCACAAAACGGACTCGCGGCACGTTTATGCCTTAGCGTCTGAACGTCCCTCCTGCGGAATCAGAGAGGTTCCGGCCGTCCGCTCGGCAGAGATATGCTTCATTTCGGCAAGGACATTCTCAAAGTGACAGTGGTGGTGGGGTGGTGGTGGGTGGTGTGGTAGGGTCACTCTCGACCTCCTTCACGCGATCCCGGCTGTGCGCTTGATGCCATCCCGCAAGCTCGGGGGCAAATTGCGGGCGCAACCCCTTGCTAGTCAGTCTGAATGTCCAGTCCACGTCCTCAGCGCTCCATCGCTCGAAGT
>DATJVZ010000272.1:0-6251 GCA_035501575.1 Terriglobales bacterium | reverse complement strand
CTCCCCGGCGATGGTTCCGACCACGGTATTGACCTGAACGGTGTTGCCTTCTTGAACCTTAATATCCTGCAGCACGCCGGAGGCCGGGGCGGGAATCTCGGCATCCACCTTGTCGGTAGAGATCTCAAACAGCGGCTCGTCCCGCCGAACTTTCTCTCCCGGCTTTTTCAGCCACTTCGTGATGGTCCCCTCAACAATCGACTCGCCCATCTGGGGCATCACAATATCGACGGCCATAGTATTCCTTCCCCCCGGCCTCAGTCTCCCGCCGGACGCGGGGCGCAATTTTTCATTATAGCGAACCGCGAATCGTCGAATCCGCGCCTAATCTTTGTCCTTTTTCTCGTGGTCGTCCTGCCCCGGCGCCAGCGGAACGACGCCAAAGGCGTTCTTCCAATACTCCTGCACTTTCGGAGGTAATTTCTCCACCCGGGACAAAAACCCAACCACTTTCCAGATGTCCTGATCGCTCAAAGCATGCCTCCAGGACGGCATGCCAGTGTAGCGCGCGCCGCTGCTGACCACGTAATAAATGTGCCACTCGGGGTCGTCAAGAGGATCCAGAATGAGCTGCGGAGCCGGAGGATAAAAGGATTTCTCGAGCGGGCTCGGCTTGTTGTCGAGAGTGCCGTGACAGACACCACAGTTCATGGTGTAGATCTTCATCCCGTCGATCAAATTCTCGTCGGTGGGGAGGACGGGGTTGTCTAAGTGCGGGGCGTGGCGATCGACCGACGCATCGAGCGCATTCATCATGATGCGGCGTTCCAGGCTGGGGGGAGTTGCATCCGCACGGGTGGGAAGCAAACCAAAGTTGGCCGATCCGAGCCCGACCACGACAATCGCCACGATGGTAACAACAACCCCGAGAATAAAATTGCGCATCTTTCTCTCCCTTTAAGGCGGTTTCGCGCCGCGGAATCCACGGCGGAGTCAGGTTCCCAAAATTGCGCAAGCGAGGGCGGCGGTAAGAACTGCGGTACGAACCCGCATGGCCCAGAGGCTTGCTTCGGCCTTTCCCCACTCATCGCGAGGACGGTTCGAAGATTGTAACTAATATGCGTGGAGGCGGCGCGCTTCTCGGATCACGTCACTGAGCTTGGGCAAGAAGAACTCCTCCTGCGGAGGAGAAAAGGGCACCGGAGAGTCCTGCGCGGTGATGCGCACGACCGGACCGTCCAGCTCGTCGAAGACCTCTTCGTCGATGATGGCAGCAAGTTCGCCGGCGATTCCGCCGGTGCGCACATCCTCATGCAACAGGATCACTTTGTTCGTCTTGCGAACCGTTTCGGCGATCGCCTCGCGGTCCAAAGGCGAAAGCGTGCGCAAGTCGACGACCTCCAGGTCAATCCCTTCCCGACTGAGGATATCGGCGGCTTCCAGGGCGACGTGCACCATGGCAGCATAGGTGATGACGCTCAAATCCTTCCCCGGGCGCGCCAGGTGCGCCTTCCCCAAGGGCACAATGTAATCTTCGGCCGGCACTTCTTCCTTAATTCGCCGATAGAGATATTTGTGCTCGAAGAAGATGACCGGGTTATTGTCGCGAATGGAAGCCTTGATCAGACCCTTGGCGTCGTAGGCGCGGGCGGGGCAGACCACCTTCAGTCCGGGCGCATGCACGAACCACATCTCGGGATTCTGGGAATGGAACGGACCGCCATGCACGTTGCCCCCGCTCGGCCCACGGATGACTAGAGGTGCCGGGGCCCCCCAGCGATAATGCGCCTTAGCCACCATGTTCACAATCTGGTTGAAGGCACATCCGATGAAGTCCATAAACTGAAACTCGGCCACCGGACGCAAGCCGGTGAGCGCGGCACCAAAGGCTGCCCCCACGATGGCCGACTCGGCAATCGGCGTGTCGATCACGCGCTCGGGGCCGAAACGATCGAGGAAACCGTCGGTGACCTTAAACGCGCCGCCGTAAACGCCGATATCCTCGCCCAGGCAAAAGACAGTCGGATCCCGCTCCATTTCCTCCCAGATTCCCTGGCGGATCGCTTCGAGATAGGTGATTAATGGCATGCCAGAGTTACACCTTCGACAAAGTCATAGTACACCGACGCTTGGCCCCTTGGTTTCTCGCGGAGGACAGAGAGGCATCACCGCAGTCGGCCAGAGTTAAGGTCAGGCTTTCCCGGCTAGGGCACGGTGCGAAGATCGATCGCCGCTATTTCAAATGTACTGCCCCGGAGGCTTCGGCGAGCCGCGATCGCTTGCCGGCTGTCGCTTTGGGCATGGCGTACTTCGGTCTGATGTCGTGGCAACCGTCGCTACAGTACACGCCGCCGGCGGCGGATTCGGGTTGGGGCATCGGGGAATTCACGGCGAAGTCCCGGTCGGCTTCCACTTCACGCTCGACGGAGGCAATCAGGTCTTGGTTCTGCCGCGCCGTTAACCACCTCTTTTCGAGCAGATAGGCTTCGAATCGCCGAATTGGGTCGCGCTTGCGCCAATACTCAAAAAGCGGTTTAGGAACATAATCGGCGGCATCGTGAATGGCATGACCCTTCATCCGCATCATCTTGGCTTCGATCAGAGTCGGACCTTCACCGCGCCTGGCCTGCTCACAAGCCTCATGCGTAGCGTCATAGACTTGGCAAGCATCCGTGCCGTCCACGATCACGCCGGGTATCCCGTAGGCAATCGCCCGCTCCGCCAGATCCTTGACCCGAAATTGCATGTCCGCCGGCGTCGAATATCCCCAAAGATTGTTTTCCACCAAAAGCACCAGACCCAGGCGCTGCACGGCGGCGAAGTTGAGTCCTTCGTAGGTAACTCCGGTCGATTGTCCTCCATCGCCGATATAGGTCATGACCGCGATGTGGCGCCCTTGCAATCGCGCGCCCAGAGCCACACCGGCCAGCACGGGAATCAAGTCTCCCAAGGTCGAGATGGGCGCGACCACATTGCGTCGTTCAGCGTCTCCAAAGTGGGAGGTAAGATCCCGTCCTCGGGTCGGCGAACCCGCCTTGGCCATATACTGCATCATGATGTCGCGAGCCGAAAAGCCGCGAACCAGAATCGATCCTTGGTTGCGGATCATCGGTCCCAACCAGTCTTCGGGTTGGAGGGCATAGGCCGAGGCACAGGAACAAGCTTCCTGCCCTAGGCCGAAATATACCCCGCCGACGACTTTGCCCTGCTTGTACAAGTTCTCGAGCACCGTCTCCATCTTGCGATTGAGCAGCATCCAGCGGTAAATCTCGAGACATTGTTTCGAATCGAGGTAAGCCGAATCCCGAATCGGAGGAACCGGCCCGCTGAGGTCGCCTTCCACCTGGTAGCGAACTCCCTCCCCGACGCGCACCTGGCGAACGGTGAAGGTTGGCTTTTCCAGACGATAGTCGACGATGGTGTAGGTGCGCTCCGAGGGGCTGGCCGGCAATCGAGCGCCAGCGCCCCGGCCGTTCGAGGGCGTATCCATCCTCGCCTTGGCGCGAGACTTCGGCTTGTTCTTTTTGGCCATCGGCTTCAAAATCCGGCGCTGATCAGAATGCTAACCTGCACAGCTCGATTTAACCAAATGGAGGACACTCGGGGACAACTAAACCGAAAATGGATCTTCCTCTTCGTGGCGGATGCGACGCAGTTCGGGAGGAACTCGCAAGGGCACTCCGACGGACGGTCGCACGAGCGAATCCAGGTCCTCGAGCCACAACATCTGGGAATGGAACACCAGCCCGAAATTCCGCGACACGGCGTGCGCGACTTCCTCGAGCGAAAGCTGCCGGCCAAGTTCCTTCTCCATCGAGGTTACCGATCGCGACCGGATTCCGCAGGGAACAATCAGTTCGAAGTACCGAAGATTGGCATTCACATTCAAAGCGAAGCCATGGGAAGTTACTCCGCGGGATATGTGGACACCGAGGGCGGCGATCTTGGCTTCGCGCGGAGGGCTCGAACCGCGCTCGACTTCGAGGGGTGACGGCTTCTCGGCTGCCGCCCCGGATTCAGCCCAGACACCGGTGAGGCCGGAGATGCGTTTGGTGGGAATTCCAAAGTCGGCGCAGGTGCGGATCAAGACTTCTTCCAGACGGCGAACGTATTCTACGGCGCCCACCGACTTTCCTTCCCCGCGATCGGAGTCGATTCCCCGTAAATCGAAGATCGGATACGCCACCAATTGCCCGGGGCCATGGAAGGTTACATCTCCACCGCGATCACATTCCCATACCTCCACGTTGCGCTCCGCCAGCTGTTGGGGAGAAGCCACAATGTTGGCTGACTTGGCATTTCGCCCCAGGGTGATCACCGGCGGGTGCTCGAGCAACAAAACCACATCTCCGATGCGAGCCTGTTTCCGCAGCTCTACCAGCCGCTGCTGCAGGCGCAAGCCGGTTTGATAATCGATGGTCCCGAGTTGAACGACAGAAATCAAAATCCTATCCCAGTGGATCCCGGGCAGTTCGACCTTATCCGGTAAGTCCGATTTCTAGGCAGATGCCGGCATGGGCCATGAGCGTTAGGCATTGATCGCCATTCCATACACGCTACTTGAAGCATCAAGCATCGCCTCCGCCAAAGTGGGATGCGCATGGATCGTCCACATGAGGTCTTCAACCGTGCCTTCGAGTTCGATCGCCGTGACCGCTTCGGCGATCAGCTCCGTGGCCTGGGGTCCGATAATATGCACCCCCAGAATCTCTCCGTATTCCTGATCGGAGACGATCTTGATGAATCCTTCCTGCGCGCCCACAATCGAAGCGCGAGAGTTGGCGGTAAAGGGAAATTTCCCGACCTTTACCTGGTAACCTGCTTCCTTGGCTCGGACCTCGGTCAGCCCGACGCTCGCGATTTCGGGATGGCAATAGATAGCGTTGGGGATGTGCTCGGGATTGATCGGCTTGGCGGGCTTGCCGGCGATTTTGGTCACCGCGATGATACCTTCCATCGCGCCCACGTGTGCCAATTGGGGCGTTCCCAGCACGATGTCTCCGATAGCGAACACCCCCGGTTCGGCGGTTTCCATCCAGCCATCGGTTACGACGAACCCACGGTCCAATTTGATTCGAGTCCGCTCCAGACCGAGGTTGTCGGTCCGGGGCTTGCGGCCAACGGCAATCAGAATCTTCTCCGCTTCGATCTTCTGCGGCTTGTCTTCGACGGTGAAGGTTACGGCAACTCCGGCCCGGGTGTTTTCCACTTTCTCCACTTTCGTCCCGCTATGAAAGTTGATGCCTCGCTTGCGATAGGCACGCGCCAATTCCTGGGAAATGTCCTCGTCCTCGAGGGGAACCAAGCGGGGCAGCATTTCGAGAATCGTGACCTCGGTCTGAAAGGAAGAGAAGATCGAAGCGAACTCCACCCCCACGGCTCCCGCACCCACGATGATCAGCGATTTGGGAATGTTCTCTAGAGCCAGGATTTCGATATTGGTGAGCACGCGGGAATCGGGTTGCAAGCCGGGAAGCATGCGAGCTTCCGAGCCGGTAGCGAGGATGACGTGCTTACTCTTGATTTGACTGCTCCGACCCGAGCCCGAGATTTCGATGGCAAACGTCCCTGCCTGCCCCGGCCCCAGGAGCTTGCCGAAGCCCTTGAGGGTCTCGACTTTGTTCTTGCGCATCAGGAATTCGAGCCCTTTGGCATGTTTGGCTACAATCTTGGCTTTGCGCTCCTGTACTGCCGCCCAGTTCAGCTTGCGCCCCTCGACCCCCTCGATGCCAAACTCTTTGGCAGCTTTCAGATAATCCCAAAGCTCGGCATTGAATAGCAGTGCCTTGGTTGGAATGCAACCGACGTGCAGGCAGGTTCCGCCGAGCACAAGATCCTTCTCGATCAGCGCTGTTTTCAAACCATATTGTCCGGCCCGGATGGCCGCCGTGTATCCAGCCGGACCGCTGCCAACAATGGCGACGTCATAGGTGGGTTCGGGCAAAGTCCTGCTCCCTTATTAAAATCCAGTCGATTCTCTAAATAGTGGATTCTACGCCAGGGGTGAAAGATTCGGGGAACCAACACGGCCTCGGCAGCGTAGTACACTATAGATAAGAAGGGGTAGCCTTATGGTGCACACTTTGGGGTTGCTCTTGTTCCCGATTTTCGGACTCAGCTTCATCTTCTATTTCCTTCCTTCGATCGTTGCCTTCGCCCGCAGCAAGCGAGATTCGGTTTCCATCTTCGTTCTCAATCTGCTGCTGGGCTGGACGGCGATCGGGTGGGTCATCGCCCTGGTTTGGTCGCTCCGGGCCGATGTGCCGGTGATCGCGCGCTAGTTTGCTTTCCCGGGAAAGAACGGCCAAGCC
>DATJVZ010000271.1:0-5304 GCA_035501575.1 Terriglobales bacterium | reverse complement strand
CTTGGCGGCGTGGACCGCAATATCTGTTTTTGCGACCTGCGTGGTGCTCAACATGCATCATTGGATCTACATTGAGAATCGTAAAGCGGCGTGGTCGTTTCACCTCCCGTGTGCAATTTTTTATTCTGTGTTGGCGTCGCTCGTGTGGTTCTTTGTGCGCTGGTCGTAGTCCGCACCGCTCGGTGAACGACGTCGCAGGTCCAATCACTGGGACCGCTGAGCACGCCGTGCCGAAGCTTCACGATTTTCATGCATCTAGGTGTCAGTTCCGCAGCCGGCACATCCTCGGCGATACGCCTTCGAAGTCCCTCAATGGTCTCTAGGTTCCCCTTGTCCTTTGTACGGTGGGTCCGGTTTAGAAAGTTTCGCCGTCCGAGCGGGCGGGTTCCCAGCCAGTACAATCTTTGGGTGAAATAACGTTCCGGCAACCCGGCTGGCGATGGCGACCAATTCCCTTCTCCCGTCAACAACCTTTACCTGCTTGGCGCGAGACAACTCCGGGAGATTCACACTACGACCACTGCGAATTCGCGCCAAGGTTTCTTCATTGGCTGTCACGAACGGCAATGCCGGGAGAATCTCTCGTGGAGGAACACATAGGTCTCGGGCCGATCCGCGGCGGGCGCCGGCTTCCACCTCCTCGAGCGTGTGGGCGTGGGCGAGACTGAATTCCGCCACGGCTGTGCGCCGCAGCGACTCCAGATGAGCGCCGCATCCCGCCTGTTGACCGAGGTCGTGAGCCACCGAGCGCAGATAGGTTCCGGAACCAACCCGGGCGCGAAACTGAGCTCGCTCGCCGTCTAGGCCAAGGATCTCGAATTCTTTAACCTCGACCTGTACTCGCCTGAGGGTGAACTCCTTTTGTTTGCGCGCCAGTTTATAGGCGGGCACGCCATCCACCTTCTTCGCGGAGAATGGTGGCGGGAGTTGTTCGATGACGCCGCGAAACCGGGCTGCCCATTCGCGGAGAGTATCCAAGGAGAACCGAACGGGTTGTGGCGCGGCGGTGGGTGTGCCGTCTCGATCGTAGGTGTCTGTGGCGAAACCGAAGCGGATTACGCCTTCATAGCTTTTTTCTCCGGAAGTGTAAAACTGAGCCAGGCGGGTCAAATTACCGATAACCAGGGGCAAGACACCGGTGGCCATCGGGTCAAGCGTGCCAACATGGCCCACCGCTCGGGTACCGAGAATCCGACGCACGCGGTTGACGACGTCGTGGGAGGTCAAACCCGCGGGTTTGTCGACGATAAGGACTCCGTTTAGAGACATCTGATAAGTTGGTACTTGCTCCAATTTCAGTTTGGCAGTCTCGGAATTGATCTGATCCGCGAGGACAAAAGGCCTGGCCTCCGGTTCGGGGATGGCGGCGAAAGCCGAGCCTTCCACCTTACCAAATCTGAAAGGCGCGCATGATTCCGATTCGCGATGACACGCCCCGCTACAGCACGCCGTTTGTGACCTATTTCATTATCGCGCTGAATACGGTCGTATTCCTCTTCGAGTTATCGGTGGGTTGGCAGAGCCACCGCGCTCTGAACGGCTTGATGTATGAATTTGGGGTTGTGCCGCATCGCTTTGAACTCGCTCTCAGCGGCAGCTCGCACGTTTCGCTGCCCGAACTATCGCTTACGATTCTGACCTCAATGTTCCTGCATGCCTCCTGGCTGCATATCATCTTCAACATGTGGTTTTTGTGGATTTTTGGCGACAACATAGAAGACCATCTTGGTCACTTTCTGTATCTCCTCTTCTACCTCGTGTGTGGATTTGCCGGGGCGATCACCTACATTCTGTCCAATGTGGCGTCGAGGGTTCCTAGCATTGGAGCCAGCGGTGCGATTGCTGGGGTAATGGGGGCCTACTTAGTGCTGTATCCGCGAGCCCGCGTGCTGACCCTCGTGCCCTTGATCATCTTCTTCACGTTTTGGCGGCTGCCAGCCTGGATCTTCTTGGGGTATTGGTTCCTGGTGCAGTTTCTCAGCGGCACAGCGATCGTGGAAGACGGTCAAACCGGTGGCGGAGTAGCCTTTTGGGCGCATGTGGGTGGATTTGTAGCCGGGATTGTACTGATCAAACTGCTCCCCGAGCGAACCGGGCGGAACCGATACGCCTCCTGGTAGGCTGAGTGGGGGGCCTTCAGCTGGCGAGTGCAATAGTTTACGAGCCAGGTCTAACACTTCCCTTCCCGCTTCTACTGCGTGCCTCGCGGGAGGCTTGTTCGAAGCCACTAACGACAAGCCACTAACGACAATTGACTGGGGGATGGTGGGTTCGTAACATGAGACGACTCGGAAGCAGGGCGTTCTTTTGATGATCGGCCAAACCGTTTCGCATTACCGCATTATCGAGAAGCTGGGGGGCGGCGGCATGGGTGTCGTCTACAAGGCCGAGGATACGCGCCTGCATCGCTTCGTCGCTCTCAAGTTCTTGCCCGAGGAACTTGCCCGTGACCCGCAAGCCCTGAGCCGATTTCAGCGGGAAGCGCAGGCGGCGTCGGCGCTGAACCATCCCAACATCTGCACGATTTACGACATGGGCGAGCAGGACGGGCAGACGTTCATTGCCATGGAGTTTCTGGAGGGCGTGACCCTGAAGCACTTAATTGCCGGCAGGCCACTGGACGGCGAAACTGTCCTGTCGCTGGCCATTGACGTTGCCGATGGCCTGGATGCGGCGCACTCCCAGGGCATTGTCCACCGCGACATCAAGCCCGCCAACATCTTCGTAACCAAGCGCGGACATGCCAAGATTCTCGACTTTGGGCTGGCCAAGGTCACCGGGGCCGAGGCGAAGACCGCGCTCGAAGCAAGCGTAACCCAGGCTGTCGAAACCCACTTGACTAGTCCGGGAACGGCTCTGGGTACGGTGGCTTATATGTCGCCCGAGCAGGTGCGGGCAAAGGAGTTGGATGCTCGAACCGACCTGTTTTCCTTCGGAGCGGTGCTTTACGAGATGGCCACCGGCATGCTGCCATTTCGCGGCGAGAGCTCTGGGGTGATCCAGCGCGAGATTCTAGATCGCGCGCCGGTTGCGGTGGCGCGAATCAATCCTGATCTGCCGGCCGAACTCGAACGAATCATCGGCAAAGCTCTGGAAAAAGATCGCGATTTGCGTTACCAGCACGCTGCGGACATGCGCGCCGATCTCAAACGCCTCAAGCGCGAGACGGACTCCAGCCGGGCTGCTGCGACCAGCGGGTTTCATGTTGCCGCCGGGGGCTCGCCTACGAGCTCGGTTGGACAGGGCGAATACTACGTGCCTTTTTCAACTGGAACAGTTACTGTCGGGAGCGGCTCGGCACAGCCCGCCGGTCGTTCGGCCGCAGTCATGGTGAAGGAACACAAGGTTGGCCTGGTCGGAGGGCTACTTGCCACTCTTGCCCTGCTCTCTGCAGCCGGCTTCGGCGTTTACTCCTTGTTTCATCGGGCTGCACCCACTCCTTTCCAGAACTTCAACATTGCCCAGATCACGAACTCGGGCAATGCGGCCGCCAGTGCCATCTCTTCTGACGGAAAGTACTTGCTCACGGTCATCGAGGAAAAAGGCCTGAACAGTTTATGGCTACGCAACATCGCCACCGGGAGTGACACGCAAATCGTTCCTCCGTCCCCCACGATTCCGAATGTTGCCTTCTCCCCCGACGGAAATCATGTTTACTTTCGTAAAGCCGAGAACGCCATTCACAGCGACTTCAATATTTACCGGTCACCGGTGCTGGGGGGAACTCCCCAGGTTGTAGCCCGCGATGTGGATAGCGGTTTTACCTTCTCTCCTGATGGTACCCGCATGGCCTATTTCCGCGCCAATGATCCGGAAACGGGCAAGTATCGGCTGCTCAGCGCAAAACTGGACGGTAGTGATGAGAAGGTGCTCCATATAGAGGCTTTGAACTACCTCCCGCGCTGGCTAGCTTGGTCTCCCGATGGTAAGAAGATCGCCTATCCTGATGTTCCGCCGGGTGCCTTTGGCGGAATCAGCGAGTTCGACCTGAAGAGCGGAGCAGTCGAGACTCGAACTTTCGCCGAGAAAAATATTTCGACCTTGCAGTGGTCCACCCGCGGCGATGGTTTGTTTGTTACCTATCTGCAGAAAGGTCCTAACCTCCTCCGCTCTCAAATCGGTTTCGTCGCGCTGGCGGATGGCCAGGTCCGCCCCATCTCCCGCGATACCAACAGTTATGCAACCCTCACGTTTTCGGCCGACGGCAAGACTCTAGCGACGGTTCAGCAAAAGGCGGTCACCAATCTGTTTGTATTACCGGGTGCGGGCAGCAGCGATCCGGTCGTGAATCCCCTTCTGATAAACGGAGAAAATATCAGCCACTTCAATTGGACGGCCGACGGTAATTTACTGACATCCGATTTCACGCGCCTGGTACGGACCGATGCTCAAGGAAAAAATCCTACCGTGCTGGTCAGCGATTCCTCTGCTGCGATTCTGAGTTTTGTCCCGTGTGGCGCTCAGTACATCGTCTTCCCTTGGGCGTTCCATGGGGGCACGAACGCGATCGGTATTTGGCGCGTAAATGCCGACGGTTCTCACCCCATGCAGTTGACGGACGGAGATAACGACGGCTGGGGCCGTCAGCCAGCATGCTCGAGCGCTCAGAATTGGGTTTATTTCTTGAGAGGCGTAGAGTACCTTTGGCGCGTCCCTTTGACGGGCGCGAGGGAGGGATTACCGAAGGTGGAATCGCTCCCGGGTACCGCGGTTGCTCACGGTTTCCACACCGGTCGAGGAATGGGAATTTCACCCGATGGCAGAACGCTAGCCAATTTGGTCGAACTCGTGAATGCTGAGGGGCAAGCCGGCATGCCGAAAATTGTGTTGCTGAATCTCGACAATCTCAGCGAGGCACGTCGGCTCGATCCTAATCCGCAGATATCGGCGGGTCCGCAATTCACCGTGGATGGCAAGGCCGTCGCATACCCAGTACGCGAGAATGGCGTGGACAACATCTGGATTCAACCCATAGATGGCTCTCCCGGGCGCCCGATTACCAAGTTCGACTCGGAACAAATCATCTCCTTCGAGTGGTCTCCGGACGGCAAGAATCTCGGGATCTTGCGGGGTCATACCGACTCCGACGTCATCCTTCTGGAAGAATCTAAGCCCTAGGTTTTCCTCCTAGGCGGTTTGTCCTCCGCTGAATCGCTTCTTCTATTCGGCACTCTATCGCTTGAGGAGAGCTCCATGAAGCTCGAACAAAACGCGGCGTCAGAAGAACGGTCGACGCGGACGACCGTTGACCGCTTCAACCAAGCGTTCAATCTTCACGATGTGGACGCATTGGCGGCCCTTTTG
>DATJVZ010000270.1:0-8380 GCA_035501575.1 Terriglobales bacterium | reverse complement strand
AGGCGTCGTTCCGGAAGATGGTCGGCATAATATTCGATGTAAGGATTAACCGTCACCCCGACGCCGGTGACGATTCCTGTGACCAGGCCTACGCGAAGCGCAAACGTCCAGGGGTGGTCCAGGTGGTGAATAAAAGTGCTGCAGACAAGGGCACTGGCGATGTATCCGAGGGTGCGGACCACAGTTCCCCAGAACTGACGGCGCGTAAGGCGAGGACGGCGAGCTGCGACATAATCGATGGCAGGACGCATACCGCGGGAGTATGCGAAGGTTTGGCCGATGGCAATGAGAAGGGCGAATGCGATTGCGAATCGAAGCCCTACTATCCTATACAATCCTGCGCCAATGCCGACTCCGCGGATCGCGGCAAACAAGCCTTCCCATGGCAACGAATGGTGATCGAGGCCACGCGCTGCCCGATTGAATTCGATGGCCAGGGTGATGCCGGTCGCAATTCCGGAAGCTACTCCAAACCATAGACCCAGGCCAAGGCCATACCCGATGCCAAAGACCACCGAGTAGGTGACCGCGCGGGTCAGGAGCCGCAAAGGTCCATGTTGTCCACCCAACAAATCGTAGGCAAGGTAGAGACTGCCTAATACATCCAGGCAGCTACCCGTAATGCTGACAGCGGCGAGCGTGTGGTGGTCCATGGAGCCATAGGCTAACACCTAGAGGAGTCCGGCAATTCAACCTCTCGAAAACCCTGGCGGAGGCTGGCAATCGTCCGTCTCAACCGTGATTTTGGAATTACGAGCAGCCAAGGCGGCTCGCAGGCAGCCAAGATCAAGCCGCTCTACGTTCGACCGTGGAGGGCAAGCTGCGAAGCGCGCCCGCGAAGCCCGCCAGCGCTGCGCCGTCAAAGATCAGGTCGATGCCGATCACGATGCCCAGAAAATAGGTGCTGGCCGTAGGCCACGTGGTCAAAAGGTAAATGCCTAAGACGACGGATATCACTCCGGAGAGCACGGTCCATCCCCACCGAGGATACTGAATGACGCCCGCGGCAGCCGCGCGGAACAGCCCGCCCACAATAAAGAGTGCCGCGAGCAACATGGTCACTCCTTGCGCGCCTGCGTCCGGATGCCGAATCAGAAGGTACCCGGTGACGCTGCGGATGATCGCGTTCAGCAGGTACAAGAAAAACCCGTGCGAGGTGAACGCATAAAAAGAATTTACGAACCATATCACCCCGCTGATCAAAAGCACCCAACCCAAAGCCAAGATTGAGAAAGTGGTCGCGGTCTGCGCCATGGCAACGCAAAGGATGCCAAGAGCCGTCAGCACGATGCCGAACACAAGAAACCAGACCCAGGATCTTCTGATTTGCTCGAGTCCAGCACGGAAGAAATCTGTATTAGTGTTCATTGTCTTTTTCTCCTTTTGGGGCACTGCCGTCAGGCCTTACTTCCGGTTCGGTAGCGCCCTTGAATCAGTCTAGCGGAACCAGAAGACCGCTAAGATTCGCGTCGAGTACGTTTACTCCTCCAGTCGTGCCTTGATTGTCACAAGAGATTTTTCGAGCGACGACCTGGTCTTGTCGACGGCAACCTTTCTTACAACGCTGCCCTTCGGCCCCGTCAGTCCGGCCTGTTCCGATCCCTTGGCAGTGATCAAGTAGAAGCCTCCTGTATTGCGCGGTATGCAGAAATTCAGGTCAAGCGCCGTCTCAAAGTAATGACTCGCATACAGCTGCTTGATCGCGATTACATCAATCGGGCCATGCGCCCCGTTCACGTGCGCTGCGATCTGGTGGTTAATTCGCAACGTCGGTTTGAGTCCGAATTTCACCTTCTCCCAGTAGAAAACGGACGAGCCATCGGGCAGAGACGCCTTCGGGTAGTCGAGAAGATAGGAGTAAAACGTTGGCAGCTCCACCGGCAGCACGGTGGAGCGGGACAAAAGGGAGCGAAACTGCTCGCCGACTTGGGCGGGAACCTTCTTGTCCCGATAGGTGCCCAAGGCCGCATTTCCGCCTTGCTGGTAGGCGCGCAACCCGTCGAGGGCCATCTTCTTGGCGAGATCGTTCACCTGCGTCAAAGCGTCGGCACTCGACCAGTCAACCTGGTCTCTGAATTCTTCGATGTCCTCGACCGGCAGCTGCACTTCGCAATGTTCGGGCTTGCACTTCTTTAGATCGTCCAGGTCATCCGCATCGATGCCAAATCCTCGGAGATCGGAAAGTTGGGGTGGGTCGGAGAAGCGTTCGAGAGCCAGATAGTTGGGAAGAGTCTTGAGCTTGTCAAGATCTCCCGCCAAATGTACATAGGCACTGGGCTGTGCTTTTATGACAACGGCTCCGAATACAAAAACTTGGGCAGCGGTGGCCGAATCGAGCACCTTTGCGACAGCTTTACCGCTTTCAATGTCAGCGATTTCCGAATCATTCAGTCCAATATTTTGCTTGAAGAATTTGTATAGCTGTCCTGTGTCTTCGGCGCGACAGCCGAATGTAAATGCGAGGAGAAGACAGGCAAAGCGAATGCAATTCGTCACCAACCCGCTCAGGTTGATTCCGTCCGCATCGTAGCTCTCCGAGGTCATGGTTTCCCTTTGGGTGCCGGAGGAAGAAACACGGCGGGAGCGTCCTTCGGCACAGTAAACGGAGTGGCGGACTTTGCATCGGCACTAAATTTCGAGAATGTGCCAGGATTCTTGCGGAAATGATCTTCCAGGGTTTTTATCCTTGTTCCATCGGCGGGATGATCGGAGAGAAGCTGGGGCAGTTGTTTAACGTCTGCGTTCTGGAAATCCTGAAATAGCCATACAAGTCCCCAAGGATTAGAGTCCGCCGCAGCGCAGATGTCGGACCCAGTCACGTCCGCTTTGGATTCGGCTTCGCGGGAATAGCCGAGCGAATTAAGGCGCGCAATGAGCGCGATGGCAATAAGGTGAGCCCGAGTTGGGCCCAGCAAAATGGCAGCCGCAACCTCGCGCTCCTCGATCTTCTTCTCTTTTTCCATGAGGTTCACACCGTCGCGGTGGATAGTGTGGGAGACCTCGTGGCAAAGAGTACCGGCCAGTTCCTGCTTGTTCTTTACGAAGCGCAGCAACGAGTCCACGACGTAGACGTTACCGCCCGGCGTGGCAAAGGCATTTGGCTGGGTCTCATGAACGAGGAAGAACTTGAAGGGGTGCGGGTATTGAGGCTGGGCCACGCGTGCGATCGCATCCGTTATCGGCGCCAGGCTGTCGTAAAGGGGCGAGGTCTCGATGATTTCTCCCTTATCCCTCAGTTGTTGGTACATCGCCATCCCAAGCTCGGTTTCCTGGTCGGTTACCGGTTCGGGAGTGGGCGCCTGAGCTACTGACACAATCACCAGTGTCAACAACGGCGCCACGATCTTAAGTCCTGAGTGTACGAGTCTTGTCGCAAGCATAGGCTTCCTTCCTTGGCGGGGCCATTTTACAAGGGCACAGACGACTATGCAGTTCGGGCAAGGCGCTCGACGGCGGCGGCGCCTCTCCTTGTCGTACTCGCGACCATGATCTTAAAATTCCGCTCGTACCGATCGCCCACACCGAACTGGGGGGCTACTTTGCGAGAATCAGTATACCCAGCAGCAGACTGGCTGCTGCGGCATCGGTAAGAAACCTTTGCTGTCCAACGGGGATCTTTGTCGCCCCGTTGGACAGGCGGCTGAACCGAGCCGAATCGTCTCCCTACGAGGCTTTAGCCTTCGCGGCCTCTGCCTTTGCCTTGAGCACCTGAACTTTCGCCTGCGCCTGACGCTCCGCGGCCTCCCGTCTCTGTTTAGCCCTTTGCAACTGAGCTTGTATCTTGGAGTCGAGTTGGTTGATCTTCTCCTGGAGCTTGGCTTTGCGGTCGGCATGAGCCTTGGCAGCCTCTGCCTTCATTTGAGCGGCGTCGGCCTTCATGGCAGCGACCTCTTCGTCATCGACGGTGTCTCTTACCTCCGACAGAGAGCGCCGGAAGACCGTGCCGCCGATGGACTCCATGCGGGTGTCGACCGGCGTGGTCCAGTCCTCTTCGATTTCGGCGACCAAGGCCACCCTGTTGGGTAACAACACCTTGGCGACATCGTCGATGAAATCCGCGCCAATGCGAGCGTTGTCGAGGTCGGCGGCACTGCCGGCCCCAAGACCGGCGGCTGCGCCGATGGCCGCACCCGCGGGTCCGCCCAACAGTCCGATAAGGCTGCCAAATGAAGTGCCGAGTAGAGTGCCGATCGGCCCGAGGTCATCGCCTTGTTTTAGGGATGTGGTGCCGTCGGCATTCTTGGTAAGCACGGCATAGGCGTAGAGGCTGATACTGCCTTCGCCGTCCAGTTGCTGAAGGGCTCTTTTCCCTTCATAAGCTTTGCCTTCACTGTCAAAAACCACCACCAGCATTCTGTCCATGATGTTTTCGCTCCTTTTTTGTTTGTTCTTTGTTTCCAGGTACTCCCTTATGACGTCTACGCCGATATGACGTCTACGCCGACAACCGATGACGAGATGATTCGCCCGCTACCTCGGAAGCGCTTGCCGCTTTACTTCCTTGGGTACGCTCAGCGCCAGGACGGCCTATGATCTATCTCGTTCTTTCTCAATCCATTCACGAATGTAGGCCGGGCAATTGTCGAGCTTGATGCCCTCGGCTTCGCATCTGGTAAGAAACATCACTGCTTCACGTTCTACCAGGCGTACCTCCTTCAAATCGACAACCACGCTGTGATCTCGGACTTCGCCCGCGAAGAGCTCTTCGAGGTGCGACAGATGTTCCATTTGGATTCGACCGCTTAGGGCAAAGACCACGAATCCTTCCGCCGCCGATCTTTGAATCATCAGCGTCATGGCTTCTTCTAACCCAGGTCTTCGTGACTGAATGCAAACCGAATGCCAACCCCAGGTTCTTGAAAACCTTAGGACCCAGGAGAGACGAATTCGCGAACATTCGCGAATTCGCGAACATTCGCGAATTTGTATGGGATCTTGCAGGATTAGGCGACGAACTGGTGCTTCCTAATCTTGAGTGAGCGAATCTTCGACTCCAGCGTGGAAGGCGGAATTCCGAGTTTGGCGGCGGCACCGGACACTCCCGAGACTTGTCCTTTGCTTTCTGCCAGGGCTGCCTCGATGATCGTTTTCTCGCGCGAGACCAGCTCTTGCGTGAGTGGCTGGTTGACTTGGAAAACCCGAGTCCTGTCCCGCGACAGCCAGCTCTCATCCACCGAGAAATTCTCGCCATCGCACAAAATGACCGAGCGCTCAATCACGTTCTGCAGCTCACGAATATTTCCCGGCCAAAGGTACTCCGTCAACCGGCGGAGGGTCTTTCGGTTCATAGCGCGGAACTTCTTTCCGGCTTTGCTGGCGTAGCGGTCGAGGAAATATTCAACCAGCATCGGGATGTCTTCTTTTCGTTCGCGCAGCGGCGGGACCGCAATGGGAAACACGTTGAGCCGGTAGTAAAGGTCGCTGCGAAACGTACCGGAGGCAATGGCAGCCTCCAAGTCACGATTGGTTGCGGCAATCACGCGAACATCCGCCCGGATCGATTGGCCCCCGCCCACTCGCTCGAATTCCTTCTCCTGCAAGACACGCAAAAGCGCCACCTGAGTATCGTTGGGAAGTTCCCCAATCTCATCCAGGAATATCGTTCCACCTTCGGCCAACTCGAAGCGGCCCAGGCGGCGCTGCAACGCGCCAGTGAAGGAACCTTTTTCATGCCCGAACAATTCTGAAGCCAGCAATGAGTTTGGAATAGCGGCACAATTCACGCCCACGAAAGGTCGCTCCGCGCGGGACGAACGTTTGTGTATCGCCCTGGCAACGAGCTCCTTGCCGGTGCCGGTTTCACCCGTAATCAGCACGGTCGAATCAGTTCGAGCAACTTTGGACACCCGGGACAACACCTTTTGTAGTGTGGCGGAAGCCCCCACGATCTCTTCGAACATGGAAGAACGGTCGATTTCCTCTTTCAGGGCAAGGTTTTCTTTGTATAGCTGCTCCTTGAGCCCCCTAATCTCGTCGAATGCCCTCTGCAAAGCTGCACTGGCCCCGCGCCGCTCGGTTATGTCGGTGACGGCACCGACGAACTCGAGATCGTCAAATTCGACATTTACCGCACGAGCAACGACATGCACGTATTTGACAGCTCCGTCTGGCATAAGCAAGCGATGCTCGAAGTCGAAACCCTCGCCATCGCGGGTGGCGCGATCGATTCGTTCCTGAACTAGAGCTACATCTTCCGGGTGTATCCTCTGCTGTATTAAAGACCGGGTCGGCTTGCTGCCGCGGCTGAGCTGGAAAATTCGGAAGGTTTCATCTGACCAGCAGATTTCTCCGCTTAGAGGATTCCACCCGAAGCTTCCGGAATGACTCAATTTCTGGGCTTCCGACAGGTAGGCCTCGCGGCGCTGGATTTCCCTGGTCAGACGCTCTTGCTCGGTCACATCCATCGCAGTGCCCACGATTGTTTTGAGGACTCCGTCTTCGACAACAGGAATTCCAACGCACCGTATGTATCGAATCTCGCCGTCAGGCCGCACGATTCGCTTCTTAAGATCGCACGCTAAATGTTCAGCCACCATTTGTTCGATGGTTTGCGCCATGGACTCGCGATCCTCTCGGTAGATGAGCTCCAGATATTCCGCAAGCGTGGGGGGCTTCCCGTCGGGATCAAGTCCGTAGATGCGAAATAATTCACGAGACCAATGGTCGAAATAGCCGCATGGGTTGAACGCCCAGCTACCGCTGTGGGCCAGGCGCTCTCCTTCGCCGAGATAGAACTCGCCTCGCCGCAGAGCCGCTTCCGTCCGCTTTTGATCCTCGATGTCGATGCTGGATCCATACCACTTGATGATTGTCCCGCGCTTGTCGCGCAGTGGCACTTTGCGATGTGCCATCCAGCGGTATTCCCCATCCGCCCGCCGTACGCGGGCTTCATACTCGAAGATTTCACCGCTCGCCAGGCAGGCACGCCATTTGTCAACCATGCCCGCGACGTCGTCGGGATGAATTGAGGCCGTCCATTTCCACCCCTCGAGTTGATCCATAGGGACGCCAACATATTCCAGCCAGCGTTGATTGAAGTAATCAAGGTACCCGTCGGGCCAAGAGCTGTGGATCAACGCCGGGATCGAGTCGATGAGAAGTTGAAGCTCGGCGGGCTCGAATTCTTTCTCTGGAGAGGACATCGCGACCATCTTATAACAAGATCGAGAGACCCCCGCAATCTTTGCCCAGGCCGGAGGTCAACCGAGAGCTCTGAGGCGATGCAAGTACTCGGGTGTCGAGTGACTGGGGAAACTGATTCCAAGCAGTAGCAAATCTTGTCTCGGGCTGACGAGCCCGTCCCGACTTTGAGGAGAGCGGGTCTCGATGCTGAGCCTCGACCTCAAGGTAGCGAAGCTTCCAGGGAGCCGTGCATCCCAACTATTCGGTGATGATCCGCTCTGCCCATTCCACAAGCGACACGAATATCGCAGGGCTGCCGGACTTCGCTCCCCACTGAGTTAAGTCGGTTTCCGTGACCCCCCGGGCCCGGGAACAAGCTCCTCAAGCAAAGATCGGAATGCGCTTTGCCACAACTTTTTCGAGCGTCTCGCTTAGCGGCGGCCAGCCCACCGGCATCACGGCATTCGCGGTCACCTTTCGCATCAAGTAGGTAGCCTCCCCGGTAAGGAAAATCTGTACGTCGTGCCCGGCCTCCGCTAGTGCCAGACCGTGCGCGAACACGAAAGAGGCCCGGGTTGGGTCATCCGATCCCCAAGCACTTTTCATCATGATCTTGAGGGCTTTTGAGGTCTTCGGCGGCTCTTGCGCTTGGGCTCGACCGAAGGCAAAGAACGGCACCCAAGCAAGCTGGGAAAGCAGCTTTCGTCGTATCACGATCTCCCCTCCTCCGCCATATTTTTTCGTCAGGTTGCCATGGTAGGCGGGCTGTAGCTCGAGGTCAACCAGGTGGCTTGGATCGGATCTCGCCGGCGGCTTGCAGCGAGACCATAAAGTGCCTTCTTACCGACCCACCACGCGGGACCGCCGGCTTTCATCCACATCGCTTGCCGCCGGCTGTCGGGCCACCTTACGGGTTTAAGCGCTTGTTTGCGGAACTGGCAAAACTGACAGAACGTACCCAGCCAATTCAGTAAGAATAGGAAGCCGAAGGCAGAGTGCGAGTGGCTTTTGACAGTCTCGACTGCTTATTGGTGTCACGGACTACCAGTCTGTGCACGCGGAGACCCGGTTCATGGCAGCCACACCCAATATATCTGCTGGCGCAAGCCGACCTTACTCCTGGGCGGCCCGATCTTCCAGCTCTTTCGCAGGTCGCATCTCGTCGGAGACAGCCTGGAATTCTTATATCGCCGCCTGCTGGTTATCACGCTGGTTGCATGGCTGCCACTCTTGCTTCTCACCATCTTCGATACCTCGG
>DATJVZ010000269.1:0-6722 GCA_035501575.1 Terriglobales bacterium | reverse complement strand
GCGGGCGCGTCCTTTTGGCCTTAGTCGTGCATGTTCGATGCTCTTGGTCAAGCTCGAGAGCATCGTGTCCAAACCCGGCACAGTCACGGTTTTTGCCCAGCGCCAGAGCTGCACCAGCAAGCTGGCGAAGTTTTTTCCGAGCGCCACACCCATGAGAATTCCCGTCCGTCTGACTCGCCTGGGCACGGAGCGCAGCACCGTAAGTGAGAACACCATCCTCGAGTTCGGAACTCCCTGCGAAGTCTTATTTACTTCGAGCCTGCCACTCGAGTTTGCCGACCGGCTGCGGGTACGGAACTTTGACGGCACGCTCGATGTGGAAGCTCGCGTCGTGGCTCTCGAGTACAACGGCGCGCAGACCGCGGTCGCCGCTCGCTTTGCCAAGGAGGTGGCGAATTGGATCGTGAAACTATGAAGGATAGTGCCTCAACTCCGCCCGGGGCGGAATGGCGTGAAGCGCGTGCGCTTTACCCTCTGTACGCCAACCTGGCGAAGGAATTCGTCATTGATTTTCCCGCCTGCCCGGATCTAGAAAACGGGACAGAAGAGCAGCCGTCGGAAAAGGCGGTCGAGCATGCCCGGCAGTGGCTCCTCGACCTCGATGAGCGCATTAAGGTTCATCAACTTCGCCAATTCCTGCAGACCACCAGTTTGGTCAGCGAGCAGAGTCTGCGTGATCTGCTGATGCATCATCTCGGCAAAAAACACAGTGAGGCGGATCGCGACAAAATCGACTTCCTGTTCGTGCAGTACTTTGCGCACTGCGCACCGGCGGGCTTGCAAGACGAGAATGTAGATTTGGCTTGCGTGGCTCAGGTGATCGAGCCAGTGCTTGGGAAGGTCGATTTGAAGTTTCCGCAGTCACTCGAACCGGTCAACCAACTGCTGGCCGAAGCCAATGCGGCCAAGGACCTGAACCGGCTGCTCGCTAGCCACGTCCTCGAGCAGGGGCGTCAATTGAAGGAGTCTCTGGGGGAGGAGTACTTTGCCCCGGTCGCGGTTGTGGCCTTCACCCGCTTCGGTTTCCTGATGCGCCGCATCTTCTTTCGCCTGATGTATCAGGACCTTCATTCGATCGTAGAAGGCTTACGAGAGCTCGAAAAAAGCGGGGTGTCGACCCTCGATTGCCGGCGGGCCCAGTTTTCCGCCGAGGAGCCGATCTCTCGTCTGCGCATGATCTGCCAATCCTGGAAGGTTTTATTTCACGCCGAATATTCCTCTGGCCAGCCACTGCGCATGCTGGTGGATCTGCGGGCGGTGGTCGACGGGGCTTTGTCGCGCACTGCCAAAACCGTCCCGGCACGCCCGGCAGAACCCCGCAAACAGGCGGCGGCCGCAGGAGTCGGCGCCCAGACCCAACCGTCGGAATTCGAGGTCTTGCCTTCGCCGCCGGACAGCGGGGAGTAAGCGCCCGCACGGCGGAAGATGCCAGGTTCAACCCTGGAAAACCGTTACGAGCAGGATAGGAAACCCGTGGAGCAGCCCACCGTACTGATCATCACCGACGAAGCGGAATTCGCCCGCTCGATCACCTGCCGCTGGCAATCCGAGCGTAGCCTCCCGGCATTCATTCTCATGAGCAGCAACGTTCGCTTGGGCTTCGATCCCGAAACCTTTGACTTGGCGATCGTAGGCTCGATTCGTCCCGCGGCTCTGTCGGTCGTTCTTGAGGCGCTCGACGCCGCCGGGAAGCGGGTGCTGTTTGTCTCGCCCGACTTGGCCGTGCTCGAAAAGATTCGCGACCGCTGGCCGGCCATGCTGGCTCTGCGGCGGCAGGAGTACTGGCTCGATACCTTGATCTTGGTGGGCTCGGAGGCGCTTCATCGCATGCGGGCGGAAGCGAGCGCCATGGGGGCGGAAAAGATGAGCGCCCTTCTCGAGCAACAGGCGACCCTGGGCCGCTACATGCTCGAAATGCGCCACACCTTGAACAACACTCTGACAGCGATGCTGGGCAACTCTGAATTATTGCTGCTCGAACCGGGATTGCTCTCGGCCGAGGCCCGATCGCAGATTGAAACCATCCGTCACATGGCGCTGCGAATTCACGAGGTCCTGCGCCGATTCTCCTCGCTCGAGAAGGAACTCATGGTCCTCGATCGGGAAGCGGGAAGAAAGCCGGGAACGCGCCCGGAGCGGGTGGCGGCGGCCTTTTGAATCATCCCGGCCGGCGCGGCCATGGCCTAGGCAAACAGGAATTCCTTAGTCCGCAAGTCCTTAATGGTATCTCGAAGCTTGGCTGCTCGTTCGAATTCAAAGCGCTTGGCGGTCTCCCGCATCTCGTTTTCCAGCTTTCGAATATGGGCGTCGAGTTCTTCTTGCGATCGGAATTCGGGAGTGCCGTCACTCTCCACGCTCGCCAGATCCGTGTAATCCGCCTCGACGATTGAGGCCAGCGACATCTCGAGAGGCCGGACAATCGATTGCGGTGTAATTCCGTTGGCCAGGTTGTAGGCTTCCTGAATGGCGCGGCGGCGATTGGTTTCATCGACCGCCTTCTGCATCGATTCGGTCATGGTGTCGGCATAGAGAATCGCGCGACCGTTCAGGTTGCGGGCGCATCGCCCGACCGTCTGAATCAACGAACCGCTCGAGCGCAGGAAGCCTTCCTTGTCGGCATCGAGAATCGCCACCAGAGAGACTTCCGGTAGGTCGAGCCCTTCGCGGAGCAAATTGATTCCGATGAGAACGTCAAATTCACCTTTGCGCAGGTCGCGCAGAATCTTCACCCTCTCCAGGGTTTCGATCTCGGAATGCATATAGCGACACTTTACGCCGACTTCGCTGTAATATTCCGCCAAGTCCTCAGCCATACGCTTGGTCAGCGTGGTCACCAGCACGCGTTCGCCACGCGCGGAGCGCTGGCGAATTTCATGCAGCAGGTCATCGATCTGGCCTTTCACCGGGCGTATCTCGACGGGAGGATCCACCAGTCCTGTCGGCCGGATGATCTGCTCAACGACGACGCCCGCCGACTTGGTCAACTCGTAGGGTCCGGGAGTAGCCGAGACGTACACGGCTTGATTCCGCCGGTGTTCGAATTCCTCGAAGGTCAAGGGGCGGTTATCGAGAGCCGAAGGCAAACGGAAGCCATACTCCACTAGGGTTTCCTTGCGCGAGCGGTCCCCGTGATACATGCCATGCAGCTGGGGCACGGTCTGATGCGATTCGTCGATAAACATCAGGTAATCGCGGGGAAAATAATCCAGCAGGGTGGGCGGAGGCTCCCCGGGAAGCCGGCCGGTGAAGTGTCGCGAGTAATTCTCAATCCCATGGCAGTACCCGACGGACTTGATCATTTCGAGGTCATACATGGTGCGCTGATGCACGCGCTGGGCTTCGACCATACGCCCCTGTTTGCCGAGTTCCGCCTCCCACCAGGCCAATTCTTCGCGAATGGACTGAACCGCCCGCGACTTGGTTTCGGGCTTCATCACATAGTGGGTCTTCGGATAAATCGGCAGGCGCAGGTACTTCTGCTTCACCGTTCCGAACAGGGGATCAATTTGCGAAAGCGCTTCGACCTCGTCTCCCCACAACTCCACGCGATAGGCCATATCGTCGTAAGTGGGAAAGATTTCGATCACGTCCCCGCGCACCCGAAACGTTCCCCGGCGGAAATCGCTGTCGGTACGCTCGTAAAGGATCTCTACCAGCTTACGGGTGATGTCCTCCCGCTTCACCTTTTGGCCCTTGTCGAGGAACAACAGCATGCCGTAATACGCCTCGGGAGACCCGAGACCGTAGATGCAGCTCACCGAGGCCACAATCAAACAATCGCGCCGCTCAAATAAGGAACGGGTGGCCGAGAGGCGAAGCTTGTCCAGTTCGTCATTGATCGTCGCTTCCTTCTCGATGTAAAGATCGGCGGCGGGAACGTAGGCCTCAGGCTGGTAGTAGTCGTAGTAAGAAACGAAGTATTCCACCGCGTTTTGGGGAAAAAAGCTCTTGAATTCGTGGTAAAGCTGGGCGGCCAGGGTTTTATTGTGGGCCATCACCAGCGCAGGCCGGTTGATCTCAGCAATGACTTTGGCCATGGTGTAGGTCTTGCCCGACCCGGTAACCCCTAGCAGAACCTGGTGCTCGTCATGATCGAGCACTCCTCGCACCAGAGATTCGATGGCTTTCGCTTGATCGCCTCGCGGTTGGTAGTCACTGACTAGTTTAAAATCCATGCTCGGGGCCGCCTGACCAACTGTCACCCTCATTCTACGACGATTGAGGTGCCCTTTGGCCCGGCGGAGGAAGCGGCTAGGACGGCCTCTCAAGGCCTTATCTGCCCGGGCTCTTGCGGCCAAGGCAATCAACAGTACTATCCGGGAGATCCTACTTTTGGACCGCAACCCAGGTGGATTTTCAGGGTAGACTTCTTAAGTTGGATGCATTTACCAGACACAGGTATCGGAGCAGGAGCAACCGGTTGGTTCGACGTTCCATGACTTTCGCCTCGTGGTTAACGGTGGGAATCGGCTGGCTAGGATTGTCGTGCCCGGCTTTGGCCGCTCTGGGCGGCGATCTGACCTCGGTGGATGCGGATCGGGCGCACCTGAAGGCCACGAGCCTCGATGTGAAGCCGGCCGGAGCCTACGCGGTGCACTCCATTCAAGCGCCCGGCGGCACCATCATCCGCGAGTACGTTGCCCCCGCGGGCAGAGTGTTTGCCGTGGCTTGGCAGGGACCGTTCATTCCGCAAATGCAACCAATCCTAGGCAGCTACTTTCAACAATACTCGGCGGCGTTGGGAGCGAAGAGGCCCTATGGGCGCAGACCGCTCAATATTCAACAGGCTGGCCTGGTAGTCCAGACCGGAGGACACATGGGGGCGTACTTCGGGCGAGCTTACCTTCCCGAGATGTTGCCCTCGGGTCTCAAAGCCGACGAAATCAAGTAAGAGAAGCTAAGGGAGGAGTTTGTGCGCAAGAGGCTGTGGCTATCGATTTTGTTCGGAAGCTTGGGTCTTGTTGTCGGTTGCGGGGGCGGCAGCAACAGTAGCGGCGGCTCAAGCTCAAACCCGTCGCCTCCTGCTAGCAGCACCACCAACGTTCTAGCCATCACAATTGATGGGGGGCCAACGGCGACCCAGTCAGGCGGGGCCATCTACACGAATGGCGTGTTCGCCAGCGCCACGATTTGTGCTCCCGGCAGCAATTCGAATTGCGCCACCGTCGATCACCTGTTAGTGGACACGGGTTCGATGGGCCTGCGGGTCTTAGAATCCGCAATCCCGTCGCTGAAGCTTCCCGCGGTCAACGCTTCCAATGGCTCTGCCGCCTACAATTGCGTCTCGTTCGTCGACGGGTCCTTTCTCTGGGGCCCGGTCCAGGGCGCTACGGTGACCTTGGGCAAAGAAACAGCCAGCAACGTGCCGATTCAGGTCATCAGCACCTCAACCGCGAACATACCCACCAGCTGCTCGGGTAACAACCTTTCCGAGGACGAGAATACGCAATCCAGCTTGGGCGCAAATGGGATTCTGGGTGTGGGCCTTGAACCTACCGACTGCGGGTCTATCTGCGAGTCGGGAGCGACCCCTCCCGACGCCTATTACACGTGCTCCAGCCTTCCCTGCAGTCCGGAATTTATAAGTCAGGCGAACCAGGTAGCCAATCCCGTCGTGATGTTCCCTAACGACAACAACGGCGTGATCGTCGAGCTTCCCAAACTGTCGGGGAGCGCAGCTTCGGTGAACGGTTCGCTGATCTTCGGGATAGGAACCGAAACCAACAACCAGCTTTCCAGCTCGGCCACGGTGTTTACTCTGGTCTGCGACAGCTTCACCACGATTTTTGAAAACCAGACCTACAGCGTTACCGACCCCCAAGCCTGTACGGGTGGGAGCTTCATCGACAGCGGCTCGAACGGATTATTCTTTCCCGACGTTAACAACTCGATTCCAGTGTGCCCGTCCAATACGCCGATCGGCGATCTTTCCTCGTTCTACTGTCCGACTTCCGCGCAGAGCCTTTCGGCGACGAATGAGGACCCCAACAATACCTCGACGACCAAGAAGACCAACTTCACCGTTGACAATGCCTTAAACCTCTTTACCGCCTCGAGCTCGGACGCGGCGTTCAGCACCCTCGGAGGTTTGAATCCGGCCGGTTACGGCTTTGACTGGGGAGTGCCCTTCTTCTATGGGGTGAACGTCTATTCGGCCATCGACGGCCAGCCGATGCCTTCCGGTCTTCAAAATGGGCCGTGGTGGGCATATTGATTTGATCCCCGGCAGGCGCCGGCGCTCATTCGCCGGAGCAACAGTGTCTACCGCGAGACCCTTGGGAGACTCTTCCAGGGCGGGCGTAGAACGTTTCAGGATCACGCCTGCTGAGGAGATCAATTTCGTGCCCGATCTCTTGGATTATGCCAGCCGTTTCCCTGGACCGCTCAGCGCAACTGGCTAAGTCGTCTTTTTAGTTTTGGGAATTTTCGTGCTAGACGGCGTCTTGTCTGAACCTGACGGCCGGTGAGCCGGGGTGGTCTCCCCGCTGGGTTGTGCTGGGGCCGCCGTCGAGCTTGGCTCCTGGTTAGTTGGCTGCGCTACTGGAGCCGGTGCCGCTTGCGGCTGAGTTACCGCCGGCACAGAAGGGGCCGGTGCGGGCTGGTCGTGCGGTTTCGAGAGGGCCAGGTAAACTCCCACCCCTAAAAGCAGAACCACGATGGCAATGATCAGTTTCTTCTTGCCGCTCGCACTCGACTGCTCGGACTCCGACGTCGAAAACATT
>DATJVZ010000268.1:0-15588 GCA_035501575.1 Terriglobales bacterium | reverse complement strand
CTAGTGTGCCGTCTCTAAAATAGCTTTACAACGATTGACCTTCTCCAGGATCTTTTCAACACTCGCGGTCCATATGAATGGCTTGGGCTGGCGGTTGTTGTCGTCGAGATACTCCTGGATCGCCTGCTTCAATTCTTTGATGCTGAAAAAGCTGCCGCGCCGAATCCGTTGCTCGGTGAGCTTGGCAAACCAACGCTCCACCAAATTCAACCACGACGAGCTGGTCGGGGTGAAGTGGAGATGAAAGCGTCGATGACGTGCCAGCCAGCTCTTCACCTTGGGATGCTTGTGCGTGCCGTAATTGTCTAGGATGAGATGAAGATCCAACTCCAGGGGAAACTCGCGATCGAGTCGGCGCAGAAATTGTATGAATTCCTGGTGCCGGTGGTGCGACTTGCAATCTCCGATCACCGTTCCCTCTAACACGTGCAAGGCAGCAAATAAGGTAGTGGTGCCGTTGCGCTGGTAATCGTGGGTCAGGGTTCCGCAACGTCCTTTCTTCATCGGCAAGCTCGGCTGCGTGCGGTTCAACGCCTGAATCTGGCTCTTTTCATCCATGCAGAGAACTACGGCTTTATCTGGCGGATTCAAATAGAGCCCCACCACATCGGTCAACTTCTCGACGAACTGTTTGTCACGCGAAAGCTTAAAACTCCGCGTGCGATGCGGCTCCAGGCCGTGCGCGTCCCAGATACGTTGCACCGTCGCCGGACTAACGCCTTGCGCCTTGGCCATCGATCGCACACTCCAGTGCGTAGCCGCCTTGGGCTTCGTGTGCAAAGTCGCCTCTACGATCTGTTTCACCTTCTCGGAGGAAATCCGCGGTTTGCGGCCCCGCCCCGGCGCCTCTTCGGTCAACGCCGTGGGACCGCCTTCGGCAAACCGCTGCCGCCACAGGATCACTGTGGGACGGCTGGTCTGTAATTCCTGCGCGATTCTGCGGTTAGCCTTTCCTTCGGCTGCCATTAAGACAATGCGAGACCGAAAGGCGACCTTCTGCGGTGTATTGCGAGCCGCGATCCAGGCTTCGAGCGTGCGCTGCTGCTCCGGTAAAATCGCCAAGGCTTGGGGCACATCCCACATGGTAAGCGCAGGATGCTCCAATTTGGTTATATTGTCAAGTTATTTATGAGACACTACACTAGTGGCAATCCCATGTTTATTAGGCAAAGCCCAGGGGCCCATGGTGGGTGTGATGATTGCCTGTATAATGCCGCCCTGCTAAGCGCCTTAGATCCAGCCACCGAAGCGGCCTCAGCAGGAGGTGGGATTGATCCGCGCCCGCGTTCTCGTTGCACTTTACCTCGGCGTGCTTCCTCCTTTCGGCTTTTCGCAATCGAAGCCTACAGCTGAGGAACGCACGGCCAGGTATTTCGACTCGGTACGCAAGACACCCAACTTGTTGCTTCCTTTCCTGCGTGAGATGCCCAAGGGAGGCGATCTGCATAACCACCTGGCTGGAAGTATCTACGCCGAGAGTTGGATCGATTTCGCCGCCGAAGATGGACTGTGTGTCGACCGTACCACCTCGATCCTGATTGCGCCCCCATGCGACGCCTCCTGCGATCCATTCACCAGTAAGCCGGCCGTGCGCTGCGCCTATGGGGATCATGTGCTTTATAACTCCATGGTGGATGCCTGGTCGATGCGCAATTGGGACGCTGGCGAGGAGTCTGGACACGATCACTTCTTCGCCACTTTCGATAAGTTCCGGCTCGCCACCCTGACTCGTAGCGCAAGTGAAATTGCCGAAGCCGCGGCCCAGGCCGCCCAGGACCACCTTCAATTTCTCGAGCTGATGTACACCGCAGACGGCCTTGCCGCTGCCCGACTCGGGAGCAAGCTCGGCTGGGACAACCATTTGCCCGAGCTACGCGAGAAGCTGCTGGCCGGCGGCTTACGAGAAATCATGGGCTCAACCCGCCAACGACTCGATGAAGACGAGAACAAAATGCGGTTGCAGCTGGATTGCGGCACGGCCAGGCCCAGCCCGGGCTGCGCGGTCACGGTGCGATATTTGTATCAGGTGTTGCGCGGGCTGACTCCGGAAGAGGTGTTCGCTCAGACCGTCCTCGGGTTCGAACTGGCTTCCTCGGATCGGCGCTTTTTAGGGCTAAACCTGGTCATGCCGGAAGACTGGTATATTCCCATGCACGATTTCGAGTTGCACATGAAGATGTTGGACTACCTGCACACAGTCTATCCCTCGGTCCACATCAGCCTGCACGCCGGCGAATTGGCCTTTGGCTTAGTGCCGCCCGAAGGAGTTGCCTTCCACATTCGTGATTCGATTGAGCGCGGGCACGCGGAGCGCATCGGCCAAGGGGTGGATGTCATGAATGAGCGTGATCCCGTGGCCCTGTTGCGCCGAATGGCACAGCAAAATGTGCTGGTGGAGATTTGTCTCACCTCGAATGATCTGATTCTCGGTATCCGTGGGAATGATCACCCATTGGCGATGTACCTGAAGTTCGGGGTACCGGTTTCGCTGGCTACGGATGACGAAGGGGTCCTGCGCTCCGATATGACGCACGAATTCCTGCGGGCGGCGGAAACGTACGACTTCCTCACCTATCAAGATCTGAAACAGATGGTGCGGCTTTCCCTCGAGCACAGCTTCTTGCCCGGAGGGAGCCTGTGGTCGGATGCCAAGACGTTCCGTCGCGGCAATGCGTGCCCAGGTACGCCCGACGAAGCGCGCTCCCCGGCTTGCCAGAAGTTTCTGGCGGCCAGCGAACGCGGACAGCTGCAGTGGAAGCTCGAAGGAGAGTTGGCCAACTTCGAAAGAAAATACTAACCTGTTTGATGGCGAGCCGCTCCCGGCCGTGTTCAGACGAGGAGAACGTGTCACCGACCATGACCGACAGCTTCAAGCTGGCTGACTCCGCCGCCGCGTTTCTGTCATCCCAGACCGCGCTGAGGCCGCAGATTGGTTTGGTGCTGGGCTCGGGCCTCGGCGCTCTTGCTGACCAACTCAGTGAATCTGTCCGCATCCCTTACGCTCAGATCCCGTCCTTCCCCCGCTCTACCGCGGTAGGTCACGCAGGGCAGATGGTCGTGGGCAAAGCCGGAGACATCTCGGTGGTGGCGATGCAAGGCCGGGTGCACCTTTACGAGGGTTATTCGGCAGCCGAGGTGGCCTTCCCCACGCGGGTTCTGGGCCGCATGGGGGTTCGGGCTCTGATCCTCACCAATGCCGCCGGTGGCATCAATCTGGCCTATCAGCAGGGCGCGCTGGTGGTCATCACCGACCACATCAACCTGCAGGGACAGAATCCCTTGGTGGGGCCAAATGACGAACGCTTCGGACCGCGTTTTCCTGACATGACGCGGGCGTATTTCAAGCCCTATCGCCTGGTGGCGCTCGCCGCCGGACGCCTGCGCGGCCAAGCTATTTATGAAGGTGTCTACGCCGGCCTGTTGGGCCCGAGTTATGAAACCCCAGCGGAGATTCGCTACTTGCGAACCATCGGCGCCGACCTGGTCGGTATGTCCACCATCCCGGAAGTCATTGCCGCTCGCCATATGGGCATCAAAGTCCTGGCAATTTCCTGTGTGACCAACATGGCGGCCGGAATTCTCGACAAGCCGCTTAATCACGAAGAGGTACTCGAGACGACTGCCCGAGTGCAGGCAGACTTTGTGGCGCTCGTCGAGGCGGTGTTGCCCAAGATCGACGAAGACATTGCCGCCACAGAGATAACGCGTTGAGCCCGGACGGCAACATCATTGGTCCCGGCTCCGGGTGGGGCGAGGCCCGTTGTGAGTCACTTTCCGGGGCTGGGGATAAAGATCGGCTGCGGCGGTTGAATGCCGTAGATTGCGGCAAAGCTCCCCTGGTTCGCGGCAATCCCGAGTCGTCCGCGAGAATCCAGGTATAGCAGCGGCTCCTTGAGGGCCACGTCGCTGAACGTCCTCACGAAGGGAAGCTCCATTGTCTGGTTGCCCAGCTTCACGGGTACGGTCTGTCCGCGTGCGTACCCCAATTTCAAGAAGTCATCTCCGCTCACATTGGTCACCAGATTGCCGAACGGGCCGTCGGTCGCAATCACTTCCCCGGTGAGGCCGCGACCATCGAGGTGAGCCGGTGTCAAGTTCAACCGAACCAGTTTGTTCACATCGAGTTCGGGACCGACCTGGGACCAATCTTCGCCCCGCGCGAGGTGAGCGCCCACGGGCGAAAAAATGTCACGTCCGTGAAACGTGGAGGACAAGCGGGTGCCGATCATCCAAGCCGGGTTGGTGATTTCGCGGGCCGCTTCCAGCCCGTCTCGATCTTGCAGCAGAGTCATCAGACCGTTATCGGGAAGGACGAAAAACTGGCCACGTTTTGATTTCACTACGATGGCCTTGCGCGTACTGCCGACCCCGGGATCAATGACGACCACAAAAACCGCGCCCGCCGGATAATACGGCGCGGCACCGTAAAGAAATCTCGCCCCATCCAGAATGGAGAACGGCGTGACCTGGTGGGTGAGATCGACGATGCGCACCTCGGGGGCAATGGAGTACATGACTCCTTTGCAGATGGCGATAGAGTCGTCGAGCACGCCGAAATCAGTCATGAAGACGATGGTGGGCTGCGAACGAATCTCTGCGTCCGCGACTGCTTGGATTCGAGCGAAAGAAACCAAACAGGCCAGCACAAGGATTTTTAACAAGCTTCGGCTGTGATTAAAGGCAGATCTTCGCATGGTTATCGGCGTTGGGTCGGGCGATGAGAATTATATATGTCGAATGGAGGAGTGGGGATCCGAGCTTCGGCACCAAGGTCAACCGTTCAGCAACTGCGTCAGCCTTCTTGGACCAGCAAACTGGCATCCTTTGGCAAATAACTCTTTCGGCGAAACCAATCTTCCATGGCGTCCTTCAGCTCTCCCAGAGGCACCTTGGAGCCGATCTCCATCAGGCCGTCGCCCAACGGCAAGGTATCATCAAAAACGCTGGCATTCGTGAAGTTGCGCATCGAGAAGCTGTCCAGCCACTTCAAAGGGCAGGAGTGCTTTGTCCCATTCTCCTCGTACTCCACGCGGATTCTCCGAGCAAACATAGTACGATTCTAATCCCATCGCTCGAATCTATCCTGAGCTAAAGCGCCATTGGCCTTCGAGAGCGGGGCGCAAGGGACGAATGAATGTGTGGAGTATCCGAGCACAAATACGGCGTGCGCGATGCCGTCGACGACGGCGGGATCGTGGGAAAGTCTCGGCTTACTGCGCCGGCGCGGCGGGTGCTGTCGGCGCCGCGGGCGCGGCTTCACTATATCCGGTGTTTACCAAGTCCTTCAGCTCTTTACTGGGCTTGAAGAACGGGATCTTCTTGGCGGGAACCTCCACCCGATCACCGGTCTTCGGGTTGCGTCCCACGCGAGGCTTGCGCTGACGGGTGCGGAAGCTGCCAAAACCGCGAATCTCGATTTTGTCGCCTACTCGCAGGGAACGCACGATGCTGTCGAAAATCGTCTCCACGATGACTTCGCTGTCTTTTCGTGTGAGCTCCGCCAGCCGGGAGACCTCGTCGATCAAGTCCGCCTTCGTCATACCCACGCCCTCTCGCTCTGTCGCAATAGATTGAACAACGTGGCTATCTAAGATCTGGCTCCCGTGCCACCCAGGACCTTCATAACCTTCTCAAATTTCAGGGGTTCTGCGCAAGGGGGAATTTATGTTCCTTTGCCATGCCCGAGACTCCGCCCAATCACTGCCAGAGATAATAAAAACCGATATGGTGCTCGAGTAACTTCTCCCGCGTGGGCAGCCACTGGGAAAGATCGCCAAAGAGGAGGTCGAGAAGGGTCTCGCGGCTCTTTTCGGGGTGCACTAAGTTGGGTTCGCCCCGAATGCCAACCGACTTGGCCGTATCCTCGACCGCAGCCTGAAAATCCGCTACCTGGTCGATCAGGTGCAGCGGAAGGGCCTCTTTGCCGGTCCATACTCGGCCGTCAGCGATCGCCCGGATTTCTTCTTTCTTAGCGTGGCGACCATCGGCCACGGCCTCGACAAACTGGCCGTACATGTTATCGATAAGCGACTGCATGTAGGCGCGTTCGGCAGGGGTCAAATCGCGGCTCGGGTCTCCGGTGTCTTTGAATTCTCCGACCTTGAGTATCTCGGGCTTCAGCTTAGCCCAGCGCATCAGCTCACCATAGTTCACCCACTCGGCGATAACACCGATGGATCCCACGATGCTGCCATTGTCGGCATAGATCTTGTTGGTGGCCGAAGAAACGTAGTAGGCTCCGCTTGCCCCCACGGTCTCAATCGAAGCCACGATACGCCGGTGTTTCTCGTCGCGCAACCGCTTGACTTGGCGGTAGATCTCTTCTGACGCCGCCACGCCGCCGCCGGGCGAGTTGACGTGCAGGATGATGGCTTTGACGGAATCATCGTCGCCAAATTTCTTGAGTTGCTGAACCACAATCTTGGGATCGAGAATGACCCCCTCGAGGTCGACGACTCCGATCTTGTCTCCGAAACCGGCCAAGGAAGCCTGGGAGCCGCCCGCGTGCAAGGTGAGATAAACCAGGGTGAAGACAGCCAGCACAAAGAGAAAAAATGCTCCGCCGCCGATGAGCACCCAAAGCAGCGTGCGCGAGCGACCTTTTTCCGCCATATAGCTAGGTAGTGTAGCACCGGAGGAGAGTTACAAGCCGTATTCTCGCCCTATACTCGCCGCGGGCTTGTCCTGATCGAAAGCCGAGGCACTACCGGTTGGTAGGGTCGCGTTAGAGAGTAACCGATTCGTGCTAAAATGAGCCGGCATTGAGAGCTCGAATCTCTCCTAAGACGCCAAATCCCCGCAGGCAGATGGAACCGTTTGGTGGCTGAGAATCCCGCCGAGAGCACGGTCATTACTTATGCGGATGCTGGTGTGGACATTGACCGTGCCAACCGTACCAAGAAGCGCATCAAGTACTTAGCCCACAAAACCTTTACCAAGAACGTGCTGAGCGAAATTGGCAGCTTTGGCAGCGTGTTCGCGATCGATAAACAGAAATATCTGGACCCGCTCTTGGTCTCTAGCGTCGATGGTGTCGGAACCAAACTCAAAGTCGCTTTCGAGATGAAGGTGTATCACACGGTCGGCGCCGACCTAGTCAACCATTGCGTGAACGATATTGCCGTGCAGGGCGCCCAGCCATTGTTCTTCATGGACTATCTGGCGACCGGCAAACTTCAGCCCGAAGTGGCCGAGAAGATTGTCGAAGGCTTGGCCGAAGCCTGCAAACATAACGGATGCGCCCTGATCGGCGGGGAAACAGCGGAAATGCCCGGCTTCTACCCCGAGGGCGAATACGACCTGGCCGGCTTCATCGTGGGCATCGTGGAGCGGGAGCGCCTGATTACCGGCAAGGCCGTGGAGGTGGGAGACGTGATCCTCGGCCTGCCCTCCACCGGACTGCACACCAATGGCTACTCACTTGCCCGCAAGCTGTTTTTTGAAGTCGCCGGCTACACTCCGGAGACGTATGTCAACCAGCTCAAGGGCAAGGCCGGCAACGAACTCATGCAACCCCACCGGAGCTACTGGCCCATCATCAAGAAGCTGCTGGCGGGGGAATGTGTATCGGCGATGGCGCATGTTACCGGCGGCGGGATTACGGAGAATCTCCCCCGGGTTTTGCCTCGGGGAGTTGCGGCAGTTATCGATCTCGCCTCCTGGCCGGTCTTGCCTATCTTTGAACACCTGCAGAAGCTGGGGAATGTCCCGCAAGAGGAGATGTTGCGGACCTTTAACATGGGACTGGGCATGCTGCTGGTGGTGCCGGCAAAAAAGTTCAAGAAGGCGCAAACCGTGTTGGAGCGGGCCGGAGAAAAGTTCTACACCGTCGGCCGGATTGTGAAGGGGGATCGGAAAGTCCTGTATACGTGACCAATAGCAAAAGAAGATCGTTGCGTCGTCCTCTCGGTATCGGCCGCCTCTCTTCGTAATCCTAGCGCCTTAACAAATCTACGGGCTGACGCACGTCATGCACGCGAAAGTATTTCGCGAGCACGGGATATTTTTTCCCGACCGCCTCGAACATAGCGTACGCCACGTTGCGATACGACTGGTTACCGGCCGGACCGGTTCTTAGTTCGGCGATGTAGACAACCTCTGCAAAATCCATCTTGAAAAGAGTTCGTTTCCGGAATGCCAGAGGAATGGCGTACTGAGCGTTTTCCCCGGCTTCCCTGCCTTGAGTCCGGCGTAAGCCCTCGACGGCGGCGGCGGCACGCTGCATGACCGCCCGGTAGTTCTCGGCTAGTCCGGCAGCGTTTATCTCTTCCGGAGTGTCATAGCCGTGCTCGGTGGTGAAATCCTGCAGGATCTGAATGCACCGCCGATGGCGGTGCATATCGCGGAACCCTCCGACATCCATCAGAATGTCGAAGCGGAATGGTTGTCCCGCGCAGAAAGGGCGCTGTATTTCATCGTGCGGGCCACGGTGGTGAAGCCCAAGATCAATGATCTCGCGGCGGGCCTGCTCCCCCTTTTCCTCGATCACGCGCCGAATCTGGCGATAGGAATAATGGCTGTGCTCGTAAATCAGAGTCGTAGCCAGCTCAATTTCGAGCGGTTCTTCCTCGAGCAGATCGACCAAGGGCACCGGGTCGACGGGCGCATCTCCCATCAGCTGCTGCGCGTACTGCCGCAGCTCGCGGCGAGTCTCGATCTGGTAGGGATTGGGATCGGCGTACTTCACCAGAGTAGGTGCCACCCGAATCTCGCGCAGAAGTTGCTCGTCTGCCCGTGCGCCCAACTCGGGCGAAACGGCGCGGATCGCGCTGACCAGGTTCCCCAACTGTTTTCCGCTCACTTGGTAGGCTGGCGATGCCGCCGCGCGTTTGAGCAGTTCCCCTAAGGCGCGCACTTCCTTGTGGGTGTGCGACAAAAGCTGGGATATCTGGCTCTCGAGCGTGCGGGCGTTCACAATCTCTCCCAGGGATGTGTTCGTCGCTAGGGGCAACAAATAACGCGAGACATCGAACGCCCGAGCCCGCAACGTGCGTTCGTAGGCCTCCGGCTTCATGTCCGTCGGTTGCGGCGTAATCCGCTTGAGGTAGCCGAAGGTTTGCTCGGAAAGCGCTTCGTATTCTCGGAACAGCTCACTGACGCTTCTCTGGTAGAGCTCGGCAGCTTCGGTGTCGTCGCCGAAGTCAGGAGTAAAGTAGCCGCTTTTCTTAAAGTCTTGATAGCGCGTCGAGCGTTCCTGCCCATCCCAGCGCTGCTGGTCGACGACCGCGATGGCTGCCAAGATGGAGAGCCGCTCGATTGCCATGGCAACGTGAGCCAAATCCGCGATGGAACGATGTCCGTACTGGAAGTAGAAGGTATTGAGAAATTTTTCCGCCTTCTGCTGGCTGATCTCCTCGAGCGACTCCTTCATGGACAGAGCCGAACGCGAGTACTTCGCCATGGCGTAGGCCTGAATCTCTGGCTCGGCGCCATAGACCGCATAGACCTCGAGCTGCCTAGCTGCTTGGTTGCCATTGCTGGAATCAGTCGGAGTGGGTTCGGACATGGCTAACCTCAGATTGGAATGCTAAGGGTAAGTTAAGCTTATCGAACGATTAGTCAAGTCAACAACTGGGCCCTAGTGGTTGATGCGAACTTGTTGGGGTAGTCTAGGTCGCATGGTATGGCTTCGTTGGCCGCAGATTCCCTTTATTTGAGTTGCGCGAGCCTTGAATTGGCCAAGCAATAGGGCCATTCTCGCCGTGGACAAAGATATCCCCGCCCGCGTCCGGCTATAATTTCGGCTTTCGGTTGGAGGAGGAAAATCTATGAACCTATCCGGCCGAGTCGCCCTGGTTACCGGTGCCTCCCAAGGTATCGGCCGCGCCTGCGCCCTTAAGCTGGCGGAGGCCGGAGCGGCGGTCGCGCTGGCCGCCCGCAGTCAGGAAAAGCTCGAGGAGTTGGCCAGGGCCATTACGGCCAAGGGCGGACAGGCGGTTAGCTTTGCCATGGATGTTGGCGACGAACAGCAAATCAAGGCGGGATGCAAGGCGGCGCTCGAAAAGTTCGGCAAGATCGACATTCTCCTCAATAACGCCGGCATCACTCGCGATCAGCTTGTCATGCGCTTGAAGCGATCCGATTGGGACGCGGTGCTGGCTACCAATCTGACTTCGGCTTACCTTTGCATTCAACAAGTGATTGGAAGCATGCTCCGGCATCGCTGGGGCAGAATCGTCAACATGACCTCGATTTTCGGGGAAATGGGTCAGGCCGGGCAGGCTAATTATGCCTCCTCGAAGGCGGGCTTGATTGGCTTGACCATGGCCATCGCCCGCGAGGTGGGCTCACGAAACATAACTTGTAACGCGGTGGCTCCCGGGTTCATCGAAACCGCCATGACGGCCGCTCTATCAGAGGATTTACGGCAAGATGCTTTGAAAAACATTCCTCTGGGAAGGCTCGGTACTTCCGAGGACGTTGCCCATGCCGTGGCCTTTCTGGCTTCCGAGGAAGCTTCCTACATAACCGGCCACGTGTTAAACGTGAACGGCGGCATGCTCATGGGATAGCACAAAGCGAATCCAGAGGAACCATGGCACCATGCGAACGAGCCGCGAAACCGTCCTCGAGCCCTTCGGCCATGGTGGGTCTCACAATTTTCCAGGCCGAGTCTGCCGCGCAACTCGCCGAGGTCCGAGAACTGTTTCGCGAGTATGCTCGTTCGTTGAACTTCAGTCTGTGCTTTCAGAATTTTGACCGGGAATTGGCGGAATTGCCGGGAGATTATTCTCCCCCGGCGGGACGCCTGTTGCTGGCCGACTTTCGCGGCGAAACGGCTGGCTGTGTGGCCCTGCATCCATGGAAAGCGGGGGTTTGCGAGATGAAGCGTCTCTATCTGCGCCCGCAGTTCCGAGGCAAGGGTCTCGGCCGGCTTCTGGCCGAGACCGTCATCGAGGAAGCGCGCAAGATCGGATATCAACGGATGCGGCTCGACACGGTCGAACCGGTCATGGCCGATGCCGTGGCCATATACCGCAAGCTCGGCTTTCGCCCGATTGCGCCCTACCGAGCCAACCCGATGCCGGGTACGCTGTACATGGAACTCGAACTCGAGCGCCGGGCATGACGGCGGCTGTGCGATCCCGGTACATCAAACCAGGAGGCTGGAACATGAAGCTTTTGGCTGTGCTCGTCGTTCTATTGTCTAGTGCTCTGTTCGCTTCGACCTCGAAGACCGTCTCTTACCAGAGCGGAGAGGACAACGTCACCGGCGTTCTCTATGCTCCCGACGGCAAGGGTCCTTTCCCGGGCATCGTGGTGATCCATGAATGGTGGGGGCTGAACGACTGGGTCAAAGAACAAGCATCGAAATTAGCGGATCAGGGCTACGTCACCTTGGCAGTCGATCTCTACCGCGGCAAAGTCGCAACTACGCCCGATGAGGCGCACGAGATTATGCGGGGAGTTCCGGAAGATCGCGCGCAGCGCGACTTACATGCCGCCGTGGAATTCCTCAAGGCGCAGACCAATGTGAATAAGGAGCGAATTGGAGCGATCGGGTGGTGCATGGGTGGCGGCTATGCGCTTGATGTAGCCCTGCTTGAGCCTAGCTTGCGCGCCGACGTCATCAACTACGGGCATCTCGCCACCGACCCAGGCTCGATCGCGAAAATCCATGCTGCCGTTCTCGGCATCTTCGGCGGTCAGGACAAGGGAATCTCGGTCGACGATGTGAAGAAGTTTGAACAGGCACTCAAGCAGCAAGGCAACCAGGTGGAAATCGTCGTCTATCCGGACGCGGGCCATGCCTTCGAGAATCCCAACAACAAGACCGGATACCGCCCCGACGATGCGGCCGACGCATGGAAACGCACAGTGAACTTCCTGGCCAGCACGCTGAAGTCGTGATCACGGCCGGCGTCAGCCTGTGAAAAGTTAGCCTCGAGTTGAGGCCCGAGAAGCCTAGGACCCTGAGTTTTGAGGTGTTAGCGAGTAAACAAGTTTCCCCTTGAAAGATATTTGTAATCTGGTTACTATTCAGGGCGTTCGTGAAGGACCGAGCTGGGGCGGTTTCCTGTATGAATATCGGTCAGAGCATAAGAAGCTACCGGCTGCAGAAGGGGATGTCCCAGGGCGATATCGAGAAGCGTACCGGCCTGCTGCGTTGCTATCTGTCACGGGTGGAGAATGGCCACACCATTCCTTCCCTTGACACTCTCTCGAAGATCGCCGGCGCCATGGAGATCTCTCTTTCCCAATTCTTTTCCGATTCCGGGCACAGCAATGGCGGGAAGGGGCTGCCACAGCTTTCGGAAGACGAACTGCGTTTCCTCAGCCAGATCCGCCGCTACGCCGCCAGCCTTAACGACAGTGACCGAAAGCTTGTCCTGGCGATGGTGAAGAAAATGGCGGCCAGCACCGGACGTTAATTGTGTACCCGGGTCGGTAAGTGGGTATGGCAGGCAGACCTTCCTCTTGTCCCTGTAGCAGTGCCCGTGCCCTTCTCCGGGACCGCCACCCCTGAATTTCGAGTTATCCCCGGGCTCTCGACGACGCCTATTGCAAATTCAGATACTCGGCCTTGGCTCGCTTCAGGGTCGGGATATCGGGGTCGGCGTCCTTCCAGCGGGTGAAGAAATCCTGGTGCGCCGCGACCGCCCGGCTATTATTAGTCGACGTCCCCCAAGTGCCAGGAAGCCGCCAGAGACTAGTACGTTTGGGTATTCGAAGGCCGAGACTAGCCAGAATTGGGAGCGCAGAGGGTCAAGTTTTCCGTGATAGGTTCTAGCCGAGCTATGGGAACAAAGCGCAAATCAGGAGTTCTGTGGTGAGTTCGCAGCCGCCGGCCGACACTGCAGATGCGCATCGCCATCAACAGTGGTTGCGCCTTGATCGGCGATATCGGTTCTCCTAAGCGTCGCGAGTTTACCGTGCCAGGGGATGTGGTCAACACGGCTTCGAGGCTCGAATCGGGCGCGACCTGAGCAAATCGTCTCAGCGGCGCTACCTACCAACTCATCAAGCATGAGATCGAGGCGCGGCCTCTTGGATCCGTCAATTTGGGGCCGGTCCCAACCGGTGGATATCTACGAGGTTTGAACTTAAGGGAAGTGGTATTGGCAATGGCTCTCCGAGAAGGCAGGTTGGATTGTGGTTGCTATTTTTACGTGTCTAACCATTCTCGCCATCGCCTGGCCTTTCTATTACAACGGATGAAGCATCAACTCATCCCGACCTTGCCGTTTCAACTGCGCGCAACCTTGAACAAGTTCGTCGTTTCGGCGTATAAACCTTAATTAGCCACCTATGAATTTCTCGAAAACCGCTTGCACGTTGGTTTCTCTTGTCTTTTTCCCATCCATAATTACAGCGCAGCAAGGCCAGTCGCCGATGCCCGAGCTACCGCCGGACATTCCGAAGAACGCGACCATCTGGCTTCAGGTAACCGACAAGACGCCCTCCGGGCAGGACGCCGTATGGACCACGCCAGATGGGACGGTGTACGAGTTTTATCAGTTCAACGACCGGGGTCGTGGCCCCAAAACTTATTCAACATACCGCCTCGATCGCCGGGGGATCGTTACCTTCGTCGAAACCAAGGGCGTTGACTACATGAAAAATCCGGTCAACGAGACGTTCAGCATGAACGACGGCACCGCGACCTGGAAGAACCAGGCTGAGGACGGACATCAGGACAATTCTGCCGGCCGATATTTCGTCGATCTCGACGGCGGTCCCACCAGCTTTTCCCTGCTGGTCAAGGCGCTGCTGATGAACCGCAACCAGTTACCGCTATTGCCTGGCGGCGAGGCCAGCCTGCGAGAGCTGAAGACGGTACCGGTCGAAGCTGACGGGAAGAAAGCCAGCGTAACGCTCTACGCCCTCGACGGTCTCTCCTTCACTCCGACCTACGTATGGCTGGATGACCAGCATAACTTCTTTGCGTTGGTGTATGGCTGGTCGGGACTGGTGCGCGAGGGTTACCAAAGCACGATTGGCGAGCTGTATAAGGTGCAAGAGCAGGTGCAATCGGAGCGGGCAGCCGAACTCGCCAAGCAGCTCGTTCACCATCCTAAAGGCGATCTCGTCTTTGAGAACGTCACTCTGTTCGATTCGGTGAACGCGAAAACAGTTCCCTCCCAACGAGTGACGGTGCGGGGCGAGCGCATCGTCAGCGTCGAAGCTGAAAAGGGACAGGCAACAGCGGCGAATGCCGAAGTGATTGATGGCAGCGGCAAGATGTTGCTTCCCGGTTTATGGGACATGCATCAGCACTTCTTTCCCGACCTTGCCATGTTTGATATTGCGGCGGGCATTACGACGGGGCGCGACCTCGGCAATTCGATTGCCGAGTTGACCAAGCTGAAAACGCACATCGACCAGAGCGAGCAGATCGGGCCTCGCATCATTCGCGCCGGATTCATCGATGGCCCTGGCCCCTTTGAGGGCCCTATCAAGGTTTTGGCCGCCACTCCCGCAGAGGCCCGGGAACGAGTGGACCACTACGCCGAGCTCGGCTACGTGCAAATCAAGATCTACAGCTCGGTCAAGCCGGAGCTGGTTCCGGTCATCATTGACGAAGCCCATAAACGCGGGCTGAGAGTGAGCGGGCACGTGCCCTCCGGGATGATCGCGGAGCAGTTCGTCCGTGATGGAGCGGACGAAATCCAACACATGAATTTCGTCATGCTCAACTTCATGCCCGACGTGACGGAAACGCGCACTCCGGCGCGCTTCACCGAGCCGGGCAAGCGTGCCGCCAGCCTTGACCTGAATTCACCGCAGGTGACCCAGTTCATCGCGCTGCTGAAGGAGCATCACACGGTCGTTGATCCAACCATGGCAATCTGGGAGGAAACGTACGTTGACCGGCCGGGCAAGATTCCCATGATGGATGCGTACATGTTCGACCGCCTTCCCCTGCAGATTCAGCGCAGTGCGAAAACTGCCAGTCAGTCCTTGCCGGTCTCCGACGCGGCCACGGACCAGCTGTATCGCACCTCGTACGCCAATTTTGTGCATATGTTGAAGAAGCTGTACGACAATGGCATCACCATCGTAGCCGGCACCGATCTGGGCTCCGGCTATGCGTTGCACCGGGAACTCGAAATTTACAATCAGGCAGGAATTGCCGCTCCGCAAGTGCTGCGCATGGCCACTCTCACCGCCGCCCAAGTCATGAAGCGCGATAACGAATTGGGCTCCATTGCTCCCGGCAAACTGGCAGACATGATTCTGGTCGACGGCGACCCGTCAACCAACATCAGCGACATCCGGAAGATCGATACGGTGACCAAGGGAGGCGCCGTGATGTATCCGAAGGAGCTTTATCCGGCCATGGGAATTCGGGTACCGTGACTACGCCCCATGCCTAAAGGCAGGGGGCTTCAAGAGCCATGCCTGCGATGGCAGGCATGGTGGTTCTCAGGCGCAGTCCGCGCCGTAAAATATCCAATGCCGATGCGTGGTCGCGGGTCGTGTTCAATCCGCATACCGTGCAACGGCGCTTCCTGTCCCACAACTTCTTAGGCACCGGCGCAGCGCATGAGCATTGCTGTGATGTTCTCCGCGCATCCACTTTCACCAGTAGCCTATCGGCGCTCTCAGCCTTATAGGACAACTTTGCCATGAAGGACGACCACGCGG
>DATJVZ010000267.1:0-15619 GCA_035501575.1 Terriglobales bacterium | reverse complement strand
CCATAGGCCGCCTCTCGGATCGCCTGCGGCACTAACAGGAGCATCTCCTCGGTGGCGCGGGTGATGGTCGGGATCATCATCATGCCCAAGGCAAAGCCTCCGGCGAGCGCGGAAAAATGCTTCTGCGCCAGCACCACGACTCCGTAGGCCACAATGCCGACCACGATCGACGGCACACCATTCAAGACGTCGGCGGTGAAACGGACCACATCTCCCATGCGGTTCCGACCATATTCTGCCAGATAAATCCCGGCTCCGATTCCGATCGGAACTCCCATAGCGCTGGCGATCGCAAGAATGAGCACCGAACCGGCAATGGCGTTCGCCATCCCGCCCCCGGGCTCGCCGACGGGTTTCGGAATTTGCGTCAGGAAGTCCCAGTTCAGGGCACCCACGCCCTTATACACGAGGTAGGCAAAGATGGCGCCCAGAGGAAGTAATACCAGGAGAACGGCGGCAGCCGCGGCCAGAGTCACCAAATGGTCCATACCGCTGCGCCAAAGACTGATGCGAATGGGCTCGGATTGGGAGGAGTTAGACATTACCCCTCGCCGGCATTCCACGGGTTACCGACCAGACCAGAACTTGCGCCAGAATGTTTACGATGATCGTTACCAGAAACAACGCCAGGCCGATTTCCACCAACGCACTGAGGTAGGTATCGGTGGCCGCTTCGCTGAACTCATTGGCGATCACACTCGCCATGGTATATCCCGGGGCGAACAAGGACCGGGCGATCTCGGGGCGATTGCCAATCACCATCGTGACCGCCATGGTTTCGCCGAGGGCGCGGCCAAGCCCCAAAATCACCGCACCGAAAATGCCTGCTCGGGCATTGCGCAGGACGCCGATGCGAATCATCTCCCAACGGGTCGCGCCTAAAGCCAGCACCGCTTCCCTTTGCTGTCGAGGAACGGCCGTCATCACCTCGCGCGTGATCGAAGAAATGATGGGCACCACCATAATGGCAAGAATCATCCCGGCGGCCAACATTCCGATGCCATACGGTGGTCCGGTAAACAATCCCGTCCAGCCGAAATAACGCGCCAGCCAGGGTTGGAGGTACACCCTCAGAAGGGGGACGAGCACAAAAATGGCCCAAAGACCATAAATCACGCTGGGAATCGCTGCCAAGAGCTCGGTGGCGAAGGCGAGCGTTTCTTTCAAGCGTCGCGGGCACATTTCGGTGATAAACGTGGCCACGCCGAGGCCAAGGGGAACCGCGATCGCGAGAGCTAAAAGCGAAGAAACGACCGTGCCATACACAAACGGCCAGGCTCCGAACTGCTCGTTGACCGGATCCCATTCGCTGCCAAAGAAAAACTTCCATCCGAAGGCCTTCCAGGACAACTGCGAACGGGTTACCAGTTCATAGACGATGATGCCCACCAAGGCCAGCACGCAGACCGCGCAGGCCAGCATCGCCAAACGAAATAACTCGTCCCAGAGGTGTGGATCTCGGGCGTTGCGCAAAGCTCGTGTCTGGCTTGATGCGTCGGAGGCAACCGCTGAGTTTACAACAGGTTGCGGTCCAGGCGAGGGAGGCGCTCCCAGCGCTCGATTCGACATTACTTGGACCCTAGCAGAATCGTGTTACAGGAGTGTTAAAATACCCCCTTACCCCGGGTCATGGTAAGCGGAGGTCCAGCCTCCGAATCCCTCCTGGTTATCACAGCTCGTTATGCCGATCGACAAAAAGCTCAGCCGTTTGATCTTAGAAAAATTGGACCGTGAGTTGGGAAAACTCGGGCGAAAGCCTGCTCCGGAGAGGGTCCACAAATTCCGGACCAATAGCCGCCGGGTGGAAGCCTTGCTGAGCGAGGTTGCGCTCAGCCATCAGGGAAACGATGCCAAACTGCTGAAGCGCTTGGCGCGGCTGCGTAAGAAGGCAGGACGCCTGCGTGATCTGGACGTGGAGATCGCCGCTCTGCGTGCTCTCAGGTTCCCCCAGGCAAATGGGCACAAATCGCAGGTGATGGAGGCGCTCGTCAAAGAGCGCGCGAAACGCGAGAAGAAGCTGGCCAAAGCTTCGGATCGGGCCACGATCGACCAAATCCGCAAGCGACTACGACGCTCGGCCAAGAGCCTGGCTCTTCCTGCCAATCGTGAACCGCTGACCCTTACTTTGCGCAAGCTCAGGGAATTGAGTCGGAATGGCGCACCCCTGACCGAGAAAATGCTGCACCAATATAGGATCATCGGCAAGCGTGCCCGTTACGTCGCCGAGCTCGCCTCCGATGATCCCGATGCCAAGCGCGTCATCGATCAACTGAAGCATATGCAGGATGTCATTGGCGATTGGCACGATTGGCTCAAACTCAGCCAAAAGGCCGAGAAGATTCTGGGCGGCGTCCGGGATTCGTCGTTAGTCGCCATGCTGCGCAATGTCACCCAGGCGAAGTTCCGCCAGAGTGTCGAGGCGGTTCGAGAAATCCGCGCGGCTTTCCCCGTCGATGCTCATCCCGTGCAATCGGCGCCCAGTCAAGAGCCCGTGGCAAAAGTTGCCGTCCAGGGGACGGCGGCTTAGCCAGTCATATTTCTCAGGCTGCCAGGCCGGGGAATCCAATCGGCGGCTGGCCGACTCAACTTCATCTCCGCGATTGAATCGTCGTACCGCTGCTGCAATCAGCTGTAAACTAACCCTTCCATGCCGACCCTTGCCGCAGTGGATATTGGATCCAACTCTGTTCGTTTGAAGATTGCGCGCCTCAGTCGCCACCGCTTGCTCGCGATTCATGAAGACCGCGAAGTCACACGTTTAGGGGAATCGGTATTCCGTACCGGCTTTCTTTCGCCCAAAGCCATTGCCTACACGGTGAAAGTTCTGCGGCGCTTTCATCGCGCGGCCGAGAACTTTGGAGTGGATGCCGTGCGGGTTGTCGCCACCAGCGCCTTGCGCGATGCCCGCAACTCCCACGCCTTTGTGGAGTGGGTTCGTTCCGCCACCGGCTGGAACCTGGAGATAATCTCCGGCTTGGAGGAAGCCCGGCTGATTCACCTCGGGGTCACCTCGACGCTGCGCGTGGGTGCTTCACCGATGCTGCTCATCGATCTGGGAGGAGGCAGTTGTGAGCTCACCATTTCTGCCCGCGGTCACATCCGCACCACCATCAGTTTGCCTCTGGGAGCAGTGCGTTTAACCAACGAATTTCTCCACCATGATCCGGCACGCAAGTCGGAATTGCGCCAGATGCGGGGCTTCATCGTGCGGGAAATCGAGCGCACCGGGGACCGGATCAAGCGATTCCGGCCGAAGATCGTGATTGCTACCTCCGGAACCGCCGAATCGTTGGCCGCCGTCTGCCACGGTCTCTACCAAACCCAAGGCTCGCGCGCGAGCACCGTCTCTCGCGCCCAGATGCTGCGCATTGCGAAGCTCCTGGCACGCTTGCCCCTCGAAGGACGAAGACGGCTTTCCGGGGTCGGCCCCCGGCGGGCGGAGATCATCGTGGCGGGGGCGGCGGTGTACGCCGCCCTTCTGGAGCGCTGTCAGTTGCCGGGATTTCGCGCCTCATCCCTGGGCTTACGCGACGGTCTGTTGGCGCAGATGGCGGCGGAACATGATCGCAGCACCCGATCCGGCAAACAAATCGAATCCGAGCGCTGGGATTCCCTGCTCAATGCGGTCGAGCACTATCGCGTCGATATGCAGCACGCCTTAGAGGTGCGCCAGTCTGCCATGAACCTTTTTTCGGCACTGCGCACGATTCATGGTCTGCCGCTGGAATATGCCGAGTGGCTCTCGGCCGCGGCCATGCTGTATGAGGTCGGCGATTACGTCAGCCGCAATGGGCGGCATCGCCACGCCCACTACATTATTTCTCATTCCGATATCTTGGGTTACACGCCCGCGCAGCGAAGCATTATTGCCGCCATCGCCCGCTATCTTGGCAAGTCGCGGCCGAGCCCGAGCGATGGAGCCATGAAAACCCTGTCCAACACCGACCAGAAATGGATCCCCAAGGCATCCCTGCTGCTGCGCTTGGCGCGCGCCCTCAACCTGAGCCGGAGTCAGGCGATTCAAAATGTGCGCGTCCGCCGACACGACGGCGAGATCCAATTCCTGCTGGTGACGCAAGGGAAAAGCTCCGCGGATCTGGAATTGTGGGCGGTGGAAAAAGAAAAGGACTATTTTCGCGAGGTTTTTGGACGCGAGCTTTCCGCAGCCGCAGCGACGTAGAGTGCGCGGATCACCTTGGGAGTCAGATACCATTGCAGCACCGCCGAGTTGCGATCCACTTCCACCTTTGCCACTGCTCCCTTCTTCAAATCGGCGCCCGCTTCGCAACCCGTCTCGCTGAGGATCCGCCCCAGGAATTCGCTCAAGTTCGGATTATGGCCGACGACCATAATGGCCTCCTGTTTCGCATATTTCTCCACCATGCGACGGAAATCCGTAAAAACCGCGCCCGGGCGGAGCGCATCCTCGAATTGCAGCTTGCCTTCATAGCTGAGCTCGTTGCCCACGAGCGACGCGGTTTGCGCCGCTCGCTTAAGAGGGCTCGAAATGATGGTGTCGACTTGCACGTCCAAGGCAGTGAGCGCGCGGCCCACAATCCCGCACTGCTCGATTCCATCTTGGTCGAGGGCGCGCTTATCATCCCTGGCTGGATTGCTCACTCCCTTCCCGGCACTGGCGTGGCGAAGAAAGTAAATCGTCATGGCGATGGTTTATCGCTCCTTTCCGATTGCCATTCTTCTGGTTCGTGTCTCCGGAGGAGCCGGAATGGCGTCGAGCGTAGTCCGGCCCTCTGCCAGATTCACCAGGAACTCCTGGGCGTTAAATGGCATCGTGGTGGGAAGCTTCTGCCCCACCTGCGCTCGTCGGGCACGCAGGTAACACCCGTCCTTTTGCAGGATGCGGGCCTTCGCCTTATCTGCCAAATAGGCATCCAGGATCTCCCGCCGCACCCGCTGGCCTAGGAGTGGATCTTTCACGGGGAACAGCACCTCCACCCGTTCATAAAGGTTGCGTGGCATCCAGTCGGCGCTGCCCAGGTAGACTTCTTCCTCGCCCCCGTTCGCGAAATAGTAGATGCGACTGTGTTCGAGGAACCGGCCGACAATGCTGGACACGTGAATATTGGCGCTTACCCCGCGGACCCCGGGGCGCAGGGCACAGATGCCGCGCACCAGCAGATCAATTCTCACCCCGGCGTGGGACGCAGCGTAGAGCGCCATAATGATGTTTTTGTCGAGCAGCGCGTTCATCTTGGCGATGATGTGAGCGGGGCGGCCGTGCCGTGCGTGTTCGGCTTCGCGCGCGATCAAGGCCAGACAGTGCTCGGCGAGATTCAAGGGAGCCACCTGCAGGGGATCATAGTTGCGATGCTCGGCATACGCCGTCAGAAAACTGAACACATCATGCACCGCCCGAGTGAGTTCCAGGTCTGCCGTCAGCAAACTCAAATCGGTGTAGATGCGGGCGGTGTTCGCGTTATAGTTGCCCGTCCCCAAGTGCGCATAACGCCGGATGACTCCGTCCGGATCGCGGCGAACCAGCAGGGACAGTTTGCAGTGGGTCTTCAGCCCCACCAGGCCGTGAAAGACTTGTACGCCGGCATCTTCGAGATCGCGGGCCCAGCGGATGTTGGAGGCTTCGTCGAAGCGGGCTTTGAGTTCGACGACCGCCGTGACTTCTTTCTTGGCGGCAGCGGAAATCAACGCGGGCACGATCAGCGACTGCTCGCTGGTGCGATAGAGCGTCTGCTTGATCGACAACACGCGCGGATCTTCCGCCGCCGACTCGATGAAGGAGACCACAGCGTCGTAGGAATCGTAGGGATGGTGGAGGAGGACGTCGTGGCGGCGAAGCTCCTCGAACAGATCCTGGGACTTTGCCGTCAAGCGGAGCTCGCGAGGAATAAAGGGCTTGAACTTCAGTTCGGGACGCTCGGTCTGATCGTAAATATTGAACAAGCGGGACAGATTCACCGGGCCGTGGACGGGAAATACTTGCCAGGGCTCCAGCTGAAAGTTGGTGCGCAACCGTTCCACGATCTCCGGATCGGCATCGGATTCGATCTCTAGCCGTACGGCATCTCCCTTGCGTCGGTTGTGCAATTCCGCGCGCACCGACTCGAGCAGGTTGCGCGACTCCTCCTCGGCCAAATAAAGGTTGCTGTTGCGAGTTACGCGGAAGGCCGCCGCGGACACAATGTCGTACCCGTAGTACATGCGCGCTGCGTGATGCGCGACCAGATCCGCCAAGAAAATAAAATCGGCGGTCTTTTCCGACGGGAGACGAACCAGACGCGGCAAGGCTCGCGGCACCGCCACCACCCCGATGTAAGTCATCGAGGAGCGGCGCCGTCGACGCAACAAGAACGCCACACACAGAGCCTTGTTGATCACCCGGGGAAAAGGATGCGCCGGATCGACCGTGACCGGAGTCAGCAGAAGATCGAGTTCGCGTTCGCAGTAGGCTTCGACAAACTCTCGCGCCCCTAGGTCGAGCTGCTCCGATCCCAAGACTCGAATACCGTTCTCGGCCAGAAGGGGACGCAACTGCTCATTCCAGCAGCGATATTGATCGTCGACGAACTGGTGGGTCTCCCGCGCCACCACGTCCCGTTCTTCGAAGAGGGTGAGTCCGTCCGGCCCGGCCTCGGTATACCCGTCTTCTATTTGTTGCACCAGGCCGGCAACCCTGATCTCGAAAAATTCGTCAAGGTTGCTGGCGCTGATGGAGAGGAACTTCACCCTCTCCAAAAGCGGGTTGCTGGGATCCTGCGCCTCCTCAAGGACTCGCCGATCAAAGGCCAGCCAGGATAACTCTCGATTGAGGTAGTACGCCGAGTTATCGAACGAGATGCGTGCCATACTCCAGGTTTTCGGGAACGGCTTAGGGTTGAAGATTCGCCCGCCTTGCTATCGGCGGCGAGCCCGGCGTTGTCCGGCTCCGATTTTCTTACTCTCTCTTACGTTTCCTGAGGAGTTTCGCCTCCCCAGAATCCCTGCGTTCGCTGACCCATGATGCTCCTTGGCTTCACAATCCTTACGCTGGATATTGCTGCGCCGTGTCGGCTGCTCGAAGCGCGCGGACAGAAACCGGAGGATGGCAATCCACGAAATTCAGCTGTTCCTAGTATAGAACAGACACCAAGGTGACTCTAGAGCGGTGCGAGTTCTCCCGCCCCAAGGTTGGAAATAAGCGCAGACGCCAGCGCTGGACCGGCGCCTGCGCGACGACCTACTCTGCCACGCTACGGCAGATAGTAACGGAAGGAGCTCAAAACCATGTTCTCGATGGCGTTTGGTGTGGCCCCCATGCCGGACCAGGTGTTGCGATCAATGTAGGAGTACTGCGGTCCAAACTGCAGTCGGCCTTTCGGACCGTTGTACAGCCGATACCAAAATCCCAGCGTGCCCTCGATAACGTTGCGGGTTTGTCCCGAGCAATGCGAGGGCCCGGCTGGATTGAACCCGGCCGTCAGCGGCGTGCCCACGGCACCGGGAACGGGGATCGTACCGCTTCCTGCAACACCAGCAGTGTCGGTTGGTGTAAGTACGTTGGTGACCGTAGCAGCGGGCGGCGCTTCGCCGTAGCAACCGGTGTTATCGAACAGCGGGGAGCCGTAGCCTGCGGGTTTGCCCGTGCTCGACAAGAATGCCGCACGCTGTTCATATTCGCCGCCCACGTAGGCGTAGACGTCCATACGTTTGGTGTGGTACTCCAAGGTAGCCAGAGCCTGGTAGTTGCGAGGCAGCGCCAGCACCCCATCGGGCCGGATCACTACGTCAGGCAGCTGCGCCGTGCCGTAGCGTCCGATACCGTTGCCACCGAGGAAGTGAAGACCCACGTCCACATGTTGTTGGGCCAACGTTCCTCGCGCGTTAACGCCTATGCCATTGCCGAAGGCGTGGTTGTTGTAGGCGCCCTTGGAGTTGGGAAAGGTCGAACCATCGCAGGTGGTTGTAGCAGGCAGCACTCCGCCGCTAGCGAGGATCGTTCCTCCGCAGGGGAAGACGCGGTCGCGGAAGTCACTGATGACATCGAAGACTTCAAAGTGCCCCCATCCTGGCTGGGCTGCCAGCTTGAAAATCAGATCGGGCATGGCATTCCAGGAATAGTTCGCGGTCGCGTTGTAAAGCCCGCCTCCGGCCCCCTGCGAACCGATAATAAAGTTGTTCTGTCCGGAAACGAGTGAGCCACCGGTAGTGATCTGCGGGTTTTCCGCCGAGAATCCGAACCAGAATTTGTTGTTGAAGTTCCTGGTCACGCGGAAGCCCCATTGCCGCTCCCAACTGAACCCGACTTGATATTGCGGATCAATGGTCATCGGCAGAGCTTCAGTTCGATTGTCTAATCCAACCTTGGTCTCCGTTGCCAGACTCCACATCTGGCCTCCGGTGAAGGTCCAACCGCTGCTTAATGCCGCCTGGCCCCAGACTTGCCGCTGCCGCATCACGTAGCTGTTGCTTTCATTGTTGTTGGAGGTCACGCCCGCCCCCAGGAAGTCAGCTTCGAGATATCCGGTGAGCTTGGTACTGCTCAACTTGCCTTCAGCCAGCACCGATATGCGGGACTGGCGGCCGGAACCGAAGAACTCTGCCATGTGAGCCGCAGTTGCCCCGGAAAATGGAATGGTATTGAAAGGTGTGTTGATGTCTGCGCCTAGCGCATGCTGGCGCCAAACCGTTTCTGCTGCCAGGAACCCGCCGGGCGTGATGGTGACGCCCTTGTAGTGGATGGCCAACGGGCTTCCCAAATCGCCTATAGTCTTCTGGGTCTCTTGCAAGCTCAGTGCCGTGTTCGTGGCGTTCTGCTTGACATCGTTCACATCGGTTCTGAGGTCGGCCACAGCCTGCTGCTGCTGGCTGGCTTCTTGGGCTGCCTGGTCAGCCTTGGCCTGGGCGGCATTGGCCGCTGCTTGGGACTGTTGCTGTATTTGCTGCAGTTGTTGTTGCAGAGCCTGATCGCGTTGTGCCAACTGCTGTCGCAATTGCTCGATCTGCCGCTGTTGGGCGGACAGAGCATTCTTGAGTTCATCGACATCCTTGGCGGTCACGCGCTTGTTGGTTGTTTGTGCAAACGAACTAGCTACCAATCCTAGAACGACCCACCACCTGAGAATGGACTTCATCTAAAGCTCCTTTGCCTCTCGTTGAGAGGTCTGTCGGCGAATAGTTTTAAAATGTGCTCTTTGGCCCACTACATCTTGGAAAACAATCTGGATCCCTCTCTGCTGAACCATCTAAAACGGAAGACACCGGTTTCCTTGGCGCGAGCAAGGTTACCCCTCCGGTGATTCTTGGTCGAGTGACCGGCTATGCCGATCGAGGCGAGACAAGCCGTACCATGTCCTTAGCACAACCGGATCATAGAAAGGTGATCGCAGCTGGATCTGGCTAACGGACTTGCTTAATCTCGGCTTTAACTTTTGCGGCCACGTCTTCAGGCAGCGGGGCATAGGTCAATTCCGTGGTCATCCTCTGCCCGTCGCTTACCATCCAGTTCAGAAAATCGGCGAGAATCCGCCCCTTGGTAGCGTCTTTGGATTGGGCCGGAATCAGCAGCCAAGTAAAGCTCGAAATCGGATACGCATTTTTCCCTGGGGCATTCACGATGGAGACCCGGAAATCGGCGGGCATGTCCTTCATCGAAGCCGCGGCCGCCGTAACGGTCTCGACGCTGGCCTTAACGAAATTTCCCGCCGAATTCTTCACTTGGCCGTAGGGAATCTTGTTCTGCACGGCATACACCAGCTCGACATAGCCAATCGCACCCGGCATCTGCCGCAGCATGCCTGCCACGCCTTCGTTCCCTTTGCCGCCCAAGCCAACCGGCCACTTTACCGAAGTGCCGGTCCCCACTTGACTCTTCCAGTCGGGGCTGACCTTGGACAGATAATCGGTCCAGATGAAAGTAGTACCACTCCCATCAGAGCGATGAACGACGATGATCGGATCGCCCGGAAGCTTCAGATCGGGATTCGCCTTGGCCAGGGCGGGGTCGTTCCAGGTCGTGATCTTACCCAGGAAAATGCCGGCCAGGGCCTCGGGAGTGAACTTCAGCTCCCCGCTCACGTTGAGGTTGTAGGCGGGAACGTCGGCCCCCAGCACGGTGGGGACATGCAGGATCTTTGTCTTTGACTGGGCTAGCTGCTCGTCCGTCATGGGGCCGTCGCTAGCACCGAAATCCACCGTCCCGGCGAGCACCTGGCGGATGCCGCCTCCGCTGCCGATCGATTGATAGTTGATTTCTACCTCGGGATGGTCCTTGTGATACTGGCTGAACCATTTTGAGTACATGGGATATGGAAATGTAGCGCCAGCTCCATTCAGCGTAGTCTGGGCAAGAGCAGGCAGGGTCAGGGCCAGGCACAACAATGCGATGCGGCGTATCACGGGATCATCCCCCTCGTTTTCGGAGTACAGTCGCTTTTACGTCGCCAATGTTACAGGCTCGTTACAGACATGTAAATTTATGGTGAATCACCAACACCAGACTGGACTTATGCGATTTTCCGACAAGCCGATATGAACTCAGATTGGGGCACTCGAAGGGTTCGAAACGACGACAAAAGCGAGCGAACTCGGCCTCTAGCGCTGGGCGTCGAGTCGGCCAATCTCGCGCGCGAAGAGTGGGTTTTGGGGAAAATCCTGCTCGAGCGAGACGAGCAATTCCCGGGCGCGGGGCTTGTCGTTCTCGCGGACGTAGGCGATCGCCAGCAGAATGCGGGCAAAGGGGGCAAGGTAGCGTCCCCCCTGGGCGGTCAGTTGAAGCTCCTCGATCCCACCCGCTTTGCTCCCGCTTAAGCCGCCAAGTCGCACAAGCCAGCGGATCGGCGTGGCAATGCTGCCAACGATGTACTGACTCACTCCCGTGGCCAGGTGGGCGTCGTAACATTTGGGATCGATCGTCAACAACTGCTTGGCCCACTTTGTCGCCTCGCGGGTGAAATGCAAGGAGATCACATTGTGTTTTTCGATCAAAGCCGCGTAGTCCGCCTTCAACCCCGATGCCAGCGTCATGGCAAACAGCGCATTCGGGTCGTTGGCGTCTTGGCTTAGACGCGTCTGGGCTTGGCTTTCCGCTCGGTCTACCGCCGCACCGAAACGATCTCGCACCCCGGTATCGGGCTCAAACGATTTGCGCGCATCAAACGCCCGATCATTCTCGTAGAACTGCGATTCGAGAACACCCAGACGTTCAAACTCGGAGAAAAGTAGTCCCGCTGCTTCACCGGCAGGTCCCATGGGATCGTCTGGGTGTTCCTGCTGCCAAGCGGCGAAAACCTGATGTGCCTCAGGAAAGTTCAACTGATACAGCAGATGGAAACCCTGATCCAAAGAGGGCGCGGGCGAGGTGATATTGGCACCGCCCGCCACGGTTACCAGCAAAACCACCAGCGCCAGCCACCCGATCGGTACCCTCACTCGGTTTCGCGCGGTTACAGACATGGCGTGCCCGATGTTCTTAAGGCTCCGCATCATAATCGACCCGCTAGAGGTGGGAACCACAAAATGGCCACTAAGTTGTAAAAAGTTTGTCAAAAGCTCAGCACTCGAAATCTGCTAACTGAGCTCGACGCCAGCGGTTAGCATAGCACTCGTCAAAATCGAGAGCTACTGAATACCGCTAAAGTCGCGGAGTGATATGGTTTGACGCCCCTAGCCAGCTTTGTTAGGTTTTTTGTTAGGTTTTAGGGTTTGCTTCTGATTGCTTCGTTGCATGATGCTAGCGCCGATGGGTTAGGCGAAACAGAGAAAGAGACTTTCATGGCTCTTAAGTTCCGCGGAGTCGACTTCATCGACTTCGACAACCTGCTCAGCGACGATGAACGTCTGGTGCGCAGTACCGCCCGTAAGTTCATCGAAGATAACCTTATACCGATCATTGAGGAGTGCAATCGCGCCGGACGTTTCCCTCGCGAACTGGTCAAGCCCATGGCTGGGTTGGGCTTTTTTGGCGCCAGTCTCCAGGGTTACGGCTGCGCCGGGATGTCGAACGTGGAGTATGGCTTGGTGATGCAGGAACTGGAACGCGGTGATTCGGGGGTGCGCTCTTTCGTTAGCGTACAGTCCGCCCTAGTCATGTATCCGATTTACACGTTCGGCAGTCCTGAGCAGAAGCAAACTTGGCTGCCCGCCTTGCAAAGCGGAGACAAGCTCGGTTGCTTCGGACTAACCGAGCCCGATTTCGGATCGAACCCAGGAGGTATGCGCACCCACGCCCGCAAGGCCGGCAAGGAATATGTCCTCAATGGCGAGAAAATGTGGATCACCTCGGGCTCCATTGCCGATATCGCCGTGATCTGGGCCAAGCTCGAGGACGAGGATAACCGCATCCGCGGCTTTCTGGTGGAAACTGACCGCCCCGGATTCCACGCCGAGGACATTCACGGCAAGTGGTCGCTGCGGGCTTCCGTGACTTCCGGCCTTTCCCTGCAAGATGTGCGCATCCCCGAAGCGAATCTATTGCCGGGAACGAGCGGCCTGGGGTCTCCGCTGAAATGCCTCAACCAGGCACGCTACGGAATTGCTTGGGGAGCGGTGGGCGCGGCCATGGCCTGTTATGACTGCGCCTTGCAGTACTGCCTCCTGCGAAAGCAATTCCACGACCAGCCCATCGCCTCCCATCAACTGGTGCAAGAGAAGCTCACCTGGATGATCAGTGAAATCAGCAAAGCTCAGCTGCTTTCTTTGCAGGTGGGCCGGCTCAAGGATAAGGACAAAGCTCAACCGCAACACATCTCGATGGCGAAACGAAATAATGTCTGGATGGCCCTTGAGTGCGCCCGGATGTCGCGCGATATCCTGGGGGCGAACGGGGTGGCCGACGAATATCCGCTGATGCGCCACATGATGAACTTGGAATCGGTCAAGACCTACGAAGGCACGCACGATATTCATACCCTGATCATCGGGCAGAGTGTCACCGGGGTCGACGCGTTTTAGGAATTTTCCCGCTTAAAGGACTCCTGCAGTCGGCAGGATTCGCAGTTCTTCGAGTGTGCTCTCGGGCGGGAGCGTTAAGGCATGCACCAGGGCTTCGGCGACGGTATGGGCGGACATCATCTTCTTGCGTGGCGCATCCGGCCAAAACGCGTTCCAGATCGCCGTATCCGTCGCCCCCGGTAACAAGGCGACGACGCGAATGCCCTGTTCGCGGAGCTCTTCCCGCAGAGTATTGGTAAACCCGAGCGCACCTTGCTTGGAAGCCGTGTAGGCCGAGGAACCGGGAAACACTCGCTCGGCCGAAATAGAAAGGTTATTGACGATTGCCCCGCCTCGGTTCATCAGAGGCAGAGCCGCGCGGGTCACCAAGAACATGCCGGTAAGGTTGGTGGCCATCACTTCCGTCCAGGACTCGACCGGCAATTGCGCCACGGCCAGGTTGGGATGGGCTATGCCGGCATTATTGACCAGGATATCCAAGCGGCCGAAGCGCTTTTTGAGCGCAGCCAACATGGCTTCGACGGACTCGAGATCGCGCACATCGCAAACCACGGGGATCGCTCTTGCTCGATTGCCGCCGATTTCCTTGGCCGCCCGTTTCAGCGTGGATTCCTCTCGAGCCGCGATCATGACATCGCAGCCTTCGGCAATCAGAGCGCGCGCGATGGCCAGACCAATGCCTCGGTTGCCTCCGGTGATGAGGGCAACTTTTCTCTGGAGCAGCGGCTCAACCGCTTTTCGCTTCATCCGGGAGGATGGATGACCAAGGGAGTGGTGATCACGAGTCCGACTCGGATCGCTCACTATGCACCGTTCGTCCGATTGCGGATCAACGACAGGAATTCCGTGCGTGTCTCCTGCTCGTCGCGGAAACAGCCGAGCATCGACGAGGTCACCGCCGACGAGTGTTGTTTCTCCACTCCGCGCATCATCATGCACAAATGGCGCGCCTCAATCACCACCCCGACTCCCTGGGGCTCGATTGACTTCTGAATGGTTTCGGCAATCTGGGTGGTCAAGCGTTCCTGAATCTGCAGCCGCCGCGAGAAGATCTCGATCAGGCGGGGAATCTTACTGAGTCCAATCACCTTGCCGTTCGGGATATAGGCTACGTGGACCTTCCCGAAGAAGGGGAGCATGTGGTGCTCGCAGAGGCTGAACATTTCCACGTCTTTGACAATGACCATTTCGTCGTAGGTGCAGGTGAACAGGGCATTCCGCAGCAGCGCCTCAGGATCTTCCTTATACCCTTTCAGCAGATATTCGTAGGCCCGGTGAACCCGATTCGGAGTGAGCGCCAGACCCTCGCGCTGAGGATCCTCGCCCAAGCGAATGATCATTTCTCGCACCAGATCCTCAAATCTGGCGCCCGTCAAGGTTGGATTTTCCACGAATGTCTTGCCCACTTTTCCCCCGTTTCTCGCGGTCGTGCCCCGCAGCGGTTCGCGGTCGCGCTGGCTAGCGAGGCGGTTCCGCTCCTCCTGCGTATTCGAACGAATTCATCATGGTCTCTTCAAAGCGTACCTTCTCCAAATGAGCCTGGCGGAATCCCCGCTGCAGAATCCCGTAGGTTGCGATGCACAAATTCTCGGTCGTGGGTACCGCCTCCTGAAAGTCTGGCAAGGTATTCAGGTTCTGGTGGTCGAAGCGCTCTAAGATTTCGTTTTCGACAAAACCATCGAGATCTGCGAGATTGCACACCATGCCCGTAGCCTCGTCCACCAGACCGCTTACCGTTACCTCCAGCATGTAATTGTGTCCGTGCCCGAACGGGTTGTTGCATTTGCCGTACACTTCCGCGTTCTTCTCCGCAGACATGCCATCGCTATGCAGACGGTGCGACGCGGAAAACCTGTACCGCCGTGTCAGGTAGGCTTTCATGATTCTCCATAGAAATCCACGAACAGGTCAGGAGTTTCATAGATCCGGACGCGATGTAACCGCGCCTGTTTCAGCTTAGGCGCCAAGCGCTGCCAAATGGTGATCGCAATATTCTCGGTGGTGGGAATGCGGGTGACGAATTCCGGAACCTCCTTATTCAGGAAGCGGTGGTCCATGGCGTCCAGCACTTCGCGATGGAGCACACCCTTCAACTGCTTCAAATCGACCACAAACCCGGAGCGCGGATCGACCGGGCCCTTGACCGTCACCTCGAGCGTGTAGTTGTGGCCGTGACCATTCGGGTTATTGCATTTGCCGAAGATGCGTTGATTCTCCTCCGCGCTCAACTCCGGATTATGGTAGTAGTGGGCAGCGGAAAACTCAGCTCTACGAGTCAAGTAGACCATGATCGAGTGGCTCCGCTATCCGGCCGAACTTTCCCCCCGCATTGCGCCCGCGGCGGAGGAACTCGAAGAGGGGCACAGTCTTCCCTTCCAAGTTACCTTGCCTTTCCTATGAAAGATGCGCGACCGCAGCAGAAGATACGAAAATATCGGCAGGCCGAGGAGCGCGAACGCGCTTTCCATCCGCGAGAAGTGCGCTTTGCCGATTCGTCGGAAGAAAGCCGTGCCCAAACCGACGACCAGCACAGCGCTCGCCAGCGCCAGCTTGGTCTGCCCGCGGACGGCGGAGCGAATCCCCACAACCAAACCGCCGGCCAGCAGAAGAAATTCCGCGAGGCGTCGCCAGGCTAATTCGAGGGGTGAGGGGAAAAGCAGAATTAGATTCTTTGTCCAACCTTCCTTGAGCTGACGAAGGCTACGATACATGCGGG
>DATJVZ010000266.1:0-8971 GCA_035501575.1 Terriglobales bacterium | reverse complement strand
GGCGGCTCGGTCTGCTCCAGATTCTTGCTTACCCGCAACTTCCAGCCTGTGTTGTCGAGCACGTCTTCGAGCCCCACGCCTGGGTGCACAGAGGCCAGATAGGCTTCTCCATCCTCATCGAAGCGGAGCACGGCTTTGGTCGTAATCACCGCCGACGGTCCGCCCCGCGGAAGTCCCTGCCTCTGGCGCCAGAGTCGATCCTGTCCGAAGCCTGGGCTGGTCATAAAGGAAACTCGTTCTGGAAGGCGCAGCTTGCTGTGCTCGAGTAAGGCGACAAAGCGATGCGCCAGGGACGCGATGTCGCAGGCACCGCCTGAGCCCGGCAAACGAACCATCCCGTGTACGCCGCGCACCTCGGTGGAATTCAAGTTACCGAAACGATCTACTTCGGCAGCTCCGAGAAAACCAAGATGTACGCGCCCCGACTGGAGCAGGCTCATGACCCCAAGCATGTCCAAGCATTGGACGGCCCCGAGAATGTTGGGAGGATCCGCCATGGTGTAGATCAGCTCCGGAGCAGGTGTGGCGCGGATGACACCGTTCTCAAACAGCCCCACCGCATTCGGGGCATGCACCCGTTTGGCCACGACGAAGGCGATCATGGGAAGGCGCATGCCTACGAACACAACCTCGCCATCCTTGATCTCGCGAGCGGCCGTGGCCACCATGAGTTCAGCCAGTGTGTACGTCTTAAACTGCGAACTCGCGACTGTGGAGATCGAGCTCGTCACCATTCACCCGCCAAACGACAAGCGCCAAAGCCGGTCCAGTGGCGCCTTTGCTACGCCAAACGAAAACCGATGCCTGACCGCTTGAACCCCTTTCCCCAGTTCCGGAGGATTACAGATTGATGGCTGACTTACGCACCTCGCCAATCGAGGCGAGCGGATCGCGCGCCCCCTCTTTGGCGGCGATCCACTTCTTTTCGGTGCCAATGATGTCGAGCAACAGCTGCCTGTCCTTGGGAGTCGGCATGTACTCTTCCAGGTGCTCGACGTAAGCCTTGTCGTCGAGCGGCTGGCCGGTCTGGGCATGGAACTTCTGTCCTGCCCAGCGCCCGATATGGCGATTGAACTTGATGTCGGGAGCATACAGCTTGGGTTCGCCCGGCTTGCGGACGCTGTTGAAGCGCTCAATCAGGCCGGCAACCTCATCCCGGTAGAGATGCCGGTTATAGTCGTTTAGCTCTTCTACTTTGGCCTCTTCGAGGTTCTTGGGTTCGTCGTAGCGGCCTTTGATGCCCCAGACGTAGGCCCAATGGGCGGAGCCGGAATTATCCGTGCCGAACAAGTCATAGGAGCTCGAAATCCACTTATTGAGATACTTTTGGATGAGCCAGCACGGAATCACGCCCGCCTCCACAATGCGTCGCAAACCGTCGTTGCCCGTGCCCATGTGGAAAGCCTCTTCCCGCAACATGTAGGACATGGAACGGCCGAGCGGAGCGAAAGCGGAATATTTCAGCATCTGCAGTTGGAACTTGCCATCGCGGTCGACGAAATCGGTGTAGGTAAAGAAGTCCATCCAGTTGTCGACATCGACGTTGAAGGCCCCGAGCAGACGCTTGTTCTCGAATGCGCGCCGCTCCAGCATCTTTTGTGCTTCCACTTTACCGGAATACCCGAAGTGCGCAATCAGCAAGGCACACATCTGCCAACCGTGACGCATTTCTTCGATCATCACCCGGGTAAGCGCCTTGCGGTCCCAATCGCTGGGAGAAGTCTCGAACAAATGGCGCTGTTGCTCCACGCTGGCGAATTCGGTGTCGCCCTGATAGACGATCAGGTTGAGCAGAGCGTCGCGCATCTGCTGGGTCGGCACCTGGCGCAGATTCTCCCATTTCGTCTTGCCTTTGAAGGCGCCGAACTGAATCTCGTCGGTCTCAATGGCGCCGTAGAGAGTGTCGAATTGAAAGCTGGCGATCTGGTCGTGATTGACGCCGATTTCCTTGCGCCAATCATCGAACAGGCCGACCCAGTCACTGAAGGTTCCGATTTTGGCTACTTTTCCTGGCATAAATCTCCTCAACAAACCACCGAGAACAACGATGGGGAAACCGAGCAAGGACCGCGTCCTTGCTCCGTCCCATCGGACTTTGGTTGCAGACTCCTCGTTATCGCCGGCAGGGATCGCGTCCATTCACAATCCGTACCGGCTCACGGCGCCGCGGTCCTCACTTCGCGGTAAAGATCGCCGGACGCTTTTCGACGTAGGCTGCCAAACCTTCTTTGGCGTCCTCACTCTGGAAGAGCAACTGCTGGTTTTCCCGCTCCACCGCCAAAGCCGATTCCAGGGGAATTTCCCAGCCGGTCTGTACCGCGCGCTTGATGCGCCCGACCGCCTTGGCTGCCTTGTTCGGCGGGCAGAATTGGCGGGCGTACTCCATGATGTTTTCCATGAAGCCTTCGCGCTCGAAGATGTCGTTGACGATCCCGAGCTCTTTGGCCTCTTCGAACGAGAAGGTATTGCCGGTCACCATCAATTCAATGGCTTTGCTCTTTCCTACCAAGCGGGAAAGGCGCTGCGTGCCGCCGGTCCCGGGCAGCACACCCAGATTGATCTCGGGGAGACCAATCTTCCCGGCATCCTGACGGGCGATACGAATGTCGGCGGCCATGGCAATCTCCAGGCCCCCGCCAACACAGTGTCCATTGATGGCGGCAATCACCAACTTGGGGGTGTGCTCGAGGCGCAGCAGAGTCTCGTTCGCGTGCAGACAGAAGTAGTACTTAAAAGTCGGATCGACGCTGGCCAGCATCTTGATGTTCGCGCCGGCGGAGAAAAACTTGTCGCCCGCACCGGTGAGCATGATGACGTAGACACTGTTATCCATGCGCGCCTGCAGAATGGCGTCATCCAGCTGGCGGTTCATTTCATAGGTGTACGTGTTGGCGGGGGGATCGCACATTTCGATTACGCCTACCCCGGCGTCGGAACGGTAGTTGATTAACGGTTTCGTACTCTCTCGAGCCGCCGGTTGTACGGTTGTTGCCATGGCAAAACTCCTTTTGAATTGAGAATGTCAACTCGCCCTTTTCTTGGCCCTCTTGCTGTCGCGCGGAGCGCAAATCCCGCGCAGGAAAATATCTCCGATCTCGCCGGCGATTTGCTCGGCGTCGGCGTCGATGCGGGGGTTATACCAGGTGTAAATCCAGTTCATCATGCCGAAAAGGCTGAGAACCGCGATTCGGCTGGAGAAATCCAGTCCTTTCTGGCGCTTGAAATCGTCCAGCAAACCCACGCAGGTTCGGTAGTACTCCCGTTTGAGAGCCCGGATGGCGGCGCCAAAACCATTCTTCAAGACCTCGTCTTCATGCGAGAGCACCTTCATGGCTCGGCGGTTGGCCAGGAAATATTCCAGATGATTCAGAACGAACAGGCGAATGCGCAGTTCGGAATCCGAAACCTTGTCGAGGCGTTCGCGCAAACGCTCCAAGATAGTGGTGAAGGTGTGCTTCTGGATCAAATACAGCAGCTTCTCTTTGGATTCGAAATAGTAATAAAGACCAGAAAGAGAGATTCCGCTGGCGCGCGAAAGGTCACGCATCGAGGCGCCGGCGTAGCCTTTCTGGTCGAAGACTTCGGTGGCGTACTCCAGAATCTTGCCCAGCTGCCGATCAAAGCGAGTCTCTGAGTTCAGAGCGGCGGGTTGACGCCGGGGCTGGATCGCGATGGACGGGGGGCTGGACGCCATATCGTTCGAACGTTCGTTCGAATTAAATATACTCCGTTGCCGAAGGGATCACAAGAGGAGAAAGCGGGGCTGCGGCCGAAGGGACCACACGGTTTTCGGCGCACGCCGCGGAAACCCTTGCTGGGCTGCGGGGTGCGGCAAGCTTCCGACTCCAAAGGTGCGAAACTCTGGTAACCGCGACGATGGCGATTGCCACTCCCGGCGATTGCCGAGTCAGTTGCGAATGTCCGCCATCAATTGCTCGATTTCCGACCTTAGGTCGGCCGTGATGGGCAAAAGCGGCAGACGCGCGACACCGCCGAAATAGCCATTAAGATCCATGGCGTACTTCAGAGCGGAAATGCCAAGCTCGCCGACGAGGCGCTCGGACGCCTGGGCAATTCTCGCCTGCTTTAGGTGGGCAAGCTCTTGATCACCCTCCTTCCACGCCGCGTAGATTTCATAGCAGGCAGTGGGAGCCGCATCGGCGAAAGCCAGGATTCCTCCTACGGCCCCCGCCTCGAAGGATGCCGCCAGTTTATGCGCGGCACCGACCAGCACTTGAAAACCCACTTCCTTCTGTCGCGTCTTGAGCCTCCCGACCGCCACTGTGGACGACGTTCCGGCCGTAGGTGCGCCCCGAGCCCCGAGCGAGACCAATTCGCCGCCTTGTCCATTTCCCTCGGCTTCGAGCATGCGTGGTGTAACCCCCTCAAAGCTCTCGGTCACGGTGGCGCTGCGTTTCACATGTCGCGTGCCTTCTACCATGCGGCGTACCTTCTGCACATCGCCCCCCGATTCCTTAATGCCGATCAGGTTGGGATGCCCGGCCAGTTCGATGACAAGCTCGGCGGGGATGTCGTAGGCGGTCGCCTGCGGAAAGTTGTAGATCATCACCGGCAAGGGCGAGCGGTCCGCCACGAAGCGATAGAAGGCCAGCAGGTTGGCCGGCGCCATCTGTTTCCGGAAATAATGCGGCGTGCGCACCATAGCGACGTCATAGCCGAGTCCGGCAGCGTATTCGGTAAGGTGCAAGGTCTCGATCGCGGATTCGCTTCCGGTACCCGCGATCAGCACTTTGTTGGGAGAGGTTGCCGCGCGCGCGGTCTTCAGCACGCCACGGCGTTCTTCATCCGACAGGAAAACTGCTTCGCCCGTCGATCCCAACACCACGAGGCCGGCGACCGGCGTCTTGGAATAGCGCTCAACATTGTGCTCGAGCTTCTTGTAATAGAGATTGCCCTCCGGATAAAAGGGTGTAGTGATCGGAGGAAAAATGCCATGAAGCAACATACGAGAAGCCTCTAGTATCTTACGATAACACTCTCGATCTGCCGGACCGGTTACGTGCCCGAGCGCCGCACGCCTCGACAAGGTCGCCATGGCCTCGGGTCTCGAGACAAGATCGATACGCCTGGAGACAAAAGACTGAAAGCCCATTGCTTCCCTGCCGATGGTGCGCTAGGCTGGTTGTGCTCTCGCGATTCTCCTTTCCCGACCTCCTCACTCACCTTTTTGTCGACGTTAGGTGCATTCCATGCCGTAGGAAAGGTGGTTATCCAGTTGGCACCACCACATATGGTGTTTTACAGCTTGACCCTGGCCCCGCTTCACGGTTACAGTAGCTGCAATCTATGTCTTGCCCCTGTCCGGGCAAGGGCGACTCTTCAGGAGGAAGCCGTGGGAGGAACCCGGTTGGTAATCGAATCCGGTTCTTCGGTTCCCTGTTCCGACTCCTGGGCGAACTGGCATCCTCGACTAGCTATCCCAAGCCCTACTACGACGGAAGTCGTCTTCTCGGTGGCCTCGACTCGTTCTTGGAGTTTTCCAGAGGCATCACCTGCCGTGCACTTGCTTGACAGAGACAGAATCCGCCGCTTCGCGTAGCGGGCGACGAAGGAGTACAAGTTGCTGAAACTCAAAAAATTGCAAATTCTCGGGTTCAAATCCTTCTGCGAGCGCACCGAGCTCAAGTTTCACGGTGACGGAGTTGCGGCCATCGTTGGGCCAAACGGCTGCGGCAAATCGAACCTTGCCGATGCCATTGCCTGGGTTCTCGGCGAGCAGTCAGCCAAAACCCTCCGCGGCTCGCGCATGGAAGATGTAATTTTCGCGGGCAGTCCCGATCGAAAGCCTACAGGGATGGCCGAGGTTGCGCTTACCCTGGTCGATCCGGAGGTTTATAGCGGCCAGGATGCGAACGACGCTACGGAGATTGAGATCCAAGACGAGTTGCCGTCGGAAGACTGGGACGAAGCCGAATTGAGAGCCAAAGCAGCGGAGGAAGTGGATCGCCTTACCGAGGAGGCACAGCCGGGCAGACTCGAGGAAGTGGAACCGCCAGCTGGATCCCCAGTTTCTAGCCCTGAATCCGCGACAAGTGCCGAGGCTCAAACATCGGCCATTGCTGATCCGGCGGTAGTCCTGAAGATTCGGCGGAGAAGGTTTCCGCAGCAGTTCCGGGCAGGGGAAATTGTGGTTACTCGCCGGCTGTTCCGCTCGGGGGACAGCGAATATCTGCTCAACGGAAAACTCTGTCGCTTGCGCGACATTCAAGAATTGTTCATGGGCACCGGGTTGGGATCGGAGTCGTACGCGCTGATCGAGCAAGGGCGGATCGGCCAGATCCTCAGCAGCCGCCCTACTGATCGCCGGGCGGTCATTGAAGAGGCAGCGGGGATCACCAAGTTCAAGACCAAGAAGCGCTTGGCGGAGGCCCGCCTCGAAGACGCCAAGCAAAATCTGGCCCGGGTGAACGATATCTTCGAGGAAGTCACTCACCAGATGAATTCGCTGAAGCGGCAGGCCTCGAAGGCCGAGCGCTATGCCAAGTTGCGCGAGGAAATGCGCGCCAAGCTCCGCCTGGTGCTGGCCAGCCGATTTGCACAACTCGATCTCGAGGGGATAGAACTGGAACGTCAGCTTAACGGCACGTCCGAACAAATGAGGGAGCAGGGTACGAAGATCCAGGAGTTCGAGGCGGAGCAGACGGATCGAAGACAGCGCGGCTACGCGATCGAGTCCGAGATGCGGGAGAACCGCGAGCGTTTGAGTCAAATCAAGCTCGAAACCGACCGCGCCCTGGCGACCCGCCGCCACAACGAGGAACGGTGCCGAGAGTTTGAGACCCGCTCGGCCGCCGAACAGGCCGGTCTGGCTCAGATCCGTGCCCGGTTAGGGGCCCTCGAAGAAGAGCGGAACGGGAATCGAGGCGTGCTCGACTCGGCCGCCGCTGACCTATTCGCCGCCCAGCAAGAACTCGCCGCCTGTGAGCAGGAGATTCGGGACGCCTCCGATCGGCTGGCAGCCTTGGAACACGGTCAGGAGGATTCTCATAGCGCTATTCTGGAAGCGGTGAACTCCGCCGCCAACTTGCAAAACCAATTGACTCAGGCAGCCGAGCGCATCGCCGCCATCGACCGCCAAGCCGAGCGCCTGCGCACGGAAATGGCCAATGCGGATTTCGAGGTGAAGGCTTTCGCGGGAGAACGGGGACAACGCTCTCTGGAATTCGAGACCGTCTCCGAACGCGTCGCTCGGCTGGCTGAGAAATGCGTCGAAGCGCGCGAGCTTCTGGAGTCGAAGCGTCGGCAAGAATTCGAAGCCAAACACCGTCTGGACAGTTTGCGGGCGGAGTACGCGTCGACCCTGGGAAGAAAGTCTTCCCTCGAAGCGGTCATCGCCGAGCACGGATATTCTACCGAGTCCGTCAGGCGGCTATTTCAATCCGGCGCTTTGAACGGCGGGTTAGCTCCGGCCGGGGTTCTGGCTGATTTTCTCGAAGTCGAGCCGCGCTATGAGGCCGTAGTGGAAGATTTCTTGCGCGACGAGCTGAACTACATCGTCGTTAAGTCCTGGGATGCGGCCGATGAAGGTCTGCGCCTGCTGCGCTCCGACGTGGACGGGAGAGCCACATTCCTGGTCCACCCCGAGGATGCGCAGGCGAGATTTTCCTTTGCCGTGAATGAGACGACCGCCACTCCCGACTCCATCGTTCCGCTGAAGGATGCGATTCGTGTGCTGAATGGCTTCGGCCGGTCGCTCGAAGTGATCTTGCCCAAGCTGCGAAACGGGTACATCGTTTCCGAGCCGTATGCGGCGCGCGAGCTGGCGCTTGAAAATCCGGATGCGTTCTTTCTCTCCCAGTCTGGGGAGTGCTTCCACAATGTGACGGTGACCGGCGGAAAGCAGCGGCAGGAGGGGCCGCTCTCGATGAAGCGCGAACTTCGAGATCTGATCCGCCTGCTGACGGAGCTAGAAGCCGGCCTGCGCGAGGAAGAACTTCGGGTGCTCACTCTCGGACGCGAGATCAAAGATCTCACTTCCCTGCTCGACCGCTTGGAAGAGGAAAAGCGGGAAGCGGAGAAACAAGTCATGACCTCGGGACATCAGCTCGAGCAGCTTGATCTCGAGATGGGCCGCATGCGCGAACAGTTGACCACGGCGGGAAAGGAACTCGAGCAGTTGCTTCGAGACCGGCAAGAGCACGAGAGCATGATCGCTGCCCGGCAGGCGGAGCTCAGTCAGCTTAAGCAAAAGCAAAACGAACTCGAAGTTCTGGCGGCCAGCGCCAACCGGCAATTGGCCGGCTTGCGCCAGGACCGCGAGCGAGCGGCGCAGCAGGCGTCTCAACATGTGGCGCGCGTAGCCGCGCTCGAAGAGCGGCACCGATCCTCCGCGGCAGTGCTCGAACGCATTGAGTCCATGATGTCCGAGGTAGCCGAGCGGGCGGAGTCTCTGGCCCGCCAAATTGTATCTTGGGCGGAGGAAAAGCTTCAGCGCGAAGCGGAAAACCAGCAGATAGCAACCCTGCTGAGCGACGCGGAAGCCGAAGGCAATGCCTGCGAGACGCGAGAGGGTTTGTTACAGTTCGAATCCGATCAGCTGAGGGCGCGACTTTCGGTCATCGAGGATGGACTGCGTGCGGTGCGCCAAGAGCTCGACGAAACTCGCGAGCGCCGAGCCGAGCTTTCCGCGGCGGCGGCGAAATTGCAATCCGACGCGCAATACCTGGCCGAAACCTGCCTCCAAGAATTGGGGATCGAGCGACATGCCCTGGCGGCCGACACTACGATTGCGATGGTTCGCGGAGATCAGCTTGCCGCCGAGGACCAGGCGTATCGCGAGATGCGGGCGCGCCTGGACGGGATGGGACCAGTCAACATGATGGCACTCGAGGAATACAAGGAGACCAGCGAGCGCCATGCCTTCCTCGATAACCAGAGAAAAGACCTGATCGAGTCGATCGAGAATACCCAGGCCACGATCCGGGAGATCGACACGTTCTCCCGCCAGAAA
>DATJVZ010000265.1:0-5255 GCA_035501575.1 Terriglobales bacterium | reverse complement strand
CCAGAAGGGTGCCCACGGCAAGGGTGGAACCCAGGTCGGCCACAGGAGGTGGGTCGGCCGGGCCCAACACCGCCTGACGTGCGAACGGGCGCTGCTTGGCGGGATCCCACACCGACTGGGAAGCGATCCGATATCGCCGGCTTCCCACCCGTCGTTCGAAAATGTTCATTACTTCATCTAGCCATAGCGGCCGGCCATAAGCAAGCGAAATCGGCGTACGGATGGTGCTACAGCCATCTCGATCTTCATTTATTTCTTCAGAAGTGCGAAGGTCGGGCCTAGGGCGTCGAGACTTGAATTGCTTTTTGGCAAAAACAACCGGGGCGGCCCAGAGTGAGGATCTGGTTAAGTGTGCGTGCTGACGGTGGGATTAGGTCGTGGCTGGGCAGAACCGGATACCGGGCCCGAAAGCGCGCCTTCAAACCGGTACAGCGAGATCCAAGCACGCCTTTAACTATTCGCGCAAATGATCCAACAGTTCTCGAACTCTCGCCATCAGCGGATCGCATTTACGATCGCGGATAGCTCGCCATGCCGTGGGGTTGTCTTCCTGCTTCGCACCGTCCAGGGCCATCCGCACGAGAAAATCTGCATGCTCTTTGGGCAAACCCGCCTCTCTTCCGATCTCGCGAAGCTTCGACCGGATGAACGCGAGTTGCACAGCCGACAGCGGCTTGAGGGGCTCTGTCGGAAACAACGGATCAAGTTCGCCAAGTGTAGCGGACGAATCCAGCTCACCAGCCTTCGCGACCGGATCGAGGCGCTGGGCCGTGTTGTACAGGCCATCGTTTTCATTGCGTAACCAATTACGGCGGGTTTGCTCACGGGTGACGTTCGACGGTTGCTGTTCGCCTGGCCTGTTCCACTTCCCCTCCCATACTGCAAGGTTGAATTCGCCCTGCTGCTCATAACGAATATCGGGGCAGATCATGTCGCGGAACCCAGGCAGGCTGCGGCTGTCGTCTGAGATTACTGCCATCAGAGCGTAGGCGTGGAGCAATCGATCGTGCAAGGCCGTATTCTCGCGTACACTCCAAGGATCGCTGCACATCAACTCCAGGAATTCTAGGAAGACGGGAATGGCCTTGCACTGAGCACCGTCGCACGCCGCCAACAGAGCATCCCGCTCGGGGCATTTTGGAAACGCCTCGATACTGCGCCGCCGCTTAGGGAGGTCATTGGTGATCGTTACCAGGAATCGGAACGATTCCTGGTCCATAAGGATCTCGAACCATTTAAGCCCGAGTTCGGGATTCAGCGATAGTTCCATTTTGACTATTCCCTTGCGCCGCGTCCAGTTGCAAACAGACTGCACCCAGATGTTCGTCACTGAACGGCCGACTCTGTTGTACTTGAGTCGGAAAAACCAGGGACCAAGACCGAAAGGGCTGCGCGCAATCGGCTTACTTCCACCACTTGCAGCCTCCGCGCCGTTGCGTCCTCTAGCGAGGAAGCTGCGGCCGCCCGGAACTCGGCCTGTTCGATTGCTAGAATGGCGGCTCGACGAAGGAGTGCTTCATCTTCGACCAATGCCACGTACTGCGGCCTGTGGCCGGGTTGCATGTAACAAATCGCGAGTTGAGTCATAAAAAAGACCTCTACATATATGGAGCGCCGTTAGGACAGAATTAGCTGTAAGCTATTGATTCAAAGCCAGAAATATTTTGTGGGCTATTGTTGTCTCACCGTCTCCAGGAGCTCTTCGATCTCCGGCATCAGCTGCCCGCTCTTTCGATCGCGGATTGCCCGCCAAGCAGCGGGGTCGTCTTTCTGCTTGGCGTCATCCAGCGCCATACGCACGATGAAATCCGCGTGCTCCTTCTTCAAGCCGGCCCTTTTACCAGCCGAACGGAGACCCTCTCGCACGAATGCCAACTGTATGGCTGACAGGGGCCTCAACTTGCTCATCGGAAACATCGGATCGAGTTCGCCGAGGCTTGTCATCGGATCGAGTTCACCCGCCGTTGCTACGGGATCGAGCCGTTTGCTGGTGTTGTAGACACCATCAAGGCGGTGCTCATGGCGGTAGTGGCGCGTGGCCTCGCGGGTAACTTCGGAAGGGGGACGATCGCCCGAGTTCCAGTCTGCCTCCCAGACGGCCAGTTCGAAGTCCCTTTGGAAACTATAATCAAGATCAGGGCATATCATACGCCGATATCCGGCAAGGGCCTCTATATCGGCATGAAGGGCGAGATAGGCATGGGCGTGGGTCAATCGGTCCAGCAAAGGCCCTGACGGCATCAGTGTCGCGTCTCCTGTCTCCAGCGCAGAAGCCAATGCATTTCGGGCCTCTCGAAGGATATCGATAGCGTTCCTCTCTATGGCTTCGCATCGTTCTCGGGATTTTCGTCCTGATTCTTCCAATTCCCTCCGGAACTGCGGCCACTGTTCTACGGCCGCGTCACAGTAGAGCAGTTCGTGCGCAATATTCTCAGCGTCATCATTACTCTCAGGCGACGGAAAATACTCAAACCCAATCTCCGGCATAATGACATATCCTTGCTCGCAAGAAACTCTTCCAACGCGGGCTGATACTTAACCGAAACCTACCCGTGTTTCCTCCTGTACCGCGTCCAATAACTTTCGAACTTCCATCGCTGCGGTTCGGCCGACCGATCCCAGAACTTCGTCCGGAAAGCCGATGGCCGCGGAGGCCACTTCGCCTACTGACGAAGGCATTTCGCCGATCAATTCCTTTAATCGACAAGTACCACGGCTCCGACACTCTCTGGTACGCTAAATTGTTCGAGAAAGAGACGCTTCTCTGTCAGCTCTGCAATGGAACCTATGCGTATCGCCGCCGGCATGCCGGTTTTCGATCGGCTGCTATGGTTCCTGGCATGGAACCGGCGCCCGCTCTATATTCTAACGAGGTTTCACCTCAGACCGACGAGTTGTATTTCCGTCGCGTGTGGGGAACGCTCATAATCCGAGTGATGGCTCCGGTCGACAATGGAGAACTGCAAGCAGTTCTCGCCAATGATATAGGCCGCCGAAGCGGCAGTCGATCCCGAAGGATCGGAGTCGTACCGGAGCCGAAAATGAGCGTACCACGAAGTGTTGCTGAAGTGCTGGCCGGCCACGTCACCCTGGAAGTAGAAGGAATTGATCGGATGTACCTCAACGTGTACATTCCAAGTTTGCAGCGGGAACAAGGTGTGGCCTGCTTCTTTCGATTTCACCGCGGGAACCAGTTTGTCTCCAGTGCCCTAATGGATCCGATCAGCAAAGGTTTTGTGGCGTCCTTGGAGGCATTCGCCCGTCGAGAGAAGATTCCGGTCATTGCGTTCCGCAAAGGCCAGCGCAAGGATGACGTGGCGGCCGAGCAGCGCCAGAGATTCCAGAAGACCGAGGGCGTGGTCTTCATCGGCAAGGCGCAAGAGAAGACGCCGGTGTTCCGGACGGAGCGGCGGAGAAACGAGAAGACGGGAGGGACATATCCGTGGCTGGTTCGCTCCACGGCCATGGTGAACCAGTTCTACATCTACTGCGTGGACCGCGACTTTGGACCATTCTTTCTGAAATTCAGCACGTACTTTCCTTACAATGCCAAGCTCTGCCTCAATGGACACGAATACGCCAAACGCCAACTCGCGCAAAAGGGGGTCGGATTCGAAGCCCTCGACAATGGAGTTCTGAGTTGTGACGATCCCAACCGGTTGCAGGCGATCTGCGATGGACTCAGCGCCGAGAAGATCGACGCACTATTGCGGAAGTGGCTGAGGTTGTTGCCGCATCCGTATGAGGCCAAAGATCGCAAGGCGGGCTATCGCTACCAGGTTTCAATCCTCCAGGCAGAATTCTCGCTGACCCAGGTTCTGGACAGGCCGGTAACCGGCCGGGTGTTCTTCGAGGAGGTGATCCGCGAAAACCTGGACATCGGCAGACCCAGCCAAGTGCAATTGATCTTTGATCGCCGCGTCAACAAAGCGACGCCTGGCCGCTTCCGCACTCGGGTCATCACGGAGGGAGTGATCCCCTCCCTTCATGTCGATTACAAAAACACCCGAATCAAGCAGTATCACAAAGAAGGGCGCGCCCTTCGCACCGAAACCACCATCAACAATACGCGTGACTTCGGGATCGGCAAACTCCTGAAGAACCTGCCCGCCTTGCGGCAGATCGGCTTTCAAGCCAACCGGCGTTTACTCGACGTCCAGAAAATATCCCACGATTGCTCGATCGGCGAAGATGCCTTCGATCGGGTAGTCCGCCCTGCTGAGATCGATGGCCAAAGAGCTTCGGCCTTGCGGTTCGGTGACAAACGCGTCCAAGCTTTGTTCACCGTGCTGGTGGTTTTCAGTCTTCAACTCCGCGGGTTTACGAATTCAGAAATGCGCGTCCTGTTGGCGCAACTGCTGGGCTTCGATCCAGCCAATTACCCCGTCGGGAAACTGACCTACGACCTTCGCCGCCTCCGACTCCACGGCATCATCGAGCGCATTCCGCATAGCCATCGCTACCAACTCACAGCCGACGGACTCCGCATTGCGCTCTTCTTCTCCCGAACCTATGCCCGATTGCTACGTCCCAAACTCGCCCAGATCATGCCCGCAGCCCGGCCACTCCCATCACCACTACGCACCGCCTTCGACCGCCTCGAATCGGAAATCCATGCCTGCTGCGAACAGGAGCGGCTTGTTGCCTAAACTTGACGCATTCGAATTACAATTTCTTAGGCAAGGACTCTAGCAGGCACTCTAAAGAAGCCGAGGCGGTACTGTTTGGCAGAACCGATGAGCGTACCCGATCGTGGACTGGCGTGATTCCAACTAAGCGCTGGTACTACATTTACGTCACTGCCAATCCCAGCTACAGAGTACGAACTGATGATCACGGCGAGGTGAGCACTGCGATTCGACATAGCCCTGCAGCTACTGGCGGCGGACTCCGAAGGCGAAGTCAGATGACAAGCCTGGAACGACGGCTCAGGAAACTCGAAGCGACCCTGACGGACGCCAGCGGCCTCGTTCCCCATTCCGAGGCTTGGCTGAAATACTGGAACCGCGAGATTTCCAACTACATGCAAGATCCGGAGCTCCGGCGACCGAAAGTGCTCTTTCCTATCGAGGCGGTTCGCGCCGTAATGGAGTGCTGCACCGATCCGGCGTCGTTGGTCGGCTCGATCCGAGAAGCCGATGAATAGTCTTTGCCCCTCGTCGGTGCAGCTTCTCGGTGTAGGACGCACACGATGGTAAGAAGCCACAGGGCCCTCAGGCGGCGCCTTCAGCGCTTGGAGCAGACACCAGCATGGC
>DATJVZ010000264.1:0-7681 GCA_035501575.1 Terriglobales bacterium | reverse complement strand
CACTGGCTCTAAAAGAGCGCCTTGACCACCTAGGAACGTATCGGCTGCCTCGCCCCGGATAGGAAACTCAGGTTCAAAGGGGATGTCAGTTTGATGGGCAGGATGTGAAGCACATTTAGCAATTCCAGTACCAACAGCAGGACGGAAACCACGACGACGGAGATGGCCATGATCTCGCCGAAGTTCAGTCCGCTACGGCGCTGTTCAAAGCGTCGTGACACCAGTCCCAAGATATTGAGCGTTGCAAAACCAAAGACCACGACCCACATCACTGCACCTCAGGACCCTGCTCCCGTTGGGGGGCCCATGGGAAAGGGGACCCAAGCAAGAATGCATCCAAGCATCTTGTGTAAACAATACAGTGGAATCCCTATCATCATTGACAGGCCAAGCAGGTCAGACCCTGACTGGGTATGTGGGGGTGCCTGGCAAAGTGGCTAAGCATCCTTAGGCGGTGAGCAGAATTGGCGTGGGATAGATTTAGAATCCCTCCCTTTCCGCCAGCTCACTCATAAGAAAAGTGCTTAGCAAGATATCGCCGCTTCCGACCGCAAACGGAATCCCTCGGCTTAGAGCCGGCTTCGCGACCGCATCAAAGTGCGTTTGCTCGGTGCACAGAATGGTAGCTCGGCAGAGCGTTTCTCAATAGAGTAGGGAAGCACCGAATAAAGTAATCTACACAACGAACGGCAGGTGTAAAATTGCCTGCAATTTCGCCCAAGGAAGAAAGATTCCCCAGTTTTCAACCAACACTACAACCTAAACCAACAAAAAGGGGGATCGCATGAAGTCACGAATAGACTTTCGCTTTGCCTTGATTCTTGGGTTGTTTCTCTGCGTCGTGGTACCTCCATTGACCAGTGCGCAAAGAGATGCCGCTGTAGTAGGGAGCAATCTCTTGCCAGACGGCTTCTACATCACTCCCACTGCTGCACCCGGTTCCAAATTCGTGCGCTTAAAGACCGGATTGCGCCCGGACGGCTCTGCTGACGCGGATGGGGCAGTGAACACCGCGCTCAGTCCTGACGGCACCGCCTTGCTGATTCTCACCACCGGCTACAACACAGGTTTCAATACCCAGGGGCCAAATGGCACACCGATTTTGTGGCCTGCGCTCGACCCCACTACAGGTAAACCCACGACTACCACGACTCCGAATGCCGAATGGGTTTTCGTTTTCGATGTACGTAGTCCGAAACCGACACAGAAACAACTGATTAATATTCCCAACACCTATCACGGTTTGCTGTGGGATCCCAGTGGGGCCAGGTTCTATGTGGCCGGAGGAATCGACGATCGCATTGAGGTTTTTAAGAACGCGAAGACCGGGGCAAGTGCCGACGGAAATTATGTACCAGATGCTCCATTCGTACTCCTGAACCACAATCAACCGGCCGATGTTCCGGTACAGGAGTTTCCGACGGGAGGACTGTTCAGTACAACTCCGATCAACAGCAACTCCTTCGCCATGGACATGTTCATGCCGTTTAGTGCATTGGCCGCGGGATTGGCCATCACCCTGGATGGCAAGACGCTGTACGTGGCCAATTATCAGAACGATTCCTTGTCAATTGTGGATGCGGCCAGTCGCAGCGTATCCGACGAAATTCACTTCTTCGTGCCCGGACAAACTACGGCCATCGGTGAAATGCCTTATTGGCCGGTGGTGGTTTCCAATGCGCAAGACGGGATGGTCAAGACTTATGTCAGCAGTCAGCGTGACGGGCAAGTGCTCGTGGTCCGCAATTCCGGCTCGTTTTCAATAATTAAGGTAGGCGGAGAACCGAATCGCATGGTGCTATCGGCTGACCAGCTTCGCCTCTACGTCGCAAATGGTGACCTCGACGAGATTGAGGTGATCGATACCATCAAGGATATGGTGAAGAGCCGGATCTCCGTAGCCCGTCCTAAATACAAGTACAAAGGATCCAACCCGAACTCTCTGGCATTGAGTCCTGATGGCAGAAGGTTGTATGTCACTTTGGGTGGCGAGAACGCGGTGGCAGTCATCGATGTTGCTTCGCAACGACTGCTCGGTCGCATTCCCACCGGATGGTATCCCAGTTCGGTGACGGTCAGCGCTGACGGCAGCCGACTTTTCGTCGTTAACATGAAATCCAATGCCGGTCCCAATCGCGAATTTCGTGTGGACTGCCCGGGCAGCGGCATACCGCCGCAGTATTCGCAGCTTCTTTGCCCGCCACCGAACCCAACTTCTCGCAACGAATATATTCTGGCCCTGTTAAAGGCTGGATTTCTCACCATCCCCGTTCCCGATTCTGCCACGTTGAGGTATCTCTCAGCCTTGGTCGATGCTAATGACGGCTTCGCAAACCCAAGGCATGATCCGATGATGGCGTTCCTACACGATCACATCAAACATGTGATCTACATTCAGAAGGAAAACCGGACCTATGATCAGGTGTTGGGTGATTTGAAGCAAGGGAATGGCGATCCTTCGCGAGTACAGTTTCCCCAACCTATTTCGCCCAACGAACACAAGCTGGCTACACAGTTCGTGCTGCTCGACAACTATTACGACGCAGGCGACGTGAGCGGCGATGGTTGGAATTGGGACACCCAGGGCCACGCCAACGATGCCACGGTCAAGAACGTCCTCGTCGGCTATGGAAATGCCAACTTCAATATCCCGTTCGATTGGAATGGCAATCCGCGTAACATCGGTATCGCATTGCCGGATGAAACGAGTGAAACAGCAACATCGAGCACGGTGCGAATCACGACTCTATTCGATCCGACGGGGAAATCCTCAATTGAGCCGGGATCGAAAGACATCACCGCCTCGGAAGGCGCTGATGATCTGGATCCCGATGCCTTAGGGGGTTATATATGGGATACGGTTCTGCGCGCTGGCCTGACGGTCCGCCATTACGGGCTCTACGCCGACGAGAACTACTATGTAGTGCCTGCAGCGGCAGGGACTCCGTTCTATATACCCATCGTTCGCGATGCCTTCGCGAAGAAGGTTGTGCAGGCGGTGCCAGTGCGCAAGTCTCTCCTCAATCAGACCGACCGTTACTATCGGGGGTGGGACCTCAACACGCCCGATCAGTACCGGTTTGAGGAATGGAATCGTGAGTTCAATGAGTATGTCAAAAATGGCGATCTGCCCAACTTCGAAATGGTCGATTTTATGGAGGACCATTTCGGCAACTTCTCAACGAATGCCGGAGGCCTGGAGAATCCACTTTCTCAGATGGCGAGTAATGATTACGCGGTAGGCCGACTGGTCGAAGCCGTAAGCCACTCACCCTATTGGAAAGATACAGCGATCTTTGTTGTTGAGGATGATGCCCAGAACGGCCCTGATCATGTAGATGCCCATCGCTCGACGATCTTCGTGATGTCTCCCTATGTCCGAAGCGGTGCGGTTGTGCACAGCATGTACAACACCACTAACGTGGTCCGTACCATTGAGGACATTCTCGGCGTTAACTATCTCGGACTCAATGACGCGAATGCCGTCCCCATGTCGGATGTGTTCATAAAGCAACCGAACCTGCAACCATACGTTGCGCCCATTCCGGGCATTCTCTGTCAGCCTCCTGTAGATCCCACATTGGTGCCGGAATGCAAGAACCCCGGAAACCGACCCATTACCGCCGCGGTGAAACCGTTGCATGATGGTGCCTGGTGGGCGCAAGTAACCAAGGGTTTCAACTTCAATCACCCTGACCTGATCAATTCCGACCAGTTCAATCGGATCCTATGGCGGGGAACCCTGGGAGATGACAAACCCTATCCTAAGGCCGGTACCCAATTCTCAAGTGCAACCACGGCGGAACCGGATCGCGATTGATCCGCTTGTGCGAGCATTTTGCAAAATCTGCAGTAGAGAGGGTTGGTGGTGCAAAGCCACCAAACCCTCACCCTAATTTTCCGATAACAATGCCTCACTTGGTGTACAGCCACGGCTCTCCTGTTAACGCGGTTGAGTTTCCCGGCTGCATAGCGGGGCTTCGCCTTACGCAACTTCGTCCCGAATCGCAGCTTTGACTTTCTCCGCGATCTCGGGGGTGATCTCGTTCATATTGTGCGCAGAGTGAGCATGTTCAGAGGCTTGCTGCAAGATGTCCTGGTCAGACTCACCCCTGGCCATGAAGTCGCAACTACCCACAACATCGGCGCAACGTAGTACTTTGGACATCTACGGGTGATTCTCGAAGGAAAGGATTGATTTGAATAGTAAATTCAATCGAGCGGCAAGTGTAACCATTCCCAACTGTCTCACCTGAGGGGTGCAGCCCAATGGTTTTACACTTTTCGGGGGGGGCAATCTATCAATGCCCTGGGGAGCAGCCCCAGCAAAGGACCAGCCAGGACCACTCCCCGACTCATGGCCTTGATGAGTCGCCAGCTGGTTATTCCTCGGCGAATTGCTCTCCAGCAGGGCCTTTGTGGATGAGGTCCAGGGTTCTTAGGATAAGCGAGGAAGGGTTAATTTCATTCTTTCAAAAAGGGAAATGCGTTTGGGATATTTAGTGTCACTTCGCGAAGCACATCAAGAACAACACCCTTCCTTGCGAGATCGAGAACCTCGACCTCTTCACTCCATCTGACGACCATGCATATCTATAGTGCCGGATTTCCGGATCAACAGTTTATGCTGCACGCCTCCCGTCACCTGCAGCGGCCCGCCGCCGACGGCCACTGAGCAGGTAGACATCCGCGCGCACGCCAGTGAGCGGATCCCCCGATGCATCGATGCCATCAATCCTGGGAAGGGGATCGAAGATAATTTTTCGCAGCTCGGGTACCTGGTCATCTACGCGGGCCGTCAGAACGATCGTGCCGAAGGGGATCTCGGCGCGAGTCTCCGGCCAACTAGTACTGGCATCAGTAACGTCATCACCTGGCCCGGCCATTTGCACGAACACACCCAGCTGAATCGGTCCCCTTGCCAGGCGTTCCCCGATCTCGTCAAACAAGAAGTTCTCGGACTTCGCCGCCACCTCCTCGTTCGAAAGGTACTCGGTACCCGCCTCTGGCAGAATGCGAAAACGCCCGTGGCGGCTCACGCCATCAGCGTTGGTGAACTTGAATGACGTGACGGCAAAGAACGCCTCCCTTGCGAAACTACTCGGAATCGGCTTGGGTGTTTCGATAAACCGCTTCGCATTAGGGTGGCCAGCGAGGAAAGCTCCGAACGCCTCCGGTTGCCCTGCCGCGAAGGCTGTCGCAGCACGAAGAAACTCCACGAATTCTTCCCCGGTGTGGACCGGGAAACCGTTGGTGGAGTGGGCCACGATGTCGGTGTGGTCATGTTCGCCCAGGTGGAAGCGGATGGCAATACCTCGAGGGCCGGATCGGGGGTCGTTGTCGGGGATGGTCGGCAAGCCCGTCCCGTCTGAATAGCGCACCGTTACGAGGGTGGATGGCCTGCTCGCGTGTGGGGCGCGCGTCAGTCTAGCCGCCTCGGACGATGGTGTGAACGTGCCCGAGCACATCAGCCCCTTGGCATGAACGGGCCGAAAGCCTGGGTGCAGCCCACCGGATGTCGCATCAACGGCATCGAGCAACTGCTGAGCAAGAGGCGGGTTAGTAATGGTACTGGTCGGCATGGGTCTCTCCTTAAACCGCGGCGTTTGGCACGTGCGATCGTCCGTGCACGCAAAAACATCGACATAACATTCTCTCACTTTGTTTCAAGGGATGCGATGCGGCCCAGACTCTTTGTCAGCGGGCAAGAGGGGATGGCTCACAGGCGAAGGTAATATTTGACCGAGCTGAGATGGCTGCGTGCTTTCATGCCTGCAAAGCTTGAATTCTTCAATCCCATCTTCGAAGGAAACTCCAGCTAATTCGAGCGAAACACCTTCCCATCTTTCATTACAAACTGCACCTCCTGCAGCACCTTCACATCCCGGAGCGGGTCGCCGTTCACCGCAATGATGTCGGCTAACGCACCCGGCGCGACCACACCAAGTTTCCCCGGCATGTCAAGCATGACGGAAGCCCTCGAGGTCGCGCTCTGTATCGCATCCATCGGCTGCATGCCAAAGTCAACCATTTTTGAGAACTCCTGCGCAATGGGCTCCGTCCACGGAATCCCGCCCATATCGGTGCCAAACACGATTTTCACTTTGGCGGCGAGAGCCTTTTTGAACGAGGGTTCATGCAGCGAAGCCCGCAGGCGGTCGCGCTGGCCTGCCAGGGTATCCGCCGGAGCCCAATCCGTGTAGTACACGCTGAGCGTTGGCACGTACCACGTACCCTGTTTCAGCATCTGCGCAATCGCGGCATCGTCGAGGTCCAGTCCGTGTTCGATCGAGTCGCATCCGCCGTCGAGCGCGCGATGCAAGCCGATCCCACCGTAGGCGTGGCACGCAACTTTTTTTTGCCAGCCGTGAGTCTCGTCGACAATCGCGCGCAACTCTTCGACCGTGAGTGTCGGCTGCGAAACCAGTTCGCCGTTCCTTCCCACCCACGACCGATGCGTCATGTATACCTTGATCCAGTCCGCGCCGTGGTCCAGTTGTTCGCGGGCCGCCTTGCGGGCTTCGACGGGTCCGTCGACAATTTGTGCGCCCTTCGGCATTTCGAGCTCCGGTGCGTATCCTTCCAGCGGATACCCTCCGGTTGTAGAGATGGCTCGCGTCGCGACAAACAGGCGCGGCCCGGGAATGTAACCTGCCTCAATGGCCTCCTTGATTCCGATATCGCCGTAGCCCGCACCCTCGGTTTCCACATCGCGCAGCGTGGTAAAACCCTGCTCCAGTGCTCGCCGTGCGGCGACCGTGGCCCGCGCAGCACGCAGTGCCAGCGGTGCCGTCAGAATGTTCGCATCGTAGCCGCCCTGAGCGGGATCTTCCCCTTGCAGAAAAATGTGCGTATGTGAATCGATCAGCCCCGGCAACACGGTGTAGCGGGACAGGTCAATCACCGTCGCGCCGGATGGAATCTTCGCGCTCGCTGCATCGGACACATTGTCGATGTGATTGCCGCGAACCACGATCACCTGATCGCGCCGTGCCTGGTCAGACTTTCCGTCAATCAGAACACCCGCCCGGATGACAAGGGCCTGCGGGGCAGGACTCTGTTGTGCGACAACGCTCACGGTCAGTAATGCGACAATGGGAGCGAACCACGCGTACCGGAATCTCTTCACGCTTGCCTCCGATTTTTCGTTTCGCGGTATTCTTAAATTCTCCTGTGAAATGCTGGGCGGCCAAATTCTATACCCTGAAAGTGACGAAGGCGGGGTCCAACTAAGGGATTGGCGCTAGTACCCCCTTCCGCCGCACGCTCAGGCGGGTAAAGGCGTCAGGTGCAGTTGGCGAACGTCCATTTCAGTACCCGCAAGGTTGACGCAAGTTCGAGGAGAACACAGTGCAATTTCGTCTCGCCGAACTCACCGATGCAGAAGGCGTCACCGCTTTGATCAACCTCGCCTTTCGCAACGCCGAGGCCTTCCTCATCGAGCGCGACCGCATTGATATTGACTCTGTTCGGTCGCTCCTAGGGAAGGGTAAGTTCCTCCTCGCCCAGGACGAAGGCATCCTGGTCGGCTGCGCTTACGTTGAATTCCGCGGTGACCGCTCCTACCTGGGGCTGCTCTCGGTCGATCCTCGACGGCAGAAAGCGGGGCTAGGGTCGAAGATCATGAGCACCTCCGAGGAATACTGCGCCAAAGCCGGTTGCCGATTCATGGACCTGCGAA
>DATJVZ010000263.1:0-6599 GCA_035501575.1 Terriglobales bacterium | reverse complement strand
GACCAGCTCTCATAAAGTGCGGCTAGAATCAGGAACACGAACAAGAAGGACATACCGAACACCGCGGCTTGCCCACCCTCGGCTTTCTTCTCCTGATAGGACATATCCATCCAGGCATAGCCGAAGCCGGAGGGCAGAACTTCATTGGCAACTTGTTCCATGGCCGCCATAGCCTGCCCGGAGCTGTATCCGGGGGCTGGCGATCCGTTGATCTGGATACTTCGGAACATTTGGAAGCGCGTTGTGTACTCTGGCCCCGAAACACGCTTCACGGTCACCAAGGATGCCAGCGGCGCCATCTCACCCTTTGAGTTCCGAATGTAGAAGCTGTTGATTTTGTCCACACTCGTGCGGTACTCCGGCTCTGCCTGAATGTAGACTTTCCACTGGCGTCCGAAACGGTTGAACTGGTTTACGTAGCCTCCTCCCAAGAAGGCCTGGAGAGTCTGATAAACCTCGTTGAACTGCAGCCCTTGCTTCAGCACGCGATCCTGGTCGACATTTATGAAAAGCTGCGGTACCGATGGGCGGAAGGTGGTCACCAGCCTCCCAATCTCGGGCCGTTTTTGAGCAGCCACAGTTACTTTCTCAAACATTTCCGCGAGCTGAGCGACATTCCCCGCGCTGCGATCCTGCAACATGAACGTGAATCCACCGGCCGCGCCAAGCCCGGGAATAGCCGGCGGCCCATAGGCAAATGCAATTGCTTCCGGAATTTCCTTCCGCATCTTCAGGTTAAGACCCTGCATGATTCCCTTAGCGGATAGTTCTTCCGTCAAGCGCTCATCCCAGGGTTCAAGTTGCAGGAAGTAAAACGCGGCGTAGGAGGCGGAGGTGTTAGACAATAAACTGAATCCGGAGATGCCGCTGTAACTTTTTACTCCGTGGGTGTGAGCCAACATGTCATCAAGTTTGTGCATCACGGCATCCGTTCGCTGCAAGGAAGCCGCGTCCGGTAGTTGAACCTGGATAAAGCAGTACCCCTGGTCCTCTTCCGGGATAAAGCTGGTGGGCAAGCCCTTGCCCATGTAACCGCTGACGAAGGCGATACCCAGGAGCAAGATCATGGCGAGAACCCAGCGACGAATAAGGACGCGGCTCCAACTTACATAGCCCTCCGTCATTTTTCCAAAGTAGTAGTTGAACTTGTCAAAGAACTTGGCAAGAAGGCCTTTGGATTTCTTGCGCGGGCGGAGCAGGAGCGCGGCCAGTGCCGGCGAAAGAGTCAAAGCGTTGAAGGCCGAGATCAGCACGGAGATCGCGATCGTAATTGCGAACTGCTGGTTCAGCAGGCCTTTAATGCCACCCAGCGCGGCCATCGGGACAAATACAGCCGAAAGCACCAGGGCAATTCCAATCACCGGCCCGGATACTTCTTCCATTGCCTTTAGTGTGGCATCTTTGGGTGAAAGTCCATGTTCTATGTGATGTTCGACCGCTTCCACCACGACGATGGCGTCGTCCACCACAAGGCCCACGGCAAGAATCAGTCCGAACAGCGAGAGTGTGTTGATCGAAAAACCGAGCATGGGGAAGACGGCGAATGTACCGACAAGCGAAACCGGGACTGCCAGTAATGGGATAAGAGTTGCGCGCCAGTTCTGTAGAAACAGAAAAACCACAATAATAACCAGGCCAATTGCCTCAAGCAGGGTCGTAACAATTTCTTTCATCCCTTCCGTGATCGGAAGGGTCGTGTCCATGGCAATCTGGTAGTCGAGATCCTGCGGAAATCGGGATTGCAGTTCTTTCATCTCGGCTTTCACCTGGTTCGCCACGGTAAGCGCATTGGAACCGGGGGCCTGATAAATGCAAACGATCACCGCTGGTTTTTGATTGAACCGCCCGATTTGTTGGTAAACCAAGCTGCCCAACTCAATTCGCGAGACGTCCTTAAGTCTCACGGTCGATCCGTCTGCGTTTTGCCGGACAATGACGTTGCCAAATTCTTCCGCACTAATAAGTCGGCCGGGCGCTCGCACTGAGTAGGTAAACTGCTGGCCCGGAGGGGCGGGCTGTCCACCAATTTGACCTGCAGGGTTGACTTGACTCTGTTGTTGAACGGCGTTGGTCAGGTCAGAAACGGTTAGCCCCAGCTTTGTCAACTGATCTGGCTTTACCCAGATGCGCATTGCATAATCAGCGGCGCCGAAGTTCGTAACTTGCCCAACCCCCGGGATGCGCAAAAGCGCATCGTTAACATTGATGGTGGCGTAGTTCCCCAGAAATTCCCCGCTGTAAGTGCTGTTGGGGGAGTAAAGCGAAACGACCAGCAGGGGGAGCCCCATGCTCTTCTTTGTAGTCACCCCGTATTGGTTCACGGAGGTGGGAAGATTCGGGTTAGCCTGGGCCAAGCGGTTCTGCGCGTTCACCTGGTCAATGTCCACGTTGGTGCCCACGTCAAAGGTGACCTTAAGGGTCATGGTCCCGTCGTTCGCGTTTGTGGACATCATGTACAGCATGTTGTCCACGCCGTTCATCTGCTGCTCAATGGGCGTGGCAACGGACTGTTCAATCGTCAGGGCATCTGCACCCGTATACGTCGTCGAGAGGTTGATTTGCGGCGGAACAATGTCGGGAAGGTTGGCGACGGGCAGCTTTGTCATTGCCACCACGCCTCCGATGACCGTGAGGATCGCTATGACGATGGCAACGATGGGTCGCCCGATGAAGAATTTAGACATGACTACTTCTCACCCGGGAGTGCGTTTGCCTGCGTGTCTTTGTAAGGTACAGGTGCGACGGTCACGCCGGTCTTCACACGTTGCAATCCATCGACGATCACGTTCTCGCCCGCCCCAAGTCCGGACTCGACCACCCACATGTCATGAAACTGTGGACCGAGCTTCACGGTCTTAATGGTCACCTTATTGTCTGAGCCAACCACTGCTACCTGATAGACACCTTGCAGTTCGGCAACCGATTGCTGAGGGATCAGAAGTGCATCCTTCCGCACTTCTGTCACGGCCCGAACCCGCGCGTATTGGCCCGGGCGAAGAACGTTCCCGGGATTCGGAAATTCTCCTCGTACTTGGATTGTGCCTGTGCGCGTGTCCACTTCACGGTTCACGAAAAGGACCTGACCACGCTGCGGAAATATCGTCCCGTCTCCTAATATCAATTCCAGGTTCTTTGCCTTTTCGGCTCCGCCTCGCCTGAATCGCAGGTACTCCTGCTCCGCAACATTCACGTCCACATAAATCGGATTCACGTTGGAGACCGTGGTCATAACCGTGTTGGGAGTTATCAGGTCCCCAATCCCGACCTTGGCGACGCCCGCAACTCCGGAAATGGGCGAAGTCACCGTTGTCCAGCCCAGATTCAGATTGGCATTGTCCAGAGCGGCCTGGTCCGCGTCAACCATCGCCGTCGCTGCTCTTTGCGCACTTTGCGCTTTATCCAACTCGGACTGGCTGACCGCTCTTTGCGCGACCAAGGGCGTATAGCGCCTCACATCAATATCGGCTTGGGCTAAGGCGGCGCGTGCTCGATCGAGAACACCTGTTGCTTGCTCGACGGCTGCCTGCGCCTGACGCTTATCGAGCTGGAACATTGCCTGACCTTTTTCTACGAACGCACCTTCTTGATACAGGCGGGTAAGGAGAAAACCTTCGACCTTGGGTCGAATATCCGCATCGATATTGCCAGCCATTGTTCCTACCCATTCGTGTTGGATCTCCACATCCTTCTTCACCACCGGCGTAACCGTAACACCCGGCGGTGGGGGGGCTGGTTTCTCTTCCTTGGAGGAACATCCGGCGAACGCCACAGATAAGAGAACTAAGACACAAAGAAGTTGCGCCGGGCAAGAGAAGTAGCTGGAAAACACCCGCCTATTTAATGACGCGAGGGCGGCAGTGGACGTTGGCTTGAACTCCGGCCACAAAGGGTCACGCCATTCCGATTTGGTATTCATTCCATTCGCCTCCGGACTGCATCGGCCGTCAGGCCTCGGCCACACATCGTCCTCATCAATAACAGAGTCGGTCCCACTTCAACCGCTCACCGGTCGTGTTGACTTTATATCTCATCGAAGACGATCGCACCTAGGAAAAACCCTAGTTGGACGCGGCCCGATTCGTCAGTGTGCGCAACCAGTTTCTTTTAGTGCCCATGCCAGACACGTCCGCATTCGATCATTGACGGTTTTCCACCTGCGATGGACGGGATGACTTATTCATCTCGGCGGGAGCCCCGCCAGAGATCCAGGAATGGTGTGTAGGCCCGCTGCAGATAGCCGATGAGGAGTGCGGTCGACCAACTCAACATCAGTACACCAACCAGCGCTTCGATACCTCCCAACATCCGGTATTGCGCGTTGAGCACGACGTCCCCGTAGCCCACCGTCGAATACGTGATCAGGGAAAAATAGATGGAAGTGCGAAGATCAGCGAAGCAACCCTCCTTAAAAAACAGAACTGCCCATAGCGCTACTTCCACCATGTGGAGCAGAAGGAGGGCCAGGACACGGATCATCACTCCCCAGGTGAGTGGAAGGAACCGGGACCGCCCGGACCTAAAGTCCTGATACTTCACGGTGCCCCAAAGCAAGAAGAACGTTCCCACCGAATGAATGGCCACAGTGCTGACGATCAGCACGATAGAGAAGGCGACTAATGAGACCGGCAATGCTTCCATAAGGAAATCCTCGAACAGAAAAAACGGAAACCCAGGTGGAACATCGAGAACTCATTTCGTGTCAGGTGGCCACCAGCGACCGATGTGGGCTTGCGCTCGTTCTATCATTCTCGATGATCCTAAAGAGCCCTAGAGTCAACGGCACTGAGAGAATTGCACCTACTGGACCGATCAAATATCCCCAGCCGAGTAGCGAGAGCGTGACATTCATCAGCGATACGTCGAGATCCTTCTTCAACAGGATCGGTTTCAATACGTTCTCGCCTAACATCTCTGTCATAACCAGGCACGCGAACACGAGCAATGCCCTCTTCCACCCAAACATCAGGAGTGCCAGCAAAGTGGGTGGTACGAGTGCGATCAGGAATCCTATGCTCGGAATGAAGTGGAGAAAGAAGTAAAGAACGCACCAGACCACCGCAAAATCAACGCCTAACAAGCTCATGAGCAGCAGATTCGCGGTGGCAGTGACGGCTCCGGTTTTCGCGGTGGAAGCGATATAGAGCTGAATGTCTTTGCCAAAGTGTGCAAATCTCTGGGCGATCGGACCATTGGCCCGTTCAGGATCCATCAGCGCCGCTAGAAACAGCAGTGTTATAAACCAAATTAACAGGCGGTCAGAAAAGAACCCGAGAGTTGCCGGGAGGACGTCACCGAGGAGTTGTATGATCTTTTCTGAACTAAAAGAGCTTTTGACGAATTGGCCACTTAGCTCAAATCCGTGTCGCGCCATGAAAGCGGTCAGCTGCTGGTACACATCTTGAATCCGCAGTTCGTAGACGGGAAGTTTTGCGCTCATTTGCAGGCCCGCTTTGACTAAAGCAAATGTAGTGCAGGTATAGAACGTGATCACAAGAAGTACAGCACAGAGGAGCGCGGTGCTCCTGTGGAAATGAAATCGGTGCACCAGCCACTGCGGAAATGGAAGAATGGCATAAGTGAGCAGGACGGCTAAGAGCAAGATGGAGAGAAGATGGGAAACCATTTGGATGCCATAAGCCACGATGACCGCGTAGGCGGCTATCTTTAGGGCTTGAACCCCAGGGTGGTTATTCTTCCGCATTGAACACTCTCCGACCTCGGATTCTCGCGGCAAATTCGCAAGTCATCCGTGTTGGCCGTCTAGCACTTTTGACACACGATGCGAAGGGCGTCTACTTCCCTTTGGGGAAGGATTGGCGTTTGTCACCCAAGGACCTGATCACCAAGTTGCGGCCACCGGACGCATCGGCGCCGGCGTTGTTGAGAATGCGCTCCGCAGCAGAACTCGCCCGGCATATGCAGGCGGCGGGAACTTTTCAAGAGCCCGCACAGACCTTCCCCAAAGGGCAGTAGACGGGGTCAACTTTCCGTTCCTATATTGCTCCTCGGATGCCGATGGCCCGCATTGCCACCACCTATGTCGCAGTCATTGATGACGACGAGGCTATTTGCCGATCGTTCGGTCGGCTACTCCGGGCGGCGGGACTTCAGCCGATTACCTATGACTCGGCGGAATCGTTTCTCGCAGACCATAAGCGTCCTCAGTTTGGCTGCCTGCTCCTAGACATCCAACTCGATGGCATGTCCGGCCTGGAACTCGCGGAGCGGCTCGCGGGGGTAGAGGAGCGGACGCCCATCATCTTTATCACGGCTCATGACGATCCCGGAGTGCGCAGCGCGGCCGAAGCGTTGGGTTGTGCGGCTTACTTCCGAAAAACGGATTCCGGCAAAGAAGTGCTCGAAGCCATTCGGAGGGTAGCCCTCTAGCGCGCAGATAGGAGCTAGAGAATCGCCATGCAAACAGAACGTCCGACGTTGCTCTTGTCACCGTGGCCCGCGCCCGCCGGCGCCCGCCGTGCCTATCACGCGATGGTCAAACCGGTTGGGCCCATCTGCAACCTGGACTGTACCTATTGCTACTATCTTCATAAAGAGCAACTTCTCGGCAGCACAAAAAAATTCCGTATCTCCGACGAAAT
>DATJVZ010000262.1:0-7480 GCA_035501575.1 Terriglobales bacterium | reverse complement strand
CACCCGGACCTGGGGAGTCCATGCCCACAAGTTGCCGGCGTAATTGAAAGCGGGAACCGCCAGGCTGGCAAAGGAAGTGGGCGAGAGGGGAGAGATGAAGAGGTTGTCCTGTCCGACCACTACCGATGTGCTGGGCCAATCCAAACGCGCGCTGGCCAGCTGCAAGCGGAAAATCCCGGAATTGACACCATTCCAGGTGTTGGGGAATCCACCCGCAAAGTCGGCCTGCACGTCCGCGGAGGTCTTGGCGCCGGCGAGAGTCGGCCCAAAGACCTCAAGACTGACTTCCGATTGCCGCAACGTGGCTCCGAAGTTTCCGCCCTGGTTCGGTCCGAGCACCAGGCTGGGGATGTCCATATTGTCGGTTGTCCCGCTATTGCCGAAAAGATTCATCAAGGCGATGCCCGAAAGCCGCACGCGATACTTCGACGCACTCTCCACCTTGGTCTGGTACTGATCCTCGATCTTGCTGTTGAGCAGTTGGGTGGTTTCCTCCAGACTGGCAACCCGTTGCTCGAGGGGCGCCGCCGGTGCGGTCTGAGGAGCCGCTTCCGTTCCGGACGGTTCCGGACGGGACGGATTGGGATAGGATTTGGCTTCGACAGAGGCTGCGCCCGGTTGTCCCCGGAGATCCTCCAATTCGCGCCGCAATTCGGCCGTTTCCTGACGATACTGTGCAGCCTCGGCCCGCATTTCGGCGACGGCAGCGCGCAGTTCGCCGACTTGCTGCTTGAGTTCTTGAACCGCAACCGTCACGGCCGCGTCGGACGATGATGCTCCCGCGGCCTCCGCCGTCTGGGCCCACGCCGCCAGGGTGCTTGCCATAATCAGGAATCCCCCAAGCAGGGCTGCTCGTCCCATCCCAAAAACGTTCTTGTCTCTCACAAGCGCCTCCTGAAGAAGACTGTGGTTACCCGGTGATTCCCCTGAAAACGATACTTCAGCAACCTCGCGGGAGGGGATCTCCCGGCCAGAAGTGGCAGAAACCCTACTCGACCGCATTCCCTTGCTGCCGGGCAAACAGTGGTGGTTCCCGTCGGGCCTGGCCAACTCCGCTCATGGCGGTTGAGGAGAGCGGAAGGGTTAGACGGAAAACCGTCCCCTGGCTCGATGTCTGTTCCACCACAATCTCACCACCATGGTCCTGCACGATCTTCTGCACTATGGTCAGACCGAGACCGGTGCCGTTTTCCTTGCCCATGCTGACGAAGGGGTCGAAAAGCTTGTCGCGAATCGATTCGGGGATGCCGCGGCCATTATCGGAAACGCGAATTTGAATTCCGTCGGAGGCTTGAATCAAGCTGACCGTGATTCGTCCATCCTCACCGGATGAGGCTTCACAGGCGTTCAGCAGCAGGTTGTAGAGCGCGCGCTCCAGCTTCTTGGTATCAAACCATCCGGTCGAATCGCCCTGCGCGCGCACGCTGATTGAGACTGGTTGATAACGGGGATGGGTGCGGATTGCCTGAACCACCCGCTCCACCAGCGGTTTCAGATCTCCGCGGGTCAGCCGGAGCGACTCCGGGGTGCGCGAGAATTCGAGCAGCGAGTCGATCAGGTCTGTCATCTGGTTTACGGCAATGCAAACTTCCTGGTAAAGGTCCTCGCGCTGTTCCGAAGACAGGCGGCTTTCGAGCAGGAACTCGGCATTGGCAACGATGGCGGCAAGAGAATGCCGCAGGTCATGGGAGATCGAGCTAGCCATGCGTCCGATGGTCGCCAGGCGTTCGGCTTCGAGCAAATCCTGCTGGGTTCGTAGCAGGCTGGCCCGCATCCGGTTAAATGCCCCTGTGACTTCCGCAGTCTCGTCGCTGCCGCTCGCGTCCAGGGCATACTGAAAGTCGCCCTTTCCCAGGGCGCGCACGCCGGCCACCAAGTTCCCCAAAGGCCGGGTAAAGGTATGCGAAATGACAAACACCAGTGCGCTTCCCACCACGACGGCAACCAGGCCGAGGGCCAGCAGCAAGCGATTCAGGCTGTCGAGGAAAGCCGTTGCCTGATCATAGGATTTGAGTACGGTCAAACGCACCATTGGCGCCTTGCCCGGCGTCAGATCCACCGAATCGCCCAGAAAATGTTCGTCTCCCAGTTGCACTTCTTCCGGGCCAGTTACGTCAGAACCGGATTGAACGAACAAATGTCGTGTCAACTCCACCTCGTGCGCCGGGCTCAGCGTGGTTTTGACCACCATGTCTCCGTAATAGAAGCCCACTTGGCTGGCGGCGATGCGGCTGACTTGTGCCGCTACCGCCTGATCGATTTCGTAACCAAGAACCAGAAGGCCCAAGAGCCGGCCCTCGGAGGCGGCGCCAAAGTAGACCGGCTCAATGAAGACCTCGTAGAGATGCTGAGAGCCAAACCACCACTGTGCGGAAGCCCCTTGGGGGAGGGGAGTGCCGAGCGAGTGTTGGGCCATTTCGCGGGAAAAGCCCGGAGTGGCAGCGTGCAGGGCGACCACTCGGCCGGAGCGGTCTACCAACACGAACAGGTCGCTGCCCGCCAACCGCCACCAGTCGTTCGAGGCATCCTGGATGGTGGCCTCGTCGGGTGCGGTCATCAACGCACGTAATTCCGGCTGGTAGGCCAGCAGTTCCGCAGAACGGGTCAGAGTAAGCTCACGCAACTGCTGGAAATTCTGAAACGTACTAATAGAATTGCGCAGATCGGAGACGAGGCTTTTCTTGACCTGGGACTGAACGGTGTGCCGCACCAACAGGAGGCTAGTGGCCGTGAGGCTAGCCGAGATCAATAACATGGAGAGCAGAAACTTAGTGCGCAGACGAAGTTTCATCAGGCTCCGCTCCCCTCCGCCCTAATGGCGCCGAGCTTACCGGACGCGGTTTCCCCTCATCGCACAAACTTGTATCCGACGCCGTGCACCGTGCGGAAATGCTTGGGGTTAGGGGGATCTTTCTCCAACTTCTGCCGCAGCTTCAGGATGTGGTTGTCCACCGTGCGCGTGGTAGGGTAGTTTTGATATCCCCAGACTTCGTTGAGCAGCTCATCTCGCGTGATTACCCGCTCGGCGTTCTGCACCAGGAATTTCAATGTCTTGAATTCCTGTGCCGTTAACCCTACCCGCTCGCTATCGCGGGTGACTTCCATCTTGGTGAAGTCGACGGAAATTCCGTCGAATGAGACCAACTCGGAAGCGTCCTTGCGGAGATTGCGTCGCAAGGCGGCCCGCACACGGGCTAACAGTTCGCGTGGGCTAAACGGCTTGGTGACATAGTCATCGGCCCCCAGCTCGAGCAACAACACTTTATCGGAGACATCGCTGGCGGCACTCAGAACGATAATGGGAACGGACGGAGCCTGCTGTTTGATCTCGCGGCAAACATCGCGACCCGACATCACCGGCAGCCGCAGATCGAGCACAATAGCCGAAGGCGTAGCCCGGCGAAAAGCTTCGAGCGCCGATTTTCCGTCTCCCGTGATTTCGATCTCGAAGCCTTCGGTCTGGAAGAGGTGCTTCAGCGCCTTCTGTACCGCATGATCGTCTTCCACCACAAGAATCCGCTCCGTGCTGGTTGAGCTCGGAGCGACGGGCGGAACATCCTTGGCGAGAGTGCCAGAGGCACGCTGAAGGCCAGCGTCTCGATGAGCATCTACACGCATCGCCGTGATTCCTTTTCAGAACAATGGTTTGCGTTTCTTAGCTTACTCTTCTGCGACGGTTGGGAGATAAACAGTTTTCATCTGGTGACAATGTTTTTACAATCTGTAGACAATTTTACGTCCCTAACTGACAGCATTCGAGCCTCTATGCTTTCGCCTATCCTTCCCCTGTTTGCAAGCCTAATTTCACTCGCTCGGCCGGCGATAGGTCTTTCAGTTTTCAGCGCTTGCTGGCGTTTTGGCGGGAGCCGGACAAAACGGTCCCAATGCTGCTCGACCTGGCCGTCGCTTTCTCGTCAGCCGAGCCCTGAGCGCCTATCCCGGAGGTAGTGGGATGCTAAAGCTGCGGCTGAGGTTCGCTTCGACCTGCAGTGCGATAGGGCTTCGCACCCATGCCTCGGATTGGCCGACAAGTTTGCCGGAAGACATCAGGAACACACCGCCCTGATCCCATCGACAACTATGCCTAGGCGTAGCGAGTCCACTCCTCTGCCACTGGTCAGGTGCGGTGTGGGATCTTTACTTTAACTTTACTGTCGAATCCGCTTGCGGGCGGCGAAGTTGGCTAGGCGGTTGGCCTCGGCATTGTGCTCGCGGCTGACGTGAGAAATGGAAAATTTCAGACACCGAGCCAGCTTGCGGCAGGTCCAATTCAGCGAGTAGAGGCGCGGGCTGCGACAAGCATAGACGCCTGTCATTTGCTTGACCACGACTTCGGAATCGGAATAGACGTGCAGCTCACGAGCCTTGAGCAGCACTGCACATTGCAGAGCCTCAAGCAGAGCGGTGTATTCCGCAACATTATTGTCTTGCCAGCCAATCCACTTGGAGATCTTGAGGGTTTCATCGCTGGCGCCGTCGATCACTACCCCAATACCGGATGGCCCCGGATTTCCCAGAGAGCCACCATCGATGTAGGCCACGAGAGCTGACATTCGGAAGACGTAACTCAGTTGAACCCAAGATGCTTGACTTGCCCTCCGGCGTCAAGAGGCTAGGATGATTCTCCTGTGAATTCTTGCGCGAGATGGATCCTGTGCAAGCGGCTGTGGAAAAACCGTAGCACGGTAGTTTTCTTCCGCTAACTTCCCGGATGCGAGGGAATTGTTATGCACAGAATTCACAGCCGTGGGGTTTGGCGTGCACCAAAAAGCGGCGTTGACATTTTTCAAACCAGCATTTACTTTTGCGCGCGTCGACGGTCGAAAGGTCTGGCTCAATAACACTGGACAGACCGAAGTAGGCTGGGTGATGCGTTGGCAGGGGCAACCCGGCGAACGACCTGACCCGAAAAAGCCGGCTACTCTGCGAGGACTAGCTGGGGTTAGGAGCTGCGAAAGCAGTGATCACATCAAGGGCCGTGATGGTGCATGACTCCACGCTGCTGGCTCCCTCGCAGGAGCTGGCGGCTAGGGCATAACCAAGATCACGGCCTTTTTCTTTTCCCCCTGGTTACTTTCCCTAGATTACCTTCAGGTTACTTCGACTGCTTTCCTGCAGCTTGCCTCCTCGTCCCGACGCCAAGCGCGAACCAGTTCAAATTCCTATAAGTGACCTTGGGCCAGTCGCGGCCGTGATCAAAAGGGAGCCGAAAATTGCGACTAAATTCACTACTCTCCATCGCACCCCGTGCGGCAGCCGAAGCGCACATTGGCACGAACGGGTGACGTGTTTTCCACCATAACTTTGGGGAACCAACTGGACGCCCAACGTAACCTTGCGTGCCACTTTCCCTTTCCATAGCATCTGCTGTCGAGGGTGGCACCGGGGACGCGGTGCGATATTTTTCCGATTACATTGAGGAGGAAGTTCTTATGAAGTTTTTGAAACTCAGCCTGTTGCTTGCTTTGCTTGTCGCCGCCTGTGTTCCGGGCGTCGCGCAAACCCAGCAATTGCAGCTGAACATTCCGTTTGATTTCATGGTTAAAGGCAAGATTCTGCCCGCCGGGCATTACATCGTTCGGCGCGGGACGATTGACGACGACGTGTGGACCATTGAGAGCGGCCACGGTTCTGCCATGTTTCTAACCAATCCGGTCGAATCTCAAAAGGTGGCCCATGGGCCCAGCCTGATTTTCTTGAAGGCAGGTGATCAGTACGCGTTGCTGCAAATCTGGGACTCGGGACATGCCGGTCGGGAATTGCTGATGTCGAACGTCAAGCAAACGATGGTTGCTCAAAATACCCAGATCGTCGAGATCAACGCCGAGTAATCCTAGGCAAGGGATCAACGACAGGACCTGCCTCCAAGGGCGGGTCCTTCCCTCGTTCGGTGGTTCTCTCGACCATGGCGAGGCCAGAGGAGGTATTCATGAAGAAGGCGAGATTGGTCGCATGCGCTGTCCTGGTGCTCGTTCTAGTGGCGTACCTCGGCGCACAGACCCGAGAACAAGCCGCTCCGCAACTCACGGCGGAGGTTCCCTTTGACTTTATGGTAAAGCAGGTCATGTTTCCTGCCGGAAACTACGTGGTCACGCTGGCAGGAGATCGAACCGTCTATCTGCGAGCCAGCCACGGTCGCGAGTCAATGAGCGTTACAGCCGAGCCGCTTCGAACCACATCGCACGCACGCACCGCGCGGCTGATTTTTACCGAAGAGAACGGACACTATCAACTGCGCGAACTCTGGATGAATTCGACAACCGGGAGAACCGTGCCCGGGGCACACATGGTCGAATTGCACGACGTTCACGCCACACGCTTGGAGGTACGGGCCAGCTGTATAAGCTGCCAGTGACGGCAGCCCCCCGCCACGCTCGTCAGACAATCCCAACTGCGCCTAAGCCGCCAATAAGCTTCCGGTCTTGGCCATCCGTCAGCTTTTGCGGCCGGGTTCGTGTGGTAGACTTCATTTTTCCATGTCTATTCGCTTGTTGCTGGCGTCGAACTACGCCATGGTCCGCGAGGGCATACGTCTTTTGCTCGGGCCGGCGAGGGAGGTCAAGTTAGTCGGCCAAGCGGAATGCCTGGCGGAAGCGCCCGAGAAATTCCGCGATCTGAAACCCGATGTCGTGTTGCTGGACGTGCCCGTCGAGGGCAGCTCGGGTGGCTTGCGGGCCGTCAGTCATATCGTCCGGAGCGCGCCGGATGCGTGCGCCGTCGTTCTGACCAGCAACGACGATGTCTCTTATGCAAGGTCGATGCTGGCGGTGGGCGCGCGCGGATACGTGGTTAAGCACTCTCCTTCCTCGGCTTTGATTACCGCCGTACGCATGACCGCCGCGGGACGGAATTTTATCGATCCGCGGGTCAGCAGTGTGCTCGCCATACACCAGCCCGACCACAAGCTGACCCTGAAACGGCCGGCGCTTACGCAACGCGAGATCGATATTCTCGGTGATCTCGCGCGCGGTTACACCAATTCGCAAACTGCCTCCCACCTGCACCTTACCCTTCGCACGGTGGAAACCTACCGGGCCCGCATCTATCGCAAACTGCATGTTCGGAATCGCGCTGAGCTGGTGAGCTACGCCATGGTTCGCTCCTTGCTGGCCTGAGAAGCGAAACCATCCGAGTGTCCTCGATTAGAGAATGGCAGCCCGTGGGCGATTAAATTACGGCAATGGGATGCTTACGGCCTGTGTGACGGGGGCTCGAAAGAGAGGCCTTCTCCCGAAGACCTAATTCCTTCTGAGCTTTGCGTAGCCTCGCGGAGTGAGGCGCACGACCCCGCGGACTTGCTCCTCGATATAGCCTTCGTTTCTGAGCTCGGCCATAGCGAGGCGGGCCAGCGAGGAGTCCAAGACCAGCTTGGGCATGATCACAAACTGACCGGGATCCTCTTCGTAGGAGTGCGTCAGGGTTACAAGCAATTCGTCCTGGACCATTTTCTGATGCATAACTGGCCTTGATCGATGGTGCC
>DATJVZ010000261.1:0-7412 GCA_035501575.1 Terriglobales bacterium | reverse complement strand
ATGATGGATATGCTCGATCTTAGCGATGCCCAACAAACGCAGATCAAGCAGATCTACCAAAGCGGCAAAGCCAGCCTGAAGCCTTTGTGGAGCCAAGAACGCGAAAGCCACTTGGCGATGATAAAGCTGGTTACCAGTGGCGCTTTCGATCCGGCCAAGGCTACGGCCATCGCCACCCAGGAATCGCAAGTGCGCGCTCAACTCGAGGTCGAGCACGCGAAGCTGGCGGCTCAGGCCTACGAAGTGCTCACCACCGACCAGAAAACTAAGCTGAACGAATTCTTGGCAAAGCGCGAGCAACGCGCCCAACAGCGCATGATGGAGCATTCCGCGCCGAGCCCGGAATAGACTTGGGGGTTCGGCCAATCAGGCTCAGGGCCGAGCATCGTTTCGGTAAGTCCAGCGAGGAGGACGGAGCCATTTCAGGGCAACGTTCCTCCTGCTGAGCCAGGAGCTTTTCGCCTCCGACGGTCCGCAAAGAGCTCCTAACACTCGTGGCGCTCCCTTCCTAACGCTGATTTCCCGTCCGAGGATGTCGATCGATCATCGAGATCTGCCGAGGTTTGCCTACGGACCGGCTTCCGATCGTCAGCAAGCGATAGCGGTAGGGGGGCGTAGCGGTGAGCCTGCGGAACGTACTGGTGAAATGGCTCTGATCGCAAAATCCGCAGGCCATCGCAATCTGTGAAACCTCTAACGGCTGCACCGGAACCCATCGCCGACCCGATCGATTTGCTTCCAGATCTCTCGGTCGCGCGGCTGACGCGACATGCCGTAGAACACAACGGTAGGACGGGACCTTCGGATCCCCGTCTGGCTAAGGGCGCACTGGTACAATCGTATTTCAGAAGCTACTATGCTGCCCAAGAGCTTGCGCCCGCTGTTCCCCTATCTCAAGAAGTACCGCAGCCAGTACCTGGTGGGGACCGTATGCGTCTTTCTAAACAACGGCGTCTGGATTCTGTTCCCCCAGGTGATCCGCTGGGCGGTGGATGACCTGCATGCAGGTGTCACCCGGCAAAAGCTCGTCACCTACGCCCTGCTGTTGCTTGCCGTTGCCGGCACGAAGGGCATTTTTCAGTTCCTCACACGCTGGATCGTGATCGGCATCTCTCGCGAAATCGAATTTGATCTGCGGAACGATCTGTTCCGTCACCTGGAAAAACTGTCGTATTCCTACTACCAGCGAACCCGCACCGGCGACATCATGGCTCGGGCGACCAACGATCTCAATGCGGTTCGCATGTTGCTCGGGCCGGCCATCATGTACTCGGCGAATACGATTGTGTTCACCGCCGGCGCCTTGGCCTTCATGCTCTCGATCAGCCCCGGACTCACGATGTATGCCTTTCTCCCCTTGCCTCTGGTCAGCATCGTGATCCAGTACTTCGGGCGGCAGATCCATGAACGGTTCGAAAAGATTCAAGCGATGTTCTCTGATATTTCAGCTCGGGCCCAGGAGAATTTTTCCGGGGCTCGGGTGATTCGCGCCTACGTCCAGGAAGAGGCGGAAATCGCCAGTTTCGAAGCTTCGAACCGGGAATATATCGGACGAAGTCTCAAACTGGTCCGCCTAATGGGCATGCTCTGGCCGACACTCGAAATCATGTTGGGTCTCGCCATCGTGCTCGTGCTCTGGTTGGGCGGGCGCGAGGTGCTCAACGGTCAGCTTACGGTGAAGCTCGTTTCCTCGCTCGGTCCCGCCACGACGTTGCACCTGGAAGGCGCGATGAGCCTAGGTGCTTTTGTTGCCTTTAACACTTATATGGTGCAACTCACCTGGCCGGTCATCGCTTTGGGCTGGGTGCTCAACATCTTCCAGCGCGGAACTGCCTCGATGGGCCGGATCGAACAGATTTTTCTCGAATCGCCGGAGATTGCCGATACCGCGGAAGTCAAGTACGAGAGCTCGGCTGCCCCGCTGCGTGGAGAAATCGACTTCCGCCATCTCAATTTCTCCTACGACGGCGTGCCGGTGCTCAAAGACATCAACCTGCGAATCCCCGCCGGGAGTAGTCTGGCGATCGTCGGTCCAACCGGTTCCGGCAAGACCACGCTGGTCAGTTTGATTCCGCGAATCTATGATGCGGCAGCGGGGACCGTGCTCATCGACGGAAGGCCCATTCGCGAATATCCCTTGGAGTTCCTGCGCAAGTCTATCGGTTTCGTACCGCAAGAGACCTTTCTTTTCAGCGAAACGATCCGCGAGAATATCGGCCTTGGAGTCAGCGGAGCCAGCGATGCCGAAGTCGGCGCCGCGGCCCGAGGGGCCAGCATCGCCGAGGACATCGAAAGTTTTCCTGAGCAATATCAAGCCTTAGTGGGGGAGCGCGGCATCACCCTCTCCGGGGGCCAGAAACAGCGCACGGCGATTGCCAGAGCCCTGCTGCGCAATCCCCGCATTCTGATTCTGGATGATGCGCTGGCCAGCGTCGACACTCAAACCGAAGACAAGATCCTGAATCATCTGCGGGAAATCATGCAGGGGCGCACGACGATTTTCATCTCCCATCGGGTATCGACGGTGCGAAATGCCGATCTCATTGCCGTCTTGCACGGGGGTGCGATTGTCGAACTGGGCACGCACGAGCAGCTGTTGGCGAGGAACGGCTACTACACCGATCTCTATAATAAGCAGCTGCTCGAAGAGGAGCTGGCCGAAGTTTAGGACGACCGAGAGAAGCGGATTCCGTTCTGGCTCTCCTCGGACGCATCGCTCCCTGCGCCGCTGACTCGCTAAGCCTACCCACGAGACTTGCCATAATAGGACGAGTTGCCACCTATGCAGCGTGTCCGAATTGCTGAGCTCCTCGATAGTGATTGCGGTAGTCCGGATGAGATCGCGGCTTCTTTCGCCGATCTCACCAGGATCAACCACTGGTTCGGCGGAGTGGCCACAACCTGCTCGCTGATCGAAGCCGTGGCCAAACAAACAGGAAACAGATCGCTATCGCTGCTCGAGGTCGGCGCGGGATCGGGAGATGTGCCCAGGGCCGCGGCGGAGCGGCTGCGAAGACGCGGCATTCACCTCAAGGTCAGCTTGCTCGACCGCGTGCGCTCGCACCTCCTACATCGGGCTGCAGACTCCGTCCCCCGGGTCGCCGGAGACGCCCGCGACTTGCCGTTTACGAAGGAGAGTTTCGACCTGGTCTCGAGTTGTCTCCTTGCCCATCATTTCCTGCCGCAAGACCTCGTGCGGGTTGTCAACGAAGGCCTGCGCGTGGCTCGAATCGCGGTGCTGATCAACGATCTCGTGCGACACCCGTTGCACCTGGCACTGGCGTACGCTGGCTGGCCGCTTTACCGCAGCCGGCTGACCCAACATGACGCCCCTGCTTCCATCCGACAGGCGTACACGCCCAACGAGATCGAGGAGATCCTTGCATCGACGTCGGCTGCGGGCGTCGTAATCGAGCGCCACGCTTTGTTCCGGATGGGGGTCGTGGTGTGGAAACATGGGTTTCCTGGCGAGCCGGTTGCGAGCCGTGGCTGATTGCCAATTTATGTACGATCTGATTGTCATCGGGGGCGGGCCGGGCGGGACCGCCGCCGCCATCACCGCCGCCCGTAGCGGGGCACGCGCCTTGTTGGTGGAGCGCGGACGCCTGCCGCGTCACAAAGTGTGCGGCGAATTCGTTTCCCCGGAGGCGCTGGGCCTGTTGGCGGAATTGCTCAGCCAGCAGGAGCGCGGCCTTCTCGAGGACGCAATCCGGATTCCAAGAGCCCGCATCTTCCTGGACGATCGCATGCTCCAAGCTCCGATCGAGCAGACCGCGCGCAGTATCGCGCGCCTGGACCTCGATCTCGCTCTTTGGCAATCAGCACGACAGGCTGGGGTGGAGGCCAGGCAACAAGCCAGCGCCAACTCGATCCAGGGCTCCGGGCCATTTGTGGTGCGCACCGCAGTGGGGGATTTCGAAGCCCGGGCCGTGATCGATGCCTCTGGTCGTTGGTCGAACCTGAAGCAGGCAGGATCGAAGGCCGGCGCGGGGCCGGCCAAATGGATTGGCGTCAAGGCGCACTTCTTCGAGTCTTCTGCCAGCGAATCCGTAGATCTCTATTTCTTTGACGGCGGTTACTGTGGGGTAGGGCCGGTGGCGCTACGAGACGAAGAGGATGGGGGGCGCATCAACGTTTGCGCCATGGTGCGGGCGGATGTCGCCAGCCGGCTCGAGGATGTATTCGAACTCCATCCCGCGCTCTCCCGCCGCGCCCAGCAATGGCAGCAACGCATGCCGCCGATTGGCGTGGCGCCTCTGGTCTTCGCCAAGCCTGAGACCGCACGAGACGGGGTTTTGGCAGTGGGTGATGCCGCCGGTTTTGTGGATCCATTTGTGGGCGACGGAATCTCGCTGGCGCTGCGCAGCGGCGCTCTCGCGGCGCGCTGCCTGGCCCCCTTCCTTCAGCACGAGATTCCTCTCGTCCACGCCGTCGATGATTACCGCCGACAATATCGCCGGTCTCTGGCGCCGGTCTTTCGCTCCTCCGCCAGGCTTCGGCGTATGCTTCAGATCCCGCGCCTTGCGCGCAAGCCTCTGGTTGCTCTGGTCGAGAGCTCACCCGCGCTGGCTCGCTATCTGGTCCGCAGCACGAGATAAAGCCGGTAGCTATCGCACCACCAGCACTTCGCGGACGTTGTCGCGGGTTAAGAAGAACTTGATCGAAGTAAAATCCCGGAAAAGATTCTCGATGTGGCGGTTATTGAAGACGCGCTGCAGGCGAAAGCTTCTTTCGCCGCCGCCCGTGGGGCCCTTGCGCAAATCCCGTTGCGCCCGGACATGCTGCATTTCGAGGATGTCCGGACTCACGATGTGGTATCGATAACAAGGCGCGTCGGGTCCGGCTTCGCGAGTGTGAAAGAAGGCCAACAGCACGGCACCTGGTTTCATAACCGACCACAGGCGAGCCACGACGGGCTTTACCAGGCTCTCGTCCAGATAGTCGGCCAAATTCCAGCACAGCACCAGGTCAAACTGGGCCGTCGAATAAGCCAGATTCTCACTGAAAAAGTTCTTGTGGTCCAAGACTCGCTGTCCATCCTCGCCCTTGCTAACCAGTTCAGGGTCGGTCGAGGCCTCGAGCAGGTCTTCGCTATAGATCTTATGTCCCCGTTCCGTCAGGTAGCGAATATTGGCCGCAGAAGTCGAACCGAGATCGAGAACGCACAGCGGTTCTTCTGACTGCAGCAAGCGTGCCAGTTCTCGAAGCCCGCTGGACCGCCGGGTCAGCCGCTGGACCCCGGGAGCCGGTTTGACCTCCGGGGCGGACATGGTGGGATTACGAAATATTTTCATCAGAGACGAATTGGATCGCACGAACCTTTGCACCTTTAAGATACATCAAGATCATCGTACGCTGCGCAGGAGACCGGCGACACCGAAGCTTACGATTTGCGTACTGACTCGCCTGGGGTTCGAATTGCGGGCAGGCCAGGGTTGGCCCCCGTGCCCGGTTGGGAGGAGATCTTTGGCGCAGGTTTTGTGGCTTCCGGTTGCACATCCACCTTCCCTACGAACGACGCTCCGTCTTCGACCACAATGCGTTGGGTTGAAATGTCGCCGACCATGATGGCCGTCTTTCGCAGCTCCGCCCGCTCGCTCGCTCGAATGCTGCCTTCCACCTTGCCTTCGATAACGACTCCTTTGACCTGAACCTTAGCTTTAACCTGACCGTTGGGGCCGACGACCAGGTTGTTCCCCGCCAGGTCGATGGAGCCTTCGACCACGCCACCGACGTACAGGTCCTCCGTACCGGTAACTTCTCCTTTGATGTTGACAGACTTGCCGATATGGGCGAAATCCACCTCGGTAGGCATGGTTTGGATCTCCTTTAACGATTTTGCCGCCGGCTCGACGCGGAGACTGGATTCTAACCGATTTGGTCGATCCCCGGCAGCCCCAAAAGGGAAATGGTTACCATGGGTTACCGACGCGGCCATCGGTAAGGCTTAGAATCTGAATCTAAGGTAGTTCGGAAGATGCGTGTGGCAACGGCAGATCAATCCGTCAAGCTGCGATCTGGTTCGCGGTCTCCTGAAGTTAACGAAATGCGGCGCAAATGGGTACGGCTGATCGCTGCGCTTACGGTAGCAGCCGCGGTGGGCTCTTCGAGCGGGCAGCAGCCCGCTTCGAATTCGCTGCGAGAACTGGTGCGCCAGACCACGGAGAACGAAATCCGCGGCAGCAACGGCGGAATGAAATTGATGTTCAAAGACCACAAGGAAACCGCGCGTGGCTCGCAAGTCAACCTGATGGTCGAAACCAGCGAAGGTACCGCCGGGCTCCTCATCGAATCCGATGGCAAACCCCTTACCGCCCAACAACGCGAAGCCGAAGAAGCTCGACTGCGAGCTTTGGCGAACAATCCCGCCGAGCTCAAGAGGACACAGAAAGCCGAGCGGGAAGACACGGATCGCACCATCCGAATCATGAGGGCGTTGCCGGACGCTTTCCTCTATCAGGCTGACGGCAGAGAAATCGGCAGCCAAGGGGTGGGCGTGCCCGGGGATGAATTGGTGCGGCTGAGCTTCCGTTCGAACCCGAATTACAATCCGCCTTCGCGCACGGAGCAGGTATTGACGGGTATGCGGGGCTACGTCCTGATCGATCAACGCCAGAAGCGCATCGCCAAGATCGATGGGACGCTGTTCAAGGATGTGACCTTCGGATGGGGAATCTTCGGCCGCTTGGATAAGGGCGGCCGGTTTGTGGTCCAGCAGGGAGTCGTCGCCGACCAAGCTTGGGAGATCACGCTTATGGACGTTTCCTTCACCGGCAAAGAGCTTCTGCTCAAGAAACTCGCGATCAAGTCGAAGGAATTTTTCAGTGATTTCCGGCCCGCTCCTCCCAATCTGAGCTTCGCTCAAGGAGTGGAGCTGCTGAAGAAGCAGCAAGCGGCATTGGCCGACCAGGCGGAGAACGGCGGGAGCCATCACTCCGCAAATTAGCGCACGTTGCGAAGCCAGCTCGCTCAGGGCCGTATTACTTCTTTGCGTAGGGTAAGCTTTTCGATCAGATCCTCGCGCACGCGATAGCCAGTGCCCGGCTGGTCGCGGACCACAATCATGCCTGCCGGGGTTACCTCGACTTCCGGATCAATGATGTCTTCTTTCCAGTAGCGCTTGGAAGCGGATACGTCCCCCGGCAGACGGAAGTTCTCAAGCGTGGACAGGGCAATGTTGTGGACTCTCCCCACGCCGGATTCGAGCATCCCCCCGCACCACACCGGAACTCTCCCTGCGGCGCAGACGTCGTGGACGCGCTTGGCCTCGCTGAATCCGCCAACCCTGCCCACCTTGATATTGATGATGCGGCAGGCCCCGATCTCGAGCGCTTCGGCCGCATCGCGGGCATGATGAATGGCTTCATCGAGACAGATGGCCGTGCGTATCTCTTGTTGCAGGCGGGAGTGGT
>DATJVZ010000260.1:0-5173 GCA_035501575.1 Terriglobales bacterium | reverse complement strand
AGAAAGGCAGGAGCTTGGCCCGTGCGGCCGGCTCGGGATCCAGGGCGGCGGCTCCACAACTGGCGACCTACGCCGACGGCCAGCCTTTCGACCAGGTCACCTACCTGGAGGCAAAGCTGATCCTCAAGCCCGACCGCTTCACCTCGGTTCAGAATTTTCGCGACTTTGGCAAAATCGTCGAGAAGACGGCCAAGAAGGTCGACGTGGGCTTCATCGACGATCCCAAGGCCGGGCTCAGGCCGGAGGTTAGGGAAATCGTCTTCGGAGACACCCCCGACTTTCGCCTCTATAACAACGCGTTTATTCTCCGCCGGCGTATTTGCTACGTGGATGGGTTTCCCGTGGGGGACCCCGAGATCGTCTTCAAGTTCCGCCATCCCGACCAGCAACAGGCGACGGCCATGGACGTAAGGCCGAAGATTGCGGGGAAGTATCGCATAAAGTTCAAAGCCGAAGTGCTTCCCTTGAAGGATCGAGTCGGGGGGTACCGCATCCTCTATTCCCACAATTGCCAGTTCGGCCTGAGCCAGGTGCACGAGGCAGACGGCTCGATGAGCACCCTGGTCCGCATCTTCCCGGCATTGGCCACATTAAAGAAGTCGGCTGGCGAGAGAATCAGCTTGGTGAATGAAGGAATCGTCGAAGAACTATTGCTCCCGCTCGGTCAGTTGGACTTCGGCAAAGGCCAGGTCGGCAAATGCGACATCGGGTTGTGGCGTACGCGCGGCGAACATAAATCGCTGGTGGGAGAGTTTGCTTTTCAAGTAAAGTTTCCCAGCCGAGCGGAAATCTCGGAGAAGGCCAAAAAACGGGCGGCCCAGTTCTACATTTCCTTGCAGCGGGACGTCGAGGATTGGCTCGCCTTGGGGGTCACGAAGACGGGCATGGTCTACCGTCTGAAGGGAAATCAACCGCAAAGCCATGAATAGTAAAGCCATGAATAACAGTGCGGCGAAAGCTGTGCTGCACGAGTTTCCTCAAGCCGAGCCGAAGGCATCGCTCGGCGAGATCTTCCAGGAATTTCTGATCATTGGTGCCACCAGCTTTGGAGGTGTGGTGCCGTACCTGCGCGAGCATCTCGTCACTAAGAGACAGTGGGTCGACGATAAGGAGTTCGTGGAGATGCTCTCCATAAGCCAATCGCTGCCCGGTCTGAATGCCACGAACATGGCTATTCTTGTCGGGGAGAAGCTCGGCGGTGCCCTAGGCTCCCTGGCCGCGATCCTTGGCATCTGTCTGCCCGGCGCCGCCATCATGGCCATGGTGGGTATCTTCTACCGGCAACATGGCGATCATCCCTGGGCCACTGCCGGGCTCCAAGGGGTGGCGGCCGCAGCCGTGGGGCTCATTTTGTTTACCGTCGTCCAGCTAAGCAAGAAGTCCCTGGCCAATCGTTTCGACTTTGTTTTCATGGCGCTCACCGTGATTGCCGTCAACCGGTTGCACCAGTCCGTTCCGCGAACCCTGATCGCCGTGGGCATCCTGGCCGTTCTTTTTCATCATCCGCGCCGGGCGGAGAAAGAAGGCGTTTCGCCATGAACCAGATTCCAGCCCTGATCCGGGTCTTCGCTTTCTTGTCTCTGCTGACGGTGGGCGGTGGAATGGCAGCCTTCCCCGAAATGAAGATTTTGACCGTGGATGTGCACAAGTGGCTGACTTTCCCCCAGCTGATTCATCTCTATAGTGTCGGTCAGCTGGCGCCTGGACCCAACATGATGATGATTGTTTCCATTGGAGAGTGGGCCGGAGGCTTTCTCGGCGCTGTCTTTACTCTGCTCGCTTTCTTTGCCCCGACCGCGTTGCTTGCCTTTGTCGTAGCCCGGGTGTGGAAGAGGCTGGAGAAATGGCCGTGGAGAAGGTCGATTCAGCAGGGGCTGGCTCCGGTCTCGATCGGACTGCTGCTCGCCGGCTGTTTCACCATGGCGAAGGGTGCGATCACGGGGCTGGAAACGGCGGCCATCGCCGTCGGCGTGTTGCTGATTTTGCTGCAATACAAAGTGAACCCCGCACTGCTCGTAGTCGGCGGGGCAATCGTCGGAATCTTTTCGTTCCTGCCGAGATGAGGTCAGGCCCGAGCCGCGGCAAGTCCAGCGCAATCTCCAATCAGCGCGCCGGAAGGCCGGGAGCGGCCGGCCCCAAGGATTTTCCGGGCTGGCGCACGGCGTCAGCAAGATCATTCAGGAACAACGCCGCACGCACACCATCGGCAACCCGGTGGTCGCAGGAAAGGGTTAGCGCCATCCTGGGCCGTACGGCAGGCCTGCCCTCGATGGCCACAACTCGATCGGCGATGGCGCCGACCGCCAGAATCGCAGCCTGCGGGGGGGTGATGATCGCGCTGAATTGATCGACGTGATACATGCCCAGGTTGCTGATGGTAAAAGTGGCGTCCGCGATGTCGGTCGGCTGCAGCCGACCGGCGAAGGCACGCTCGGTGACCTCGACCCGCCGGCGGGCGATTTGCGCGAGGTTCGCGCTGTCGGCGTAGGGAATAACACCGGCGACCACCCCGTCATTCACCGCAATTGCTATGCCCATATTGACGTGATCGTGCATGCGAATGCCTTCGGCAGTCCAGCTGGCATTCAAGCGCGGATGGCGAAGCAACGCGCGCGCGACTAGGGCCACCAACAGATCGGTGTGCGTAATGCGGACAATCTTTGCCGGATCGGCGTGGGTTTGTTCCAGTTCGGCGGAGATGCGATTGCGATAGTCCTGGAGCGCCGTGGCATCGATTTCCCGGGTAATAAAAAAATGGGGAACCGTGGTCCAGCTCTCCGTAGTCCGTTTGGCCATGATGCGGCCGACCGAGCCCGCCACTTCGATGGGCGGAGAGGTTTTGCCGGATCGGTCCTTGGCGGTTCGCGCCGCCTCGACATCCGCGACGAGAATCTCCCCGCCGGGGCCGGAACCGGAGAGCGACCGGATGTCGATCTCGCGCTCGTTGGCCAGGCGGCGGGCCTTGGGAGAAATCTTGACCCCTGCGGGCGCCGACAGGGAACCGCCCGCGGCGGTCGGCGGGGTGCCTGATGGCCTGGGTTCTCGGTCCGTTGCCGGTCGCGCCGTGGGCGCGGACGGGTCGCTCTCGAGGGGCGGCGCTTCGCCCGGCGCAACAATCCAGGCGATGGTTTTACCCACGGGAATATCTGCTCCCGCGGCGGCCCTGATGCCCACCAGCAAACCGTCGGCCGGGGCTTCTACTTCGACCACCGCCTTGTCGGTCTCGATTTCGATGAGCGGCTCGCCCTTCTGCACGCGATCGCCTTCCTTTTTGCGCCAGGAGATCAGCTTGCCGGTCTCCTGCGCCATTTCGAGGGCGGGCATCACTACGCTGAAGGCCATATTCGCTCGCTATTGCGGAAAGGCTCTCGCCGTTCGTTATCGCGATCTGGAGCTCGAAACTCCTACCCGTTCGCTCTTGGCGCTGGCTTCGATCCGCTCGAGCACACGCTCGCTCGGGGGAGCCTCGCTTTCTCGGGTGGTGGGCAGCGGACCGTTGACGGTGAAATAGTGCGCCCCGGCCACCAGCAGCTCTTCTGCCGGGAATCGGGTGATGACCTCGTGCCCGGTCGGCGTGACCACGATTTCTTCTTCGATGCGCGCCGCGCTCCAGCCGTCGGTCGAGGGCCAGAAGGTTTCGAGCGCGAACACCATTCCGGGTTTTATTTCGACCGGATGTTCGAACGACACCAGGCGGCTGATCACCGGTTTTTCCCAAATGGCGAGGCCGACGCCATGACCGTATTGCAGGGCGAAGCAGGCTTCTTCATTGGCGAAGCCGAACTCTTCCGCCTTCGGCCAGACGGCGGCGATTTCCGCGGTGGTGCGGCCAGGGCGAACCAGTTCAATCGCCGCGTCCAGATATTCCCGGCAGCGCTTGTAGGCGTCGACCATGGCGTGCGACGCGTAGCCCACGGTGAAGCAGCGGTAATAACAGGTGCGGTATCCCATGTAGGAGTGAAGAATGTCGTAGTAGACCGGATCCCCCGGCCGCAATACGCGATCAGAAAATACGTGCGGGTGCGGGTTGCAGCGCTCGCCCGAAATCGCATTCACCGCCTCGACGTATTCCGAGCCCAGATCGTAGAGAACCTTGCTGACCAGGCCGACGGCTTGGTTTTCTCGCAGGCCGGGTTTCATCGCGCGGTACAGCTCGTCGTACGCCGCGTCGACCATCATGGCGGAGGTGTTGAGAAGGGAAATCTCATCCTGGGTTTTGAGCACGCGCGCTTCCGACATGAGCGGCTGGCCGTCGACGACTTCGAGGCCGGCTTTCTGCAGGGCAAAGAGCACCGGCAGCTCGATGATGTCGACGCCCAAGGGTTCTTTGTGCAAACCGCGCATTTCGAGTTCGACGCGGATTTTTTGGGCGACGTCTTCCGCCCGGCCCATCTCCGGTGTCATGGCGCCGCGCAGCATCGAAATGCCCGGCCGCGATCGCTCTCCCAGCCACGGGCACTGCAACTGGTGGTGTTTGGCGGCCGATCCGAAATCCCAGAGAATGGGCTCGTCGTTTTGCGGCAGCAGGGTGAATCGGTTGGCCTTGTCCTGCGCCCATGATCCGATGTGTGTCGCGGTCAAATAGCGCACATTGTTCATGTCGAAGCACAGCAGAGAGCCCATGGACGATTTGGCCAGCAGGTCTTTCGCCTTTTGCAGACGCTCGCGCCGAAGCCGGTCGAAATCAATGCGCTCTTCCCAATCCACCGCCATCGTGCCGTGAGTTTTGAGTGACATGATGAACTCCTTTTCGAGCCGCAGCCAAGAGGCGCCGGTTTCGCGCTTCGACCCGTGACTCCTAGCTCAGCCCCGGGGCCTACACATGGCCTTCGCCGCAGCGCATACCGTCTCCTCCGTCGGCACGGTTCGGTCTTCGAGCGGCGGAGAAAATGGAATCGGGACCTGCATGGCCCCCATGCGTTTCACGGGCGCGTCCAAATCGTAGAAGGCACCTTCGGCAATCACCGCCGCGATCTCAGAAGCGACACCGTAGCGGCCGTAACCCTCGTCGACGACGAGCGCGCGCGAGGTTTTCCTGGCCGAGTCAAGAATCGCCGTTTCGTCGAGCGGCCAGGTGGTGCGCGGATCGACCACTTCGGCGCTGATGCCTTCTTTTTCCAGCCGGGTCGCCGCGCTCAGCGCCACCTGCACCATGCTGCTGGTGGCGATCAAG
>DATJVZ010000259.1:0-13286 GCA_035501575.1 Terriglobales bacterium | reverse complement strand
GGGTGAAGCGTCTGACTGCCCGCCACCGTCAGGCTGGCGTTATGCACCCCGCCGAGCTCGGCCACAAAGCCCAACCAATGGGTGAAGTTGTACTGAAACGAGCCTTGACCACCATTGGCCGAGAAGGCGTTCGTCGGCGCGGCGGCGTTGAATCGCAGGTAGGTGTAGCCCCCGTACACCTCGGCTTTGGGCACGTCCTGCGCGGCCAAGTGAATGGCAAACAAGAGCAAGCATGCGACCCCTACGAAATGCTTTTTCATGTTGATGTACTCTCCTTCTTCTGAGCCGCGTCTGGCTGAGTTCAAAGATGGCTTCCCTAAGGGGACCCGTAGACTTACTTCCAACCGATACCGGAAGCCCCCGTATAAGACCGGTTCAGCTTGTCGGAAAAATCCTAAGAAGCTTTGCCTCTCCTGCATACTGTCAAAACTGTCAGTGGCTAGGCGCCAGAGTCGAGGCATGCAACGACATGCTTCCTCGTTAGATTTCCTGTATGCAGGGTGAGAACGAAAGCCTAGCGCTATGGTTCGGCACTCGCAATCATAATGCCTACTGGGAGTTACAGTTAGGGATTGCAGCTACAGCCAAGGAGAGCCCACGCCGAGCGAAGGACGGGCACTACCAAGTGCGGTATTCCATGACTTCGAAGCCTCAAGCCCCCGCCCGATCGCCTTGCTCTTTTTCAGTGTCGGGCTCAGCTTCAGGCCTCCCCGCTCAAACGGAGAAGAGTGAGTCCTGGCTCATTGCTTCGATCAATTGTCAGCGCTCATCGGAGAGTGCTGGTCGTTATTCCCCTTGGAGAATCAGGCCATCGAATCGGGTGGCGGCCACCAGCCGCCCATGCACCAGGCCGACTCGCCGCAACGGATATCGTGTATCGGAAATGCGGTGCCAGCTATGACCGGCGTCGTTACTCTCAAAGATGGCTGTATTCTCGGCGATGGTCGCCAGGAGCCGTTGACGGCCTTCATCATAGGTCACGGACGTTACGTTCGCGCTTGGCAGGCCCAGGCGCATACGGTCCCATCGTCCGGCTAGACTCCGACTGCGAAAGGCACCTTTGCGGGAAGCCAGGATGATTCGCCCATCAGGGGTGATGGTCAGGCCTTGAATTCCGTTTACGTACGAAGGCAAGCCCCAGGAAGCTCTCCATGTCTGGGCATGATCCACCGAGACCATCACCTTGCTGGTCGTGGCAACCACAATCGCATCGCGCCACATCCCGACCGAGACAACATACGGCCTCCCCAGCGCGCGCACTCTAGTCCAACTCTCACCCTGGTCGGAACTCGTATAGAGACCAGAAGGAGTAGCGGCAAACCATCCGTGGGGCGTGATCTCGATATCGTTCACCTTCTCGCTGGCAAGCACACTCGGCGCGATCTCCTGGTTTGCCGCAGTGTCTTGGGGATGATCCTCGACCCTACGGTTGAGCGGACTCCACGCCGCGCCGTTCCTATCCAGACGGAGGATTCCGCGATTGGTTCCCGCTAGTATGGCTCCGTCATCAGCTTGCTTCAGCACGAATACATCTCGGCCATCCAAACCTGCGCTTTGCTGCATCCAGTGTTGTCCGGCGTCCTTCGAAGCGAAAACGCCTCCTGATTCTCGATCATTGACCACTCCCACATAGAGGAGGTCGGGATTGCCTTGGTCTGCCAGGATGGAAGACGTGTAGCGATGCGTGAACCCGGAGTTGGAAGCGGTGAAATTCATCGGCCCACGATCACTGGCCAGAATGCCGGCGCGATCCGTGGCCAGCAATACGCGCTGGGAATTGCGGGGTTCGACCCAAATATCGTTGACGACGATCTCCGGACTCGTAACCCGCTTCCAGGTTGTTCCCCCATCATGCGTCACCCACAGACCTTCCGTCGTTCCGGCATAGATGACGGCGGGGTCATTCGGATCTTGTTTCAGCACACGCGTACGCCGCGCGGAAAACGGAATATCCTGGATCCTCTCGAAGCGATGGCCGCCGTCAAGGCTCTTGTAGATTCCGGAGCAGGCACTGGCAAACACCGTTGGCGGGTGCGATTCGTCGACGATGATGGAAAAAATATCCGAGTCGTCAAGGATGCCCTCTTCGAGGCGATGCCAGCTGGCTCCTCCATCAGATGTCTTCCAACCCAAATGCCAGGTTCCGACATATACGACGTTCGGGTTCTCGGGATCGATAGCTATCGACTCAACATTCTTGATCTCGCTATGGCGCGAGATCTTGAGCCACTGCCGACCTCCATCGGTGCTGCGAAAAACCCCATCCAGCGCACCGACTACCAGAACTCTCGGATCCGAGCGAGCAACCTCCACGGCGCGGATCGACTTCAAATGCATTGCCGGAATCACCTTCCAGCTCTTACCACCATCGAACGAACAGAATAACTCGCCGGCGTTATGGCCCTTCAAGCTCCAGGCGCCCACATAAATGTGCTGGGAGTTTTGCGGGTCGATCACGATATGGTCGACGACATAGTCGTCGCCAATCCCCAAGTGAGCGAAATGTGCCCAACTGCGTCCGCCGTCGGTCGACTGGAAAATGGTCCCCGCGCTCGTGCCCAGGAAGATGTGGTCCGGATTATGCACGTCATAGGCGAGACTGCGGGCGTCACCACCGTCGGGTCCTAAAGCTATCCAATGTGCGGCCCAAGCCCTTCCGCAGACTAGTTGGATAAACATGACAAAAACGAGAACGCACGAGGGACGAAGCCCCAGCATCCGGCAGCTGGTTAAGAAATGGGTAATCTTCTCTGGGGTTCGCGCACGGCCATCGAATCGCCGAGGACCTTCAGACGGGAGTCGGGCCGGAAGAGGCCTGCGACTTTGGCAACCCCTTGAGGGTTCGCTTGCACAAGTCTTCGACATCTCTAGTAATCCACGATCGCTTGGCACAGCCACTTTCCTTCACTGGGGCAACGCTCGCGGGAATTGCTGATAATCACTTGCGCTTCCTCCTCGGGAATATTTTCGTCAATGTGCCGGAGTACAAACCGTTTGAACTCCTGGTCGCTCGCCGCGAGTCCGAGAAGCACATCAACCTGTTCCCAGTGGTGCGCAAGCAAGCGGCTAATCGCGTAACTGTATTCTTCCGCCAATTTTCCGCGGTCGCAGCTCTCGAATCGCTTGAAGGAGCGATAGACCCCTTCCCAATCTCCTAGATGGCTGGCCTCGCGACGTGCCTGTCTGGTTTCGCTTGCGGCGCAATTCCTCAAATCTTCCGCCGACAGGGAAGCGGCCGTTGTCAAGGCGACGAGGATGGCTAGAACGCTACCCAGGAGTCGAAGCCCACGCATATGCATCCAGAAAAACACAAAAGCTTGTCCGCGTTCAAGATTACCTTCAGAACCTTGCTTTGGCTGCCAAGGCAACCTGGAACTGGCGCACAGTCGGGTGGTTGCGATCAGCAGGTTACAGGCAAGCCAAAACAGGAAAGAACCAGCCCGGGGGAGGACAAGTAGCCGAGAAACCCCACGGGTTCACCTAATTGGAATGTGCCGACGACTGCCCTCCATCGGAAAGGGGATCTTTCGATGCGCCGCCAAGACTCAGACGGCTGAGATGACCCGCTCGCGGATCGCGAACTTGACCAAGTCGGAATTGTTCTTGAGACCAAAATCTTCCATGATGCGGTACTTGTGGAAGGCGATGGTGCGCGGCGTGACGTGCAGCTCGTTCGCGGTCTCTTTCATGGTCCGACCTTCCGCCAACAGCTGCAACACCTCTCGCTGCCGTGAGGTCAGTTCTTTCTGGCGGTCAGTTCTCGGATCCCGCACAAATCCGTCTTGCAAGCGCTGAGCAACCTTCGGGGTAACATACGACCTGCCGCGTAATGCTTCGCGTATGGCTTTGATCAGTTCCGAGGCGGCCGACTTCTGCAATAAGTAACCCGATGCCCAGTGCCGCAAGGCCTCGCGGGCGATATCAGGATCCTCGCACATGGTGAGAACGATTAGCTTCGTCCCCGGCAAAAGTCTCTTGAGTTCGAGACCGGCTTCCATGCCGTTCAATTCAGGCATCCCGATATCGAGCACGATGACGTCCGGCCTCGAGGTGGGCGCCGCGGACAGAAGCGCAAGTCCATCCGAGACGGTCCCGACGATATCGAATTCCGGTTCCAACAGCCGCTTGAAAGCTTCGAGCACCAGCGTGTGGTCATCCGCCAGCAAGACAGCAGGGCGCCCCATTCCCGTCCTCCATGCGAGCGACTTGGCCGAGTGGCGCAGCCAGGCTCGCCCGTGAGCCTTCCCGATCTTTTAACAAGTTATCTTCCACATCATTCCCCAAAAAACTGTTAACAGTGACAGTGGCTTCGGTCGCAGGTTGTATTAGGACGGAACTGATGATGGTTTCAACCCGGGTCCAGCGCGCGCCGGTTTCCGCGAATCGGTGAATTTCATGCTCGACCGACATAGCGGATGGAGGTTCGTTTGACGCACCGTGCCACGATAGAATAGATATAGCGATTGGATGCGGACTATCGAGCGCGACAGGACCGGCGATGGCGATCGGAGCTGCCTTTAATCGACTTGGTTACGCGCTCGTCCTTATGCCGGGAAAAGCTCGGAGATGGTGCAGGTAGAGCCATCGCACCAGCTCCTGAAGGCGAATGCCTGCGAAGCAAATCGCGGTCGCCGATTAGGTGCCGGAGCTTCGCATTCTAGCCACCATCTGCAAGCGCTCGGAGGATTGCGCTTGGATTGAACCGACCTTTCTGCCAATCCGCTGCGGTGGATTCGGCCCGTTCCGTGCGTTTTTAGCAATGCCGTGGGAGCCAGGGTATGAATTCCAGACTTTCGACAATCGTTGATCGCACACGCAAAATATTTCCCAATCCTCGGGTGGCCGGATTTGCGGTCCTGTTAATGACACTGGCGCTGACCGCTTCGGGTCAGACGCTTGGCCTAGGAAAGTCTCAGACTACAGCTCCCGCTCCGCAGCCGACCGAAACCGACCCGCGCAGCACCCCCAGAGGGACGCTTACAGGTTTCATACGGGCAGCCGACCGTGAGGATTACGTGGGAGCCGCTCGATACCTGCAGGTCAACGAAAAGCAAAGAGCGAAAACGCCGGAATTGGCCCGGGAACTCCGAGAATTGTTGAACCGCTATTTCCACACTCCCCTGGCGACGATCAGCGATTCACCCTCCGGCGACCTGGACGATGGTTTAGCCGTCGACCGCGACCGAGTGCCGCTCAAAATCGAAGGCCAACAGGTCGACTTAAGCCTGGCGCGAGTCAAGGATCCAGAGGCAGGTTTAATTTGGCTTATTTCCTCAGACACACTCGCCCAGGTTCCGACCCTTTACAAAGGCATCGAAAAGACCTGGATTGAGCAAGTCATGCCCCAGGCGCTGCTGGACAAGACCGTCCTGGGAGTTTCCGCAGCGTTATGGGTAGCTTGGACGGCATCGATTGCCCTGCCTCTTCTGCTTTTCTGGTCGATCTCGCGTCTGGCGATTTTCCTGGTACAAAAAACCGTCGGCGACTCGCAGCGTCGCCGCTTAGAGGCACTGGCGTGGCCTTTCATTGTCGTGCTGACGATAACGGTTCACGTTTTGCTGTTGCCCTTGCTCGGGTTCACTCTGGGCTTCCGACTCGTCTACCAGCGCGCTTGCTTAGTTCTCTTAATTATCGCCGTGACTTGGCTTCTGCACCGTATTTTCGCGCTCTCTTTCGCGCAGGCCCGAAGTATGATGGAGCGTCGCCATCGATCCGACACCGAGTCGCTGATGCTGCTGGGGCAGCGCGTCGTTAACGTCCTCCTAACCTTGGCGGCGATCTTCGCTATTCTCAGCAGTCTCGGGGTCGATACCAAGACTGCTTTAGCGGGTGTCGGCATTGGCGGTGTCGCGGTTGCCTTCGGCGCGCAAAAAACGGTGGAGAATCTGCTGGGCGGCATTTTTCTTTTGACCGACAAAGCCCTGGCCGTCGGTGACACCTGTTGTATTTCGAGCCGTGTGGGCACGATTGAGGATATTACACTGCGATCCGTGCGGCTTCGCACCAACGAGCAGTCGCTGTTGTTGATACCGGCGGGAGCATTGTCGCAGGCCAACATTGAAAATTTCACCACGCGACGAAAAATCCTGGTGCAAACCAATCTGCAATTGTCCTATGGAACCACGGCCGAGCAGCTGAGGTCGGTGCTCGAGGGGATTCAGAAACTGCTGAAGGAGAATCCGAAAATCGAAGCTGCTTCCGCTCGCATTCGATTGGTCAACTTCGGAGCGCGCGCCATCGAACTCGAGCTGTTTGCCTATGTCCTGACGCCCGACTACATGGTATTCCTGGCCATCCGCGAGGAGCTTTTCCTGCATGTCGCCGAAGTGGTCGAAGCTTCAGGAAGCAGCTTCGCTCGGCCAACCGAGTTTATCTATGCCGAGCCGACGGCGGATCGAGCGTGGGGAAGCGTGAACACGGCTCAAGGGATCGAACCAGCGGAGAGAAGCACAGCGGACGGTTCGAAATCCGTCATGAAACGAGCTATCTAGGACGCGCTCGACTGCCGTTTTGGCTTCAACAGTAGCCAAAGCAGCCTCTCTCCTTATATTATTGCAGCCACCCGATTGCGGGTCGCTCTCTCTAGGAAATCAATCAAAGTTGTATGTCCAGGAGGTTGCTATGCACGGTGCCAGCCGCCCGCGCATTGTCATCGCCGATGACCACACTCTGATCGCCGAAGCCTTCCACAAGCTGCTCGAAAATGAATTCGAGGTCGTGGCCCAGGTTCACGACGGCCACAGCCTCATCGAGGCCGCTCGAAAGCTGCATCCTGACGTAATTCTCGTTGACATCGGCATGCCTCTATTGAATGGGTTGGAGGCTGCGCAACGGATTAAGCGGACCCTGCCCGACATCAAGATCATCCACGTGACCATCAATCGCGATTCGGATGTGGTAGCAGAGGCTTTCCGCGGTGGTGCTTCAGGATACTTACCGAAAACCGCAGCCGTCTCGGAACTGTTATTCGCCATTCACAAGGCCTTGAAGGGCGAGTGTTACGTCTCCCCCCAGCTCAAACCCCTCGCCGGAGATTCGAGGGCGATTCCCGAAACCCAGTTGACCGAGCGGCAAATCGAAGTGCTGCAGTTGCTCGCCGAGGGACGATCGATGAGAGAAGCAGCTTCGGTGCTAAATCTGACCGCCCGTACCGTGGCATTTCACAAGTACCGGATTATGGAGAATCTGCATCTTCGCAATGATGCCGAAGTTGTGCAGTACGCGCTGCGGCACCATGTGGTATTTGGCTGAATGCTTCGGAAAATGCGGAACCGCCCTGGTTTTCCCCCCAGGGCCGGATCACAACTCGAGCCATCATGTCGATCTTCATCCGTCTCCTCGGTTGACCGAACGGCTATTCTGTTGCCCGCTGCTCACCGCCCAGCGCGCGCTCCCAAGCTGAACGAAACGCACTCGGGCCATAGCCACAGACGAAGGCGTCGCAATTGGACCTCGGGTGGTCCTCCGCCCGAGAGAGGCAATGTGTGCTTTTAACAGTTGTTCGGGTGAGCAAATTACGCTAAACCAGAAGTGCGCATGACAGCGAGGGGAGATAGGAGCTCGATCCAATGCGCTCGCTTGACCGACGGCCTACGGTAGTTCTTGCCGATGACCATCCTCGTGTGTTGAGCCGGGTCGGGGAACTTCTGGCGAATGAATACAATGTTATCGCGGGCGTGAGCGATGGCATTAAGGTCGTTCAGGCCGCTGTGAAATACAAGCCGGACATCGTGGTCTTGGATATCGGAATGCCGGGTCTCGATGGTATCCAGGCGGCCCGCGAAGTGAGGCGATTGATGCTGCCAATGCCCGCGAGACTGATCTTCCTCACGGTGCAGGAAGATGCGGATTACATTCGGGCAGCTCATGAGCTTGGCGCAAGCTATGTGGTCAAGCGTCGTATGCATATCGACCTGCTGCTTGCCGTAAAGGAAGCACTTGCGGGGCGCATGTTTGTCTCCCCGCGAGTGCTGACCCATTCCGGCGCAATTTGAAAGGTTTTGCTTTAAACATCGCGGTCAAGGCTACTGCCTTACGGAGTTGCTCAACATTGCCCAAACTCGGTATGGTTTGCAATCCCCATCAGCGCTACCTGTCATATATGACAGTTCCCAGTGACAGCCTGAGCCGATAGTCTTCCTGGCCGTTGGTTAGGCTGCCATGAAAAGGCGCAATGTTCTAGGTTTTGTTGTGTTTCTGTTTTTCTTTCTTACGGCTTGCACGAACGATAAGCCGTACATGTCTGCTGCGGATGCAAATCAGCCCTCACCAACGTCGACCGACAAATCGACTCCCACCCCAAAGGCTCCCACCCAGGTGGCGGCGCCGACTCCGCCGGAACCGCCACCTCAGCCACCCGCACTCCAGCCCGGCGTGACTCCGGGTGGCAAGTCTCTCGCGGTTTCATTCGGTCCAAACCCAAACCCGCAGGCAGATCCGGCTGAGGGCACTTGGGCACGGCTGCTCTGTGCAGATGGGAATACAATTGTTCCCGCGGATGCGGCGGTTCTTGACCGGAATCAAACTGAAGGAGAAAAGTATGCCGGATGCTAACCAAGCAGAGAATGCGAGGCTTAGGGAGGCCCATGAGAATATGGCCCCCTGGAGGAAATGGGGACCCTACCTTAGCGAACGACAATGGGGCACGGTTCGCGAGGATTACAGCGACGATGGAAATGCCTGGAATTATTTTACCCACGATCAGGCACGGTCGCGTGCTTACCATTGGGGGGAAGATGGATTGGCGGGTATTTCCGACGACCGCCAGCGTCTCTGCTTCGCCTTGGCCCTCTGGAATGGACAAGATTCGATCTTGAAAGAGCGCCTGTTCGGTCTCACCAACAGCGAAGGGAACCATGGCGAAGACGTAAAGGAATATTACTTTTACCTCGATAGCACTCCCACCCACTCATACATGAAGTATCTCTATAAGTACCCCCAATCGGCATATCCCTATAACGATCTGCTGGCCGGCAACCGGCAGCGGAACCGCAATGATCTGGAGTACGAGCTGATCGACACCGGCATCTTCAACGAGGACCGCTATTTTGATGTGTTCGTCGAGTATGCCAAACGCACTGCGGAGGACCTGTTGATTCAGATCACGGTGGCGAACCGCGGGCCGGATGCGGCCACCCTGCAGGTTTTGCCGACTCTTTGGTTTCGCAACACTTGGGCCTGGTGGCCCGATCGACCCAAGCCCTCGCTACGGGAGGTCAGTCGCAGGAACAAATTTCGGGTGATCGCCACTAGCCATAGCGAGGTCGGCGATTACCTCCTGTACTGCGAAGGGGATCCAACCTCGTTGTTCACCGAGAACGAAACCAACAACACCCGGCTCTTCGGCACGACGAACCATGCCCCCTATGTAAAGGACGGGATCAACAACTACATCGTGAACGGCGAACAGGACGCCATCAGTCCGACAGCGGAAGGAACCAAAGCGGCCGCCCACTATCCGTTAACTGTGGAGGCCGGTGAAACTGCGACCATTCGACTCCGCTTATGTGCGGCGGCCTCGGTCACAACCGCGGATCCGTTCGAAGATTTTTCTTCCGTCATGGCCGCCCGCCACCGCGAGGCCGATGCTTTTTATCAAAGCATCACTCCGGAGAAGCTAAGCCAGGACGAAGCTCGGGTGATGCGCCAAGCCTTGGCCGGCATGTTGTGGACCAAACAATATTTTTGCTTTGACGTCGACCAGTGGCTCGACGAACACCACCACGATCCCATGCGGCGCGGTCTGGCACCGATGCGAAACAGCGAGTGGTTCCACATGCTGAATGAACAAGTGATTTCGATGCCGGATAAATGGGAATATCCGTGGTATGCGGCTTGGGATTTGGCTTTCCACACCATCGCCTTATCCTCCGTGGACGTGGATTTTGCCAAAGCGCAGCTGGAATTGCTCCTGCGGGACTTCTTCCTGCATCCCACCGGACAAATCCCGGCTTACGAGTGGAACTTCAGCGACGTAAACCCGCCGGTACACGCCTGGGCGGCCATCTTCTTGCACCGCACCGAGCAAGCTCTCGGACACGAAGTCGATTTCGAATTCCTCAAACGATGTTTCACAAAATTGATGTTGAACTTCAGTTGGTGGGTAAACCGCAAGGACCGCTACGGGAAGAATCTGTTTGAGGGAGGCTTCCTCGGTTTAGACAACATCGGGGTCTTTGATCGCAGTGCACCGTTGCCGGGAGGCGGGAATCTGGAACAGGCAGATGGCACGGCGTGGATGGCCTTGTTCTGCCAAAACATGCTGGAGATTGCCGTCGAGCTGGGCTCCCATGAGTCTGGTTTTGAGGAAGTCGCGACTAAGTTTGCCGATCATTTTCTCTGGATCGCGCGGGCTATGAATCACACCGGACCGGGCGGCATGTGGGATGAAGAAGATGGGTTTTACTATGATGTCCTGCGTTTCCCCGACGGGAGTGCCGAGCGCTTGAAGGTGCGTTCCATGGTGGGTCTACTGCCGCTGTGCGCTACCACGGTGATCGAGCCGTACCAGCGCGACAGCGTTCCCGGAGTCACCAAGACACTCCGTGAGCGTCTGCAGCGCATGCCGCAGTTGCTCGATTGTATCCATCCCACCGGTCCAGGGCATTTCGGGGTGGAGGGCCGTGGCATTGCCGCTCTGGTGAATCCCGATCGCCTACGCCGGATACTTTTCCGGATGCTCGATGAAAACGAATTTCTCGGCCCGCACGGCATTCGTGCGCTGTCGCGCTATCACGCCGAGCATCCCTATGTGGTGAGGATCGCGGGTCAGGAATATCGCGTGAACTATCTTCCGGCGGAATCCGACACCGGTATGTTCGGAGGAAACTCCAATTGGCGTGGGCCGGTCTGGATGCCGGTCAATGCCTTGCTGCTGCGCGGCCTGCTGTCGTTTTATCTCTATTATGGCGACAACTTCAAAGTGGAGTGTCCCACGGGATCGGGTCAGATGATGAACCTGTTCGACGTAGCGCAGGAGATCGCGCGGCGATTGGCGGGAACCTTCCTGCGCGATGCCTCCGGACGACGCCCGGTCTATGGGGGGACGGAGAAATTCCAAACCGATCCCTACTGGAGGGACCATATTCTGTTTTATGAATACTTTCATGGGGACAACGGTGCCGGCCTGGGTGCCAGCCACCAAACCGGGTGGACTGGACTGATCGCAAAAATAATGCAGATCTTTGCTCAGCTCGATGCCAAGCAGTTCCTCGCAGCCGGCAAGGAAGGTGGGTTCTCGAAGGTTGTTCCGCAGGGGGATGTCCATGCGCAAGTGGCCTAAATACCCTGTGGTCTACGAAATCAACACCTGGGTGTGGCTGAACCAGCTAGGCAAGAAGTACGAGGCCTCCCTCGATCTTGGCTCGGTTCCTGCCGCCGAGTGGGATGCTCTGGCCCAGCTCGGGTTCAACGCGGTGTGGCTGATGGGGGTCTGGGAGAGGAGTCCGGCTGGCATTTCCATCGCCAATCGCAATAGCAGCTTGCTCGAGGATTTCCGTCGCGCCCTGCCCGACTTCCGCCCCGAGGACAACGTCGGATCCGCGTATTGTGTCCGGCGTTATCTTGTCGATGGACGCTTGGGGGGCAGGAAAGGTCTGGCCATCGCGCGCAACGAATTGGCCAGACGCGGCTTGCGCCTGATCCTCGACTTCGTGCCCAATCACGTCGCTACCGATCATCCCTGGATTCATGATCACCCGGAGTACTTCATCTCCGGTACGGCCGAAGATCTCAAGCGCGATCCTTCCGGGTACTTCGACACCGGAGAATTCATCTGCGCGTGCGGCCGCGATCCTTATTTCCCGCCGTGGAGCGACGTTGCCCAACTCAATGCTTTTCATCCCGACCTCCGGCAAGGCGTGGTCGAGACGCTCAGTGACATCGCCTTCCAGTGCGATGGCGTGCGTTGCGACATGGCGATGTTGTTGCTCAATACAGTTTTCGAACGCACCTGGAAGGACCGTGCGGGAGCGCGGCCCGCGACAGAATACTGGGATGAGGTGATCGCTCCCCTTAAGAAAGCCTACCCTTCCTTTGTCTTTATGGCCGAGGCCTACTGGGATCTGGAATGGGAGCTTCAACAACACGGGTTTGACTTTTGCTACGACAAAAGGCTCTACGACCGGATGCGCCACGAGAACGCCGAAAGCATTCGCCTTCATCTTGGAGCCGATCTCGGCTATCAAGCAAAGCTCGTTCGCTTCCTCGAGAACCACGACGAGCCCCGCGCAGCTGCCGTGTTTCCGCCAGCGCGGGAGAGGGCCGCTGCGGTTGCCATCGCGACCCTGCCCGGAGTGAAACTTTTTCATGACGGGCAATTTGAGGGAAGAAAAATCCGATTACCGGTCTTTCTCGGAAGACTTCCTGAGGAACCGGTGGATGAGGCTCGGCTAAGCTTCTACCACAGCCTGATGAAGAGTCTCGCCAAATCCGTGTTGCGCGACGGCGATTGGAGCCTCTGCCAATCGAGCGGCTGGCCCGATAATCAGAGCTTTCAAAATCTTTTGGCCTGGGCGTGGCAGCAAGGCTCGCAGAAATATCTGATTGTGATTAATTTCAGCGACTCCACGGCTCAAGCCCGGGTTCAAGTGCCATGGCGGAGTCTGCGCGGCAAAGCTTGGCGTTTGTTCGATACTTTGTCGGGTGTCACCTATGACCGAGATGGCGAGGAAATGTTAGATCCGGGCCTTTATGTTGAACTCGGCCCTTGGGCCTACAACTGCTTTGAAGTTCAGTCACTCGCGGCAATTCAGTCGGCAAGTCAAGATCGGCGCAGGAACTCCGCCGCGTAGAGTGCTGGCGACGGCGCTTGAGCCCGGGTGGATTCGTACAAGCTCTTTTTGCCCTCGGGAGCAATTCAGGTAGAGGTTACGAACGGGCAACTGGAAACCTATCGGGCGTGGGCATGTTCACCACCACGCGTCCTCAACAAATGGGAGCGCCGAGGGGCGATTCCCCTAAAACGTAATAAGCTCCTGATTCTCGCTCCGAAAAAACTCGCCATCGATTGAGACCAGTCCGCTGCTTCAATCCCCGAACTCTCATGCACTCCTTATTTCATTAGGATCAGTGATTGGTCTAGTCGGCGGCTAGTTGAAGTTTCATTGCTGAACTCGATTCAGACTTGTCTCAGGAATCTTCAACTTGATTACACGAGACTCTGACGGTTGGAATGAGAGCAAACCTGAGGGGGAAAGCAGATCAATGTCCGACGAACATCAGCCCGGAAACAAGGCCTTCTGTTCGGGCGTGTACAAGGTAATTCATGCTCAGCAACATGCAGAAAG
>DATJVZ010000258.1:0-20141 GCA_035501575.1 Terriglobales bacterium | reverse complement strand
CGGTCGTGAACGTCTGATCTTGGCTGGTATAGGTGGTTCCATTGCAGCTATACTTTGAGCGCATGTGGTAGGTCGTCGAAGCTCTCATGCCCGCCACCAAAATGTTGGCCGTGCCTCCTCCTGAAGATCCGCCCGTGCCGTACCAAGCCGTGTTTCGTCCATAGGACGTAGTGGGACCGAACTCGACCATCGCCTGTCCTGCACAATTGCTGGATAAGGAATATTGTGCGACTAAGGGATTTTGCGTTTTCGCAATTGCTACGATAGGTGTAGCAGGTGTGCTGGACCCGCCACAAGCAGTCAACAAACCGCAAAGGGCAAGCACAAATATGCCGCCGCCTCGAACCAACAGATATTGACGCGTCATAGCTTCTCCCATGCTAAGGCTTTGCATTCTTGGCCCGAAACCCCGCTCAGGTACGGTCTTTCGGATGTTTCTAGCGATTGCCGGGGCATTGTATTCAGAAACGCAGGCGAAAAGCAAGCATTAAGAAGCCTAGGAATTCGGTGACTGCTCAGAAACTAATCACGAGCCCAGTCGAAACTCGGAGGTTCGTTTGCCAGGCGTTGAAGAATTGTGTTTCGAGCGCATCGCCTTGTACGCGCCAGCCAAAGCGATGGTTGAAGCGATAATCCAAACCCATCCCAAGCGCATAGGAGAACGCTGTGTCGGTACTGGAGACCAGCGGCGTGTGCTCGTAGAGATGAGAAGCTCCGAATAACGCATGAGCGAAGGGTCGCAATTTCTTCACTTGAATCGAAAACCGCGGACCAAATAGGAAACTATATTGAGTGATGGAGATCGTTGCCGTCTGCGGATGCTGAGGTGGCAGACAGGAAAATGCGTTCGTCACCGGGCAGGGAGATTGAATGGTAAAGTTCGGGCTTCCATATTGGCCGCCAAAATCGGCAACCACCCCGAGAAACGGTAGAAATTTGGCTTCACCAGACGCTTCCCAACCATTGATGCTGACACGGTTTGGGAGGTAGTCGGCGTTGCCATAAGAGTATCCGCCAAAGACGTTGCCCGTCAGAAACTGCGCATATCCGGCACCGCTGAGTAACAGCCAGGTAAAGATCAGAAGATACCAATGGCGCATGGCGAAATCCTCACGATGCTTTGACAGCTGGGTTTCCAGGAACCCAGGGCAAAAAACCGCGGTCCGTAGAACTCTCCCGCGTTTTGGGTAGGTACTCGGGGATCAAGTAACGGAGGAGTCTGACAGTGTCAGATAGTCGTTACCTCATTCTTGGAATCACGAGTCAAGCCGTTGGTGCTCGGATTGGGCTTGCGCTCGACCGAGGTCGAATCGCACGACCACAAGTGGATGATGAAGCCAACCTCAAGTTTAGCATAAACCGATAGTGGGCATCAGCGGGTGGCGACCCAGACCGACCCAGACCTCTAACCCCGATTTCCACCTCAAGGAAGTCATATTTCGTTCTCCCCAGATCGATGATTGGCCTGGCTGGCAACAGCCGATAACCCAGTCTCATCCTGATCCTGCCTCGCATTTGTCCCTCAGACCTCGCTTGTAAAATCCTTGCCCTCAATCTGTAGGGATCGCCCACGGCTCTCTTCTTGGGGCCTGCTCGGCGGTCATCCACGTCGCGCCTTCTCTAGACCGGCCGCTTCGGCGGCGTTGCTGTCGTTGCGAGGGGGTGGGACGGGGAGACTTTTACCCGTGACCTGCGCTTTTCACTGCGCATCGAAAGTCAGCGGCGCCGGTCGCGGTAAAACGCGGCCATCAAGTCTACGACTAGTCGTTGCTGATTATCTGTCATTTCCGGAAAAATCGGCAACGCCAGGACTTCCCGGCTGGCTGCTTCGGATTCAGGCAGATCACCGGGTTTATAACCCAAACCGTGAAAAGCCGGCTGCAGGTGTAAAGGCGTGGGATAGTAAACCTCGCTGGGAACACCGTGCTCGCGCAAGTATGCCCTTAGCGCGTCGCGATCGGGAGCGCGGATCACGTACTGGTGATAAACGTGGCTGCAGTTGGCTGCGATAAAAGGCATGCGCACGATGTCCGTCAATCCACGGTCGTGAAAGAGCTCTGCGTAGCGCTCAGCTTTGCGTCTTCGCCCAGCGACCCAGGAATCAAGGTGCCGCAGTTTAACGCGCAGAATCGCCGCCTGCAGAGCATCCAGCCGGCTATTCAATCCGACCCGTTCGTACTCATATTTCGCCCGCCCACCATGAAGGTGCAAGATGCGAAGCGTATCGGCCAACTCCTCGTCATTGGTAGTCAGCATTCCACCATCGCCAGCTCCGCCAAGATTCTTTGACGGGAAAAAGCTGAAGCATCCACACCGACCGAAGCTTCCTACGGGTCGGTCGGCATAAGTCGCGCCAATCGCTTGAGCGGCATCTTCGACCACCGGGACGGCGCTGCGGGTTGCGATTTCGAGGATCGTCGTCATCTCGGCGGCCATGCCGTACAAGTGAACGGGGATGATGGCCCGAGTTTTCGACGTAATGGCCGATTGCAATTGCGTGGAATCAAGGTTGTAGGTGCTCGGGTCAATGTCGATGAATACGGGCCGCGCCCCCAACCGGGCGACTGCGCCCGCGGTGGCCACAAAAGTGAACGGCGTTGTCACGACTTCATCGCCCGGCCCGACATCGAGAGCCATCAACGCCAGAAGCAGTGCGTCAGAACCGGAGGCGCAGGCGACGGCAAAACGGGAGCCACAGTAATTGCCGACCTCCCGTTCGAAACTCTCGACCTCGGGCCCAAGAATGAAGTGCTGCGAGTCCATCACACGCTCGATGGCAGCATCGATCTGCAGCTTGATCGCGCGATACTGGGCCCTCAGATCAACGAAAGGAAAAGTGGTGGAGACGCTGGTATCGATGTTGGCCACCTCGATGGTTGTAGGCGCGGGATGCATCGCCCCTAAAAGGATACCCGCTGGGGCTGGGTGTATGGAAGCTGACGCCTCTTGGTCATGCGACTGACGCCGCAAATGTACGATGCGGTTTGCGCGAGGCAGATAACATCCGTCAACTATGTTGGCGTGTCAGTCGTTGTTCAGAGCAAAGTCAGTCGGGCGGTGCAGAGCGGGACAAATGCCACTAGCCGATCCAAGCGGGAGCGGAGTTCCACCTTCAGTGAGGGTGCCGGAGGTGATGTCAAAGTGATAAAAATGCACGCTGTTGTCGCTGTCGAGTATGGCGTAAACGATACTGCGATCTGGACTAAAGGCAAAACCCGGAGTTTGAGCGGTCATGGGCAAAGAGTTGCGAGTATCGATGATCTTTCTCTCGGGTAGGTTGATAAAAGCGACGTGAACAGCTTGGCTTGTGGGATCAGTTAGGAACAGATACTGACCAAAACCATCGAGTTGAACGTTACTTGCGGTTGTGCAAAAGGTGAGCATCGTATAGGTGCAGTGAATGAGCAGGTCCGGGTTGGGCGTGTTCGCCAAGATGTCCAAATAGCCTTGTTGGATGTTGTTGCTGCTCACATGCTGATCGAGGATGATTCTTCTTCCGATTACGACCGCATCTCCGCTCCCCACGCTGATTAACTTCGTATCGTCCCCAAGAACTCCGCTGCTGATGTCGATTTGACGCTCTCGATATACCGAAACGGAATTGAACATCGAGGTGTCATAGAGTTTCCTCCCATTTTCGCTGAAGCCGTACAGAAACGCTGGCCAGTAATTGGCGGGACCGTACCTGCCCTGCACGGCCGGGTCTTCTTTTAATGTTCCGTTCTGGTGGTTAACGTGGAACAGGCGAATATCGGCCATATATAGACCATTCGAGCTGGTCACTTCAAGCATGTAGGCGAATCGGCCGCTGCGATGCATGTTGAATTGAGAAAGTGAACCCGCATTCAGTACCTGAAGCGCGGGCAATTGTGGAATGCCCGAAGAGTCGACTGGGAAAACTGACAGGTGCTGCAAATTCTCTCCGTCGGACCATACCGTATACAGAAAATGATCACCGGGTGAGGGGTCGAACTGCAAAAGCGAGACGGGCGCTTCTGTCAGACTGACCGGCTGCTCGATAGGAGTCGCGGCTAGGGAAGAAGAATCAACAGAATAGGTGGTAACTGCAGCGCCGTTTATCACATACAAAATTTCCACATTTTGACTGGTTGAAACTGGCGGGCCTGGCGTGCTACCCCCACAACCCGCAAGAATGGTTGCGCCGAGCAGCAAACAGAATACGCAAGCAGGCTGCCTGATTCGCATAACCCGAGCGGCGGTTCTCTCTTAAAGAATCGTGAGCGATTCTTAACGGGTTTCTTCGCAGGAGTCGTGAACTAACCTGAGCTGCGTTTTACCGAGCAGGGCAAAAACACGCCGCATCTGATGCCCCTTTAGGTTTCAAAATCATCGCCGCCACCGATGCCACGTGTGTTGTTGCGGCTAAGAATTTCAGTTGGTAGTCGGCTCTCATGGTCGTTACTGTCACCGGCATTGCCTCGGCAGTTTCGCAGCTGTTTGTTTGAGATGAACCGGTTTTGATCCGAGTTGCCTACTTTTCTTGGGGGGGGACATGCGGGCCACTCGAGCAGTGCGTTCGAGCAGACCGATGATGCAAGCATTATAATCGTCTGCCCCCGGGTGGCATAATAGAACCATGGTAATGCGGATTGAATCGCGGCATTTGGGTGATGTTGCAGTGGTTGTTACCGAGGTGTTCCGGGACAACCGCGGATTCTTCACCGAGACCTTCCGAGCCGACCAGTTTGAAGCCTTGGGTTTGCCTACCAAGTTTGTCCAGGACAATCACTCGGGTTCTGGGCGGGGGGTTCTCCGTGGACTGCATTTTCAATGGGATCCGCCCATGGGAAAGCTGATGCGCGTTACCCGCGGCGCAGCTTTTCTAGTCGCCGTGGACATCCGCAAGGGTTCTCCGACCTTGGGAAAGTGGTTTGGCACAGAGGTATCTGCCGAGGACCGCAAGCAGATTTGGGCGCCGCCGGGCTTTGCCCGGGGATTCTGCACCTTGTCCGACTTTGCCGAAATTCAATACAAATGCACCGGGGTATACAACAGCCGGGGTGAATCCGGCATTTGCTGGAACGATCCCGAGATCGGCATCAACTGGCCTATCAGCGACGTCGAGTTGTCGGAGAAAGATCGCCAGGCCCGGACTTTACAGCAGTGGTTATCCTCGCCCGAGTCGGAAAATTTCAGGTATTCCGAGAGTCGGACGCTGGTCGAAAAGTAAAGTCACAGGAAGCTGTTGCTGGCGGGGGGATCTAATCCCGGTTCAGTCTTTGGGCCAAGACTCGCCCCAGTTCGCCCGGGCAGCAGGTCCTGGTATCTGGCTATGTTGCTGAAAAGGCGTATGCGCAGGGTTCCTGCAAGCTTGCTTGGGCTCGGTTTGGTTCACCGATCATGAAACTTCCCGGTAGACACCCGCAGAAAGGAATGGATACGTTCCGAGGTTGGAATCATCTGCAATACTCCGAGATTCGGACGAGGATACTGTCCGAGAACAACCATCTTCGCAGTCTGGCCGAGGTCGCGCGGTGAGAATTCTGCTTATCGGGGCGAATGGACAGCTGGGGACCGATCTGCTGCGGGTGTTTCGAGCTGGCGGGCACCACCTGGTGCAGCTTACTCACGCCGAGGTGGACATATGCAATGGGCAGCAGATCGCGGATGTGATGGCTGAAGCCAAACCCGAGATCGTGCTTAACACGGCCGCCTTCCACAAGGTGGAAGAATGCGAGAGGAAGCCTGATCTGGCTTTTCAGGTGAACGCCTCGGCCGTGATGAACTTAGCTCTGGCCTGCAAGCAGGCCACGGCGGTTCTGGTGCACTTCAGTACCGATTACGTCTTCGGCGGGTATTCGCGCCACACTCCGTACGAGGTGGAGGACCTCCCAGCGCCCGTGAATGTCTACGGGGCGTCGAAACTGGTCGGCGAACATTTGATTGCCTTCAATTGTGAGCGCTATTTCGTGATCCGAACCTGTGGGCTGTACGGAAGGGCGGGCAGCAGCGGCAAGGGAGGCAATTTCGTAGAAAATATTCTGAAAAAAGCGATGGCGGGAGAACCGATCCGGGTGGTAGATGATCAGGTTCTGACCCCCACCTATACGGCCGATTTAGCGCAGGCGGTAGGCCGGTTGGTGGTAACTAACCGTTTCGGCCTTTATCACCTCAGCTCCGAAGGGCAGTGCTCGTGGTTCGAGTTCTCGCAAGCCATCTTAGAGTATGCGGGCATTCGCGCGAATCTTTCGCCGGTCAAGACCAGCGAGTTCTACAGCCCGGTGAAACGTCCAGCGTATTCTGTTCTGAGTAAAGCAAAATTTAACTCGTTGGGGATGTCGATTCCATCCTGGAAAGATGCCCTGCCCAGGTATCTCGAGGAGAGGAAAAACAAAGCTACCGCTGCCGAGAAGCCAGTCATGGCCTAGGGTCCGCACCATCCGCTTTGAAGCGAATACGCATTCCCGTTGGCTAGGCAGACAAACCGAAGCTCACTCCGCCAGACTGATCCCCGGAAACACATGGGCCGGCTCCACCTCGATTGCAACCAAATTCTCCTTGCGTGTCGTAAACTCGCCAAAACTCTTTCATCTCTTCCGGTTTGCCAAGCGATACGCGAATGTATGTTTCGAGGGGCGGAAACTCGCGTCCGATCCACACACGGTTCTGCTGAAAATGCTGAATCACCTGTTTGGTAGGACGGCGGACGTCCATCATCACAAAGTTCGTGCATGAGTTGATCGGTTTCAGCCCTCTGGCACCTGCCTCGCTGAAGAACATGCCGCGATTCGATGCATTCTTCGCAACATAATCCTGGGCGCCCTCCGCGTCTTCGAGAGCGACCAGGGCAGCACCAAGAACCGCCGCGTTGACGTTGACGGGAGTTATGTAGGGGCGAAGCTGGGAAATCAAGCTCGGTTTTGCGATCGCGTATCCCAGGCGCATTCCGGCGAGCCCATACACCTTGGAAAAGGTGCGCGAGACAATCAGGCGATCATGACCGATCGGATGATCCAGAAACGACGTGTAGCCCGGCGTTTGAGTGGCGAAATGGTGATACGCCTCATCGATCAAGACTGTGGTGGTAGCTGGTACCTTGGCGAGGAAGGTTTCAAGCGCTTCGCGCGGCGTGATGCTTCCCGTCGGATTATTGGGGTTGCACACATAGACAAGCGGTGTTGCCCCGTCGATACGGGCCAGCATGTTCCCGATATCGTGGGCAAACGCCGGATCGAGGGGCACAAAGACCACTTCTGCTCCGGCGAGTTTGGCGTAGTGCTCTGCGGTTTCGAACGTGGGCGCTGCCTGCACGAACTTTTTGCCTGGCCCGAGCAAGGCGACGGACGCGACTCGTAAGATCTCACTCGATCCGCAACCCAGCAGTACTTGTTCGGGTTGCACTTTGTGGGATGCGGCAATGTGTTCCACCAACCCGGCATATTCGTGACGGGGGTAGCGGTTGGCTGTGCTCACTGCGCTGCGCATTGCGGCGAGAACCTTCGGCGAGGGGCCATACGGATTCTCGTTGCTGTCCAGACGAACGGGAAAATCAACCGTCGCCGCCGGCATTGTCCCCAAAGATCCCAAAACCTCAGCCCTGAGCGGCAGCGTCGTGAGGGCGCTCGCCGCTCCAGCCATGCGAAAGAATCTTCGTCTCGAAAGAAGCATGTTGGGTCTCCCCGCGAAAATGTTGGCCGTGTCTCGAAGATTATGACAGACTCCGCCATGGTAGAGAATCCGTGGTTGCCGCCACGACCTCGATAAGTCCCTGGCGGCTTTGCGGAAATTCCTTTTGGTTCCACGGATTTTCCCGATCGCAGGAGGCAAGTATATGAGCTGGGTCGGAGCAAGCTCGTTGCGCCCTATCGCGTAGACGATGGGGAGAAGTTTCGTATCACGGATCTTGATCCAGCCGATACCGGGCATCTCCGCTCCAAGGCAGAGGCAAAAGAGCTTCTCGAGCAGGGTATGGCGTCTATGGCGGAACTCCAAGATAAGCTCTACGACAGGACCGCTGGGGGGTGCTGCTGATCTTTCAAGCGATGGATGCCGCGGGCAAAGACGGAGTTATCAAGCATGTCATGTCGGGTGTGAACCCCCAAGGCTGCCAGGTGTGCTCGTTCAAAGTTCCATCGGCAGAGGAGCTAGACCATGATTTCTTGTGGCGAACCACGACGCGCCTGCCCGAACGCGGCCGGATCGGCATCTTCAACCGTTCGTATTACGAGGAGGTATTGGTTGTCCGCGTGCACCCCGAGGTTTTGAAGCAAGAGAGAATTCCGCCCTCCCTAGTGCCAAGGACATCCGAAGGAAAGATTCGAGGATATCAGGACCTTCGAGCGCTATCTCGCGCGCGATGGAATTGTGATTCGCAAATTTCTTCTCAACCTCTCGAAGAAGGAGCAGAAGCGGCGGTTCCTGGCCCGCTTGGACGAACCCGAGAAAAATTGGAAATTCTCCGCGGCCGACATCAACGAGCGCGCCAGTTGGGACGCTTCCATGGCGGCCGATGAGGACATGATTGCCCACACCGCCACGGAAAAGGCGCCTTGGTATATTGTGCCGTCCGACAACAAATGGTTTACCCGGGTCGTCGGAGCAGCGGCGATTGTCGATACCCTAGAGAACCTTCAATTGGCTTACCCCGAAGTCAATCCGCAAAAGCGTAAGGAGGCAAACGCCGCGCGCAAGCTGGTTCGCTCCAAGGACGCAAGTTAGTGAGTCATCGAGCAGAAGTTGAAGTGGTGCTTCCCGCGCTCCTAGGGTTGGGGCCGTAAATCGTGCGGGCGAAAAACGTATCTTGCTATGCACTAGAAGAACAGGGCGACATCGCATAGATTTTGAATAGGTTAAGCCCTGCGGCGCTACCGTAGTCTCCGGCAGCGGAAGCTGGGTCGGTAGCGCCTTGCCTTCTGCCCTTGCACAGGCCAAGGCTCGGGAAAATCCTCACTATCCGAGAAACCTCAGGTTCAAACCTGCTGTCGTCTTCGAATGCTTGTTCCGGCCGTCTTCGTGATCCAACCAGTAAGCCCAAGGCGAATGAAGGGCTTGGAAGGCATTCAGCGCCTAAGACTCGGGTTGGTTGTTAGCGGCGCTCCTCGGTCTTGACCTTGAGTGACGTGCTTCTCGGGCCAAAGACGTGATAAACTCCCTGCCTAAAGTGATGTTCGCGCCTCATCCCAACCTGAGCGATGAAGTGAACCACAACATCGTTCAGTCGGAAATCGAAGGTGGAGTGCTACTGAGCACTTTGCCGCCGTCCACTGTTCTTGAGATTGATACCCAACACCACCGCTACACTGCGGTTCTTCTGGGGGGAAGCGCGGCTCTACTGTCCGGTCATCCGGAATTTTGTCCCCAGCCGGTCGAAGTCGCGATTGCCGGTTCGACCTGGGGCGGGGCGATGTTGAAGCAACGCTTTATCGGACGCGGGATGCATCTGGAGTTTTGCCACCCGGATTATCAGAATCCAATCGTTACCTCTCGCATTCAAGAGATCCGGGAATGTGGGCAGGTGGGACTGGGTGTGAAACGAGTCGGATCTTTAGGCCAACCAGAGCGTGGTGTAGGCGACGTTTGCCCCTATGACTGAAGAGATTGGCAAGCATGCAGCCAATCGGTCATCCGACCTACTCCTGTTTCTTCCGCCTTCCATCCAACTAATTCTGGTTTCCCGCTAAAAAGATCTGTCAGTCGGTGACTTGCTAGTTCGATAGAATTGGCTTGAGATCGATGGAAATGTATGGCTTTGGGACAGTTGACTGCAGATCGGGAGTTTCCGCCGCTTACGCGGAGAGAGCTAAGCGCGCGCCTCGAACAGATAGGACAAGAGCGCTACCATCACCGCCACCCGTTTCATCAGATGATGCATGAGGGGCGCCTGGACCGGGGGCAGCTACAAGCGTGGGCCCTCAACCGCTTTTACTATCAGAGCCGGATCCCGATCAAGGACGCAATCATCCTGTCGCGCAGCGAAGACCGCGATTTTCGGGTGGCCTGGCGCAAAAGGATTGTCGATCATGATGGAGAAGGGAAGAGCGAGGGCGGTATTGAGCGTTGGCTAAGGCTGAGCGAAGCTGCCGGCCTATCGCGCGAGGTGGTACGCAGCGGCCAAGGGGTTCTGCCGGCGACCCGATATGCGGTAGACGCGTATCTCGACCTGGTGCGGAACCGTACATTTCTCGAAGCCGTGGCCTCTTCGCTGACGGAACTGTTTTCCCGCGACCTGATTTCCTTGCGGGTGGGAGCACTGAAGAAACATTATCCTTGGTTGGCGGGAGGTTTGGATTATTTCACGGCGCGCTTGAGCGAAGCCCCGCAGGACGCCAAGTTTGCCTTCGACTGGGTTGCCGAACATGCCCGCACGCGCGGCGACCAAGAATCCGCCATGGCGGCTCTCGAGAGGAAGTGCGACATTTTATGGGCCCAGCTGGACGCTCTTTATTTCGCCTATGTCCAGCCGGCTTGGCCGCCGCCAGGAGCGTTTCGGCCGGACAAGGCTTGAGATGACACCCGAGACCACAAGCCGTCCTCGTCTTTCCGCCGGATGCCGCTGGGCGGAAGCCAATGGAGCAGAGCGAGTGTTGCTGTTTCCGGAAGGGGCAATTCGCTTCGAAGGTACCGGACGCGAGATTCTCGAACGCTGTGATGGCCAGCGAACCGTCGAGCAGATCATCGAAGAACTACAGCAGAAATACAGCGCTGGAGATCCTGCCCGTATCGAGGAGGACGTCCGAAATTTTCTCGGGCAATTGCAGCAAAAGCGGATCATAGATTTCTAAATACCAGAGTGCTGGGGCTCGAGCCTGCACTCCTCCAATGGGATCAACACACATGGTATCCGCCCCATTAGCCCTGATCGCCGAGCTCACACACCGATGCCCGCTGCATTGTGTCTACTGTTCGAATCCGCTGGCGATGCAGAGTGCTGCCTCCGAGCTCTCGACGGCGCAATGGACACGCGTTTTCGAGCAAGCCGGCCGGGCCGGTTCCCTGCACGTGCACTTAACGGGCGGTGAGCCCTTGGCGCGCAGCGACCTCGTCGAGCTCACGGCGGGAGCGCGCAGCGCCGGCCTCTATGTCAATTTGATCACCTCCGGTATCGGGCTTTCCGAGAAGCGCCTGACCGCCTTGACCGAGGCTGGTCTAGAGCACGTTCAGCTCAGCTTTCAGGGGGTACGAGAAGAGTTGGCGGACGAAATCGCGGGAGCGCGTAGTCACCGCCACAAGCTCGCTCTTTCTCGGCTCATTCGGCAGTTCAAACTGGCCTTCACCATGAACATGGTTGTGCACCGGCAGAACCTTGACCAGCTGTCGGCGATTCTTGCCATGGCCGAAGAACTTGCTCCCGACCGCCTGGAGATTGCCAACGTCCAATACTACGGATGGGCCTTGCGGAATCGGGATGCGCTCATGCCGACTCGGCAGCAGATTGAGCAGTCGCAAGCGACGGTCAGGGCTGCCCAGGAGCGGCTCGCCGGCCGCATGCGCATCGATTACGTTGCCCCAGACTACTATGGGCGCTATCCGAAGGCCTGCATGGGGGGCTGGGGTCGCCGCCTGATGCTGATCGATCCCGCGGGTCAGGCATTGCCCTGCCATGCGGCGGCAGTGATTCCGGGCCTGACCTTCGACAATGTTCGCGAGCATTCGCTCGAATGGATCTGGCAACAATCGCCCGCCTTCCAAGCATTTCGCGGCGAAGCCTGGATGCCGCAGCCCTGTCGCAGCTGTGACCGCCGCAGCGAAGATTTCGGTGGATGCCGCTGCCAGGCGTGGTTGTTGACCGGAGATGCCCGGGCAACGGATCCGGTTTGCTCGCTGTCCCCCGAACACAGCCTGGTAGCGAAGATTGTCGCCCACGCCAATGACGATCGGGTGTCGAAGAAATTCGAGCCTGTCTCGCTTCCCACTGCCTGGGTCTACCGTCCCAATCCGCACTGACCGGCCATGTTCTTCGATACCCTTCCGGTTTGAGCCGGTCCGGGAATTCGATCGTTCACAATACCGTGATTGTCCGGACGGGAGTGGCGTTAATGATATCCTCGGCATTCAGCTACCCACGCCTTTTTTGGGTGGGCGCTTTCTGAAATCGACAGCTTAGGGGGAGGTCAGGGATGGATTCTTTGGGGAAACGGGTGGCGGTCCTGGGTGCAGGCAAGATGGGCGGGATTCTTCTGAATGCGCTCTTGGAGAAAGGGTTGTTGTCCCGTCAGCTTACGACTGCGACGGTGCAACATGAAGATCGGGCGCGCAGCCTGGACAAGAAATTCGGAATCCCGGTTGGAACTGACAATGCCGAGGCCGTGCGTGATGCCGAGATCATCCTGGTTTGCGTGAAGCCGCAGGCCGTCGAAGGCGTGATGCAACAGATTCGTCCGGCGGTTTCTCCCCAACAATTGATCATCTCGGTCGCCGCCTCCGTGCCTACCCAGCAATTCGAGCGTTCACTCGGAATCAAGATTCCGGTTGTCCGAGCAATGCCTAACACGCCCTGTTCGCTGGGCTGCGGCATGACCGGACTATGCAAGGGACAGTTTGCCGAGGCATGCCACCTGGACATCGCCAGCTCAATCTTTGGAGTGGTGGGAAGAACGGTGGTGGTTGACGAAAAACATATGGACGCGGTTACCGGCCTTTCGGCCAGCGGGCCGGCCTACATCTACATCATTCTGGAGTCACTAGCCGAGGCGGGGGTGAAGGTCGGATTACCACGCGACATCGCCACCCTGCTGGCCGCCCAAACAACCTTGGGAGCGGCCACGGTGGTGCTCGAGACCGGTGATCATCCAGCTCTGCTCAAGGACGCGGTGACTACGCCCGCCGGATGCACCATCGATGGCATCCTCGAGCTCGAGGAAGGCAAGCTGCGCGTGACCTTAATCAAGGCCGTGGTCAAAGCCGTACAGAGAGCCAAGGAACTGGCTTATGCGTAGCCGCGCGTCAGCACGCTTCCCGTTCGCCTAGGGTATCTCTTCCGGGGATAAGCCCTTCTCTGGCCTGAGCAGGGGGAACAGAATCACGTCCCGAATGGTGTGGGAATCGGTGAGTAACATCGCCAGCCGGTCCACACCGATGCCCACGCCGCCGGCCGGTGGCATTCCGTAGGAAAGCGCTCGGATGTAGTCCTGATCCATTTGGTGAGCTTCTTCGTCTCCACGCTCGCGTTCTCGGAATTGCTGCTCAAAGCGCCGCAGCTGTTCGTCGGGATCATTGAGTTCGCTGAAGCCGTTGGCAATCTCCATTTGGCCCGCGAAGACTTCCCAGCGCTCGGTCCAGTCGGGCTCATCCGGTTTTTGCTTGGACAAAGGGGAAACTGCGGCAGGGAACTCGTAAATGATGGTTGGCTGAACCATGTGTTCCTCGGCTGCGGCATCAAACAGGTTGGCAATGGTCTTCCCCGTGGGCTCATTGGGATCGTATGCCATATGCGCATGTCCCGAGTTAAAGCGTTCGACCAGCGTCTTAACCGAGTCGTGCCCAGCGAAATCCGACATCGACGGCTTGGCCCCGGCTCGCTCCGGCCAGTAACCGAGGATCGCTTCCCTCATGGTCATGCGCCGCCAATTCGCGCTTGCCCAATCAATCTCGTGCTCTCCCCATTTCCCCTTCAGGCCGCCCAGCACGTCCTGGGCGGTTTGAATGATCAATTGTTGGGTGAGGTCCATCACTCCGCGATAGTCGGTGTAGGCTTGGTAGAACTCGAGCATGGTGAACTCGGGGTTCCAGCGCCATCCCAGCCCTTCGTTGCGGAAGTTGCGGTTGATCTCGTAGACCCGATCGAATCCGCCTACCAGAAGGCGTTTCAAGTAAAGCTCCGGCGCGATCCGCAAGTAAAGATCCATGTCGAGTGTGTTGTGATGGGTGACAAATGGTCGCGCCACGGCGCCACCGGCGATCGGCTGCATCATGGGGGTCTCGACTTCCAGGAACCCCCGGGCGTCGAGAAACTGACGCATCGACTGCAGGAGCCGGCTGCGCTTGAGAAAGACCTCACGCACCGCAGGGTTCATGACCAGATCCACATAGCGTTGCCGGTAGCGCAGTTCAACGTCGGTCAATCCATGCCACTTCTCCGGCAAAGGCAGCAGATCTTTCGCCAGGAAGGTAATATCTTCGACGTGCACGGTAAGCTCGCCGGTGCGGGTTCGAAACAGATATCCGCGCACTCCGACGTGGTCTCCCAAGTCTAGTAACTTGTAGAGCTCAAATCCTTTTTCGCCTACCGCGTCTTTCTTGACGTAAATCTGCAGTCTTTGTCCCCCCTGCTGCAGATGCGCGAAGCCGGCCTTTCCCATCAGCCGGATCGCCATGATCCGTCCCGCAACTCGTACCTCGACCCTCGATCGTTCCAGTTCGTCGGTCGATTTGTCGCAATACTCTCTCAGGATTTCAGGGATGGTATGGGTAAACTCGTAGTGCGTCGGATAAGACCTCTGCCCGAGAGCTTCAATCTGCCTGAGCTTATCGCGGCGCAGTCCATAGATTTTTTCGTCGAGTGCCAAGGGCTTCCTTTGCCTGGGAACTGCGATTATAAACCGCACGGCTTCGTGCACTATGGGCAACTTCGCCTTGAAGGGCCGTCCAGCACAGCGGTACTATAGACTGGCCATGCGCCTCTCATTTCCGAGCGCGCGGCGCGCTTGAGGGAACCATGCCCCAGAACTATATTCCGATCTTTCTTTTCATCGCCGTGGTCGGGGTTCTGATCCCGATTACTCTTATTGCCGCCAAACTGGTCCGGCCGGAAAATCCGCACCGCACCAAACTTATGCCCTACGAATGTGGCATCGATCCTGTCGGCGGTTCCCGTGGCCGCTACACCGTTCGCTTTTACATCGTGGCTATTCTCTTTGTCGTCTTCGATGTCGAGACTATTTTTCTCTTTCCCTGGGCGGTGAAGTTTAAGGCGCTGGGTGTTTTCGGACTCGTCGAAATGCTCATTTTCTTGGCTATCCTGATCGTGGGCTACATCTGGATCTGGGCAAAGGGGGCTTTAGACTGGGTGTGAGTCGCAGCAGAACCTGAACCTTTCTGCTGCTACCCGGCTTAACGCCTGGTACAGCCCGCAACCTCGAGTGTGAAGCGAGTCGCCCATGGCAGACGAACAAGTCTTCATCGCCAGCCGCTGGACCAAAGGGAACCGGTTGTTCCCCACTCGCATCCTAGTAAATCCGCAAAGAGTGACGCGAATCAAGCCGCGGCTGTTTGGCAGCAACGAGGAAAGTGTCGGGATTACGCAGGTTGCCTCCGTACACATTTCCACGGGAATCTTTTGGTCGGACATTCTGATTGAGTCAACCGGCGGCACCGACCCTATCACCAGTCGGGGGCATCGTAAAGCTGACGCGCAGCGTATCCGGGACTTGATCGAGACCTACCAGTCCAATCGCCGCAGCTGAGTGGCGGATATCCGATTCCTATTTCAAGAAAGGATTGCTCTCCCTCTCGGTTCCGATCGTGGTCAGCGGCCCGTGTCCGGGTACAACCACGGTCTCATCCGGCAAGGCCAGCACCTTTTCATGCAGGGAGCGGATGATCTTATCGAAGGAACCCCCGGGCAAATCGGTGCGCCCGATACTTCCGGCAAACAGGGTGTCCCCCGCGATCAGTTTATTCTCCAGGGGGAAATACAGGCAGATGCTGCCTTCGGTGTGACCGGGAGTCTGAATTACTCGACCCTGGAGCGAGCCGGCTTTTACCTCGTCGGCTTCGCCTACACTCTGGTCAATTTCGACCGCGCCGGGAGCTTCCATGCCTACCCACGCGGCTTGGACATCGAGCATCTTGAGGAGTGCATAGTCGTTCCGATTCAGTAAGATCGGTGCTCCCGTCGCGGCACGCAGCTTCATCGCTCCACCCACGTGATCAATGTGCGCGTGAGTGATGACGATGTGCTTTACCTTGAGATTGTGTTTGGAAATCAGCGCGAGAACTTCCTGGATGTCATCTCCCGGGTCGATCACCATGGCTTCCCGTGTCGTCTCGTCTCCCAGGATCGAGCAGTTGCACTGCAAGGGGCCGACGGGAAGAATTTCGTGGATCATAGAGGCCCGGTTGTCCTTAATTTCTCAACCCTGGAAAAAAGCGGACCACTCGCGATCATTTTTGCGCTGGTGCCGTAGGCGGCGCAGCTGGCTTTGCCGGTTGCGAATGGGTCTGGGAAGGGCTCAGTCCTTGAAGCACCGATTTTGGTCCGGCGTGGCGTGAAGCCATCACGGAAAGAGTAATCGAAGTCACCATGAAGATAACCGCGGACCAGGTTGTGGCTCTCGACAGCGCCGTGGCCGCGCCGCGCGGACCGAAGGCGGTCTGACTCCCCATTCCTCCGAAAGCTGCAGCGATGTCGCCGCTCTGCCCGCTTTGCAGCAGCACCACAATGATGAGAAACAGACAAACAATGATATGAACCGACGTAATTAAATAATAAAAAATCATAGGCTTCTCAAATCCGTTGGTCCTTCCGCGCCCCGGTTGATGAAATCTGGAAGCGTTGAGTGGTGCGGAAGGGGGGACTTGAACCCCCATGCCTTACGGCGCCACCCCCTCAAGATGGTGTGTCTGCCAATTCCACCACTTCCGCACTTCGTAAATCACCCGTAATCAATAGTTTAGCAAATTCGTCCTGTGAAGGCATTACCCGCTGCACCGGATTTTGCACCGACTTCTGGCACGCGATGCGCTCCTCCGGGTGCTGCAACTCCGCCAGCCGCGCAAACAGCTTGTGGACCGCAGCCTCCCGCGGGTGTACGTAGCGCGTGGTGGTCTTATATGTTATCGTGTCCGGCGACATATTGTAACGTAAACGGATCCGAGTATTCTCCGGCCTCGGTCAGAAAGGTATGACGCAGAGCGTGCAGGCCGGCATCGGGATGAGTCTCGATCTTTTTCCGTATCTGGCCTATCTGTTCCTCCAGCACCCAAGGCCCGAGAGGCTTTGTCGGATCTTGCGGGCTCGTGAAGACATAGTTGCACTGCGAGTCTTTCAGAAGTCGTTCGAGTACTTCCTTCATTTCGTGACCAATCACCAGCTTGCGTTTTCGCGCTCGCTGTTTCAGGTCGCGCTTGATTAGTAGCTCTCCGCAGATTTTCACATCTGCACGCTGCTCCGGCGAACGCAATCTTTCATCAGCTTTAGCATCTCGTTGCGACAGAACAGCACGCGGAATCCACATATGCAAAAGATACGATATAATCGCGTATTGTGCATCACCTTAATTCAATTATCGTAGCTTATGGGTTTGCGCGGAACGCCTGGAAAAGGGGTGCTTCGCCTGGCCACAATCCGGACGACGCCCAAGGGCGAGTGGTGTTAAGCCAGGAAGAACTTTCTTCAATTATTGGGAGGAATTGATCTGGAGCAGACGCGTCGGCGACGTTGGTATCGTCAGGTACTTTGCGAGGCGCATCCGGCGGCATAAAACTCTTGTAAGCCACAGGCGCACTCTGCTACTGATAACGCATCGTGAGTGGCACTGCGCATTCCAATTCTTGTTCGCAAGCGTGGACACCGTCGTCGAGCTCTTCGAGTGTTTTAACTTCCTCCGAGCTGGAACTGATCGAACGCGAAATACGGCCCGGGCAGCGAAAAGTTTTGGATGCGCAGCTGGAGTTGTTGGAGCTAGAGCCTGGAGCCAGCAACCTGGAAGTAGAAGCCGAGAGCCAGCGGGAAGCGATCTCGGTTTCGCCCAAGAAACCAGCTCGCGAGTATCCTGGTCGTTTTGGCAAGGAGGGTGTGCCGGAGTCCGTCGTCCCCAACATCAGCCAGTCTGGCCGAGATGGTTGGTACCACTCGTTCGCGAGTGAGCTTTTTCATGAACCGGTTCAGGAAATTCGGTTTCATCGATTACAACGGCGGTCTGCAGGTCCACAGCTCGCTGCTCAACGTAGTTCTGCACGATTAATTCCGCTCATGCCCTTATCTAGTTCGGAATTGGCAAACTTAGTTTCAGCCCGTTGCAAACTAAAAGCGAGGACTTCCGCGAGACTAGTCCAGAGGCCGCGCTTGTCGTTTACCTGCAAAGATGACGAACAGTACGGTAGCCGCCGTGGCAACCACACCGACAACGATGAATAGGCCTGAATGTGCCTGCTGCGAGATAAAGGCAAGGATCTGCCGTCCATAACGGGCCGCCAGGAAGGCTAGAAGTGTGTACCGGATAATCCGCCCGAGGGCGAGCGCGAACAGGAATTTTCTCACCGGATATTGCATGGTTCCCGCGCCAAACAGAAATGGAACCATGGGCACAGGTGGGGGCAGTAAGGCAGGGATTGCGACTGCGCCCAAGCCCCATCGCTCAAAAGTCTTGTATACCTTTTTCAATGTCTTGGCCGGAAACCTTCGTGCGAGGGTTTCCTTTCCTCCTTTGCGACCAAGCCTGTACGTCAGGAAACCTCCGATGAGCGAACCGACGGTTGCCATCAGGGCGTAGTAAAGCCACAACTGTTCCTTACGTGCGGACAAGAAAACCGTTAGAACGTCCATGCTCCCGGGGAGCGGAAGGACAGAGTTGTCAAGGATGCCGAGGGGAATAAAGCCCAGGCCACCCAGTTGGTAAATCCAGTGTCTGACGGTTCGCGCCACCGAAGCTGCGACCGCGATAATCTGGAGATTAAGCATTTTCTCGGTGAACCGACCGCCGTCATGGGGGTGGCTACTTTGGAATCACGAGGTATTTGTGTCCCCTTGGCCAGGTAATCTGGTATGACGTTTGAGAGTGAGGGCGCTTCACGTCTATATGCTGCTCATCCACGTCAGGTGGGTTCAAGGCCTCGTCCATCACCCTAAACTCTTTCCTGCAGTTCGGGTTAGGAAGTGATAGCCATGCTGCATATCGGCCTACGTCTCTTTCTGCCCTTCGTCCGTAAGATTTCCACACGGCCTCAGGTCTCCTGCAACCGACTGTTTATGCCCACGGCCATGCGGCATGCTTCGATGAAATTCTACGCGAAATTAGGTTAGCGCACCTGCAGCAGGCAGGGACAAACGGGCCGCCCGCCAAACGGGCAAAACACACCGCGGTCAATATTGACCAGTAATTAATTGACCAAGCTTGATACTGAACTTCGAACAACTCTCGAGACTTTGAAAAACTGCCAGATCTTGCCGGCGATCGTTTGTGAGCGATGCGCAAGAGTTCGCAGAACGCACCTACCGCTACGTAAGTAAATCAGCCTAAATGAGGACTTCCGCAACCGCCAAATTTGCTTGTGCTATGAAGCTTGCTCAGGAATGCAAAGATACCGACAAAAGGCCATCAAGCTGTCTGCCGCGATTGTTGGTCCACGCGGCCGTCGCCATTTGTGAGCAATTCTGAACAGACCTGCGGAGTGAGTTTCACTTATACACAGAGGGGATGGCTGCCGCCAGCACACTTCTGTGCATTCACCGCGATCCGGTCCAACTGAACCTGTTGAAGGAGAATGGGTACCGGGTGTTAGCCGCAACCAATGGACGTGATGGCTTGCGGCTCTTGATGTTGCACTCAGTGGACGCCATCGTTCTCGAATTCCACTTGGGCCTTCTGGACGGCGGGGTCGTAGCGCATGAAATCAAGCAGGTCAGACCTCAGCTTCCCGTTGTCATGCTGACTGAGTGCCTAGAATTGCCCGATGATGCTTTGAAGTCGGTAGATGCTCTCGTGGCCAAATCCGATGGGGCCCACTTCTTGTTAGCCACCATCCGCTCTGTACTACAAACAACCCGGGTCCCGCAATACGAGGTAACTTGCGCAGAACAGTCAAGGCGACCAGTAGGAGGGACCACCTCTAAGCCTAGACGCCAGATCCTCGTGGTCGATAACGACCCGACTATCCGCGAGGCCGTTGCAACGTTACTGATATCGGCGGGATATGACGTTACTACTGCTGAAGATGGCTTTGGTGCACTTTTGCAGTTGAGAGAGATGCTGCCCGACGTAGTCGTTTCCGACCTCGATATGCCGAAAATGTCAGGTTATGAGTTGCTCTCCGTGATCCGTCGGCGTTTCCCACACATATTGGCTGTGGCGATGAGCGGTGCATATCAGGGCTGCGACGTGCCCCCCGGGGTGGTTGCCGACAGCTTCTTCCCCAAAGGCGAGCGCCCCAAGATCCTGCTTAGAACCCTCGAAGAGTTGCTTTGCAGTCTTTCCGCGCGAAACAGTGACCATCACCGAGAGTTCGCTCCAGCTTGGATCCCT
>DATJVZ010000257.1:0-15456 GCA_035501575.1 Terriglobales bacterium | reverse complement strand
TGAAGCGGTCGGGCTTGAGGATCAGCTTTGCCTCCAGGTAGGTGACCTGGTCGAAAGGCTGGCCGTCGGCGTAGGTCGCCAGTTGTGGAGCCGCCGCCCTGGATCCCGAGCCGGCCGCACGGGCCAAGCTCCTGCCTTTCTCTTTCTTCTTGTCACGCTTGTCCTTGCCCATGACGGCTTCTCCCGAGACAGGTTTCTCACAGAGCCCTGAGTTGGGCAGCTGCCAGTTTTGACAGGTCCGCTTCAAAAGGCCTTTTCGTAGGCTTTGAAGTGAGCCGGCTGACTGGCGGTATCGGAACGAACCGTGCAGCGACAGGAGGAACGGAAGGATATTAAGGACGGAAAGTTAGTCTACTTTTCGAACCGAACAGTTGCGGGCAAGTTGGGAGAGAAAAAAATGATCAGGACCCTCGGCAAACAACTCTTATCCACTGCTCTCTCATTGCTTCTCATAGTCAACACAATCGAATCGGGAGCGGTGGGTCAGCAAGCACCTCCTCCAGACTCGAGTGGCTATCAGGGACAAGGTGCGCCGCTGTCGGCGAACGAACTGCAACAGCTCGTAGCACCGATCGCGCTGTACCCAGATGCGCTGGTTGCCCAGGTTCTGGGAGCGGCCACGTTTCCCGATCAAATTGCTGCCGCCGACAACTGGCTCCAACAAAACAAGAATCTCACGGGCGATGCCCTCATGCAGGCCGTAAATGGCCAGCCGTGGGATCCCAGCGTGAAGGCGCTCACCCAGTTCCCCTCGGTGCTCGACAACCTGGCGAAGAACCTCAGTTGGACTTCTTCGTTAGGAGAGGCGTATCACACCCAAGGCAGCGCTATTATGTCGGCCATCCAGACTTTGCGCGCGCAAGCCCAAGCTGCCGGCAATCTGAAATCGGGCTCGCAGATCACGGTTGTGCAAGAGTCGCCGCAAACCATCGTGATTCAACCCACCAATCCGCAGGTAGTATACGTCCCCGAATACAACCCTGCGGTTGTTTATGGCACACCGGTCGCGACCCCTGGCTATAGCACAGGGGCCTTAGTAGCAACAGGCCTGCTCGCGTTTGGAGCGGGCATCGCCGTGGGAGCTGCTATGAGCAGCAGTTGTTGCGGATGGGGCTACAGCTACTGGAACTGTAACTGGCATGGCGGGGCCGTGGTCTACAACAACAACGCCTACTACGGAAACAATGCCTGGCACGGCGGCTACTACGGGTCGAGTGCCAGCGCTTATGGTCCCTACGGCTCGGCTCACTATGGCACTGGCTATAACCCGTCAACCGGGACTTACGCGAGGGGCGGAAGTGTGTCGACCCCCTATGGCACGGCAAGTGCAGGTCAAGCCTACAATCCGTCGACTGGCACGTACGCGCGTGGCGCATCGGAGTCGAACGCCTACGGTAGCAACGCTGCTGCCCAAGCATACAACCCGAAAACTGGAGCGTATGCCCAAACCAGCCAACATTCCAACGCCTATGGTAACTACGGAAGCTCGGAGGTATCAAAAAACGGCCAGACTGCCTATACCCAACATCAGACTACCTCGCAAGGCTCTGTAGGAACGATGGAAAGTACGACCGGTGCCAAGGGTATGGCTACGAGCAGTGCTTACGGCAATTCGGCCGCGTACGAAACGGCAAATGGGAACAAGTACGCGGCATCGAACGGCAATGTCTATAAGAACAGCGGTAGTGGTTGGCAGCAAACCCAAGGAACCCCGCACAACAACAGCTCCAGTTACTCGGGTGCGTCAAGTTCTTACAACAAAAGCGGCTCAAGTTACTCGGGCGGGAGTTCTTACAACAAAAGCGGCTCAAGTTATTCGGGCGGGTCAAGTTCTTACAACCGAGGGTATGGAGAGCAGGAACATAGCGGGTCCTCCGCCTTTAGCGGCGGCGGCTGGCAATCGAGAGCGGATAGCGCTCGCGGTTCCTGGAGCCGAGGTGGCGGCGGCGGCTGGCGAAGGTAAGCCATGTACTCAGAACGAAATCACCGTCCGGAGCGGGTTGCCAGCGAGGATAACAGCTAGAGTTCGGAGGACGCGATGTCGATCAAATCCCAGAGAAATTCGCTAACCGTCAGGTTGTTGCTTCTCAGCCTGACTCTCTCGCTTGCGGCTTGCAATAAGTCCGAGAAGCCTTCTCTGCGAGTGTTCGCTACACCCGAGGATGCGGGCAACGCGCTACTGGCAGTGGCCAAATCCGGCGATCAAGACGCCATAGCGGCGATTTTCGGGCCGGATTCGAAGCAATTGGTCTCCTCGGGCGATGCCGTAGAGGACAAAAGCGCCGTCGCGGCGTTTGTCGAAAAGTATCAGGCGATGCACCGTTGGCGCAGGCTGGAGGATGGCTCGGAAATTCTGGTGGTCGGAGCTGACAATTTCCCATTTGCCATCCCGCTGAAAAAAGACGCCAGCGGAAAGTGGTTCTTCGACACCGCAGCCGGAAGAGAGGAGGTTCTCAATCGCCGAATTGGCCGCAACGAACTGGCCATCATCGAGGTGTGCCAAGCGGTAGCCCAGGCTGAGGGTGATTACTTTTCACGGCTTCATGATGGTGCCACCACCAAGCAGTACGCCCTCAAGTTCATCAGTGATCCCGGCAAGCAAAACGGCTTGTATTGGAAGTCGGACGAGGGCCAGCCGGAGAGTCCACTCGGGCCGCTGGTGGCCTTCGCCACCGCGGAAGGATACAGCGCAAAACCCGATGCCCATACGCCGTTTCACGGTTATTACTTCCGCATGCTGCAGGGGCAAAGCAAGAACGCGCCTGGCGGCGCTAAGGGCTATGTGGTCAATGGCAAGATGGTTGGCGGATTCGCCTTTGTTGCCTATCCGGCGGAATACGGCAATTCCGGAGTGATGAGCTTTATGATTAATCAGGACGGAGTGTTGCTACAAAAGGATTGGGGGAAAACCACGGCGGAAACCGCCAGCGCCATGAACGAGTTCGATCCGGCTGGATGGAGCCCCGTGGAGTAAATAAGCGCTCGCTTCGACGCCAGACCGGTTGTGAGAGCGATGGCTAGGGCGCGAGGTGGTGGCTCAGTTCACCGATCGTACGAAGTCCGGAAGGTACGGCACAAAGGGTACAACAGCTGATCGCGGAGCAGGTCAAGATTCCGCGTCGCAATAATTTCGCCGGACCATCGTCGGGAAACGGTAGGTGGAAGGCGGTAGTGCTCAGTGCCTTGTCAGCCCCCTTCCATTTCTCCGAGCCCGTGACAAACTTGACCTCGTCGACTTTCGACCCGGAACTGAAAATCAATAAAAACTCGGCATTCACCGTCTCCGGGGAGACGCGCTCCAGGTGAACTGTTCTCATGTTGCTGAGTTGCACTTTTGAGGCGAGAGCTTCCTGTTTTGGTCGCGTCGCCTAAATGCTCGAGCCGAGCCTCGGTCTCCTTCATCGCCTCGGGATCTCGAGAAGCCGCCAAGGCGAGCTGATACATGCGAATGGCCTTCTCCTTCTTATGTTGGAGCTGATAAACCTGTCCGCAGATGAATCCCTTGTGAGTCCGACTTGCGAAAGCAGCCAGGCTGCTTGCAAATAGCTCTCCGCTTTGTCGTAGGTTCCCATGCGAAAATAAATCCAGCCCAGCGTGTCCCAATAGGCAGGGAGAGTCGAGGAATAGCGGAACCAGACACGTGCTCGACGCATTTCACAGTGGAGGGGAGATCTCGGGACGCTCGGAGAGTAGGCGCTTGTGGGCTGGCGGCCGGCACGACTGCGCGAGCGGGAGTTGGGCGGGCCAGGCGGAGTAAGTTTCAGGATCGAGTAGAATCGCCTTGATGTCAGCGTAGCGTGTAAACAACCTAGTAGCCTATTGATGGCGCGTAAAACACCGGAGTCTGGCGCGGAAGCAACGCCAGAACGGCAAAGGGATCGGCGAGGAAAGTCGGCGACAGTGGGTCGAATTCGCCATGGACTGGGCAAGTGGAGTGCTCATAAGATGCCATCATCTTCCTCCAGTCCCAACCTCCGGCCATCACCTTCGTATTCTAGCCTCGTCGGGAATCTGTGGGTGATCGATGCGGTCAACTAGAAGGTGAGGTCAGATGAACAAGGCGCTGGACCAGGTCCGCGCCGAGGAAGCCCGAGTCTACCCACGATTTTTCTGACAACTCAAAAAAACAGCCCGTTGAGCGATCCGGGGTGTGGTTTTGCCAGTCCTAGAAAAAGCCGGGGATGTGGTTACGGCTTTTTTGGCTTTAGGTTGCAGGCCGTCCGAACCATCTGTTGGTCGAGACCCCCGGGGGAGAATTCCGCGATCTGTGGCCCATCCGGTGTCTGGAATTGGATCTTAAAGATCTGCGCCCCGATGAGTTCGCGAGTGGTGTCTTTATCCATGGCGAGAAACTCGCCATTCACCCAATTCCAAGAACGCTGATTGTGACTCTGGTCGACGCGCACGACGACTCGCATTTGCGGCTGTCCCCAGAATCCGGGTTGGTTAGGGCGCGTCCTGATGTTCGGACGAAAGTCGCCAAGCGACCACTTCCCGTCGGTGCAGAAGATCAGAACCTGGGGTTTTTGATCACTTCCCGGAAGCGAGTTATCGGCCACCAGACTAAATTTGACCTTCTTGGCCGCGGTCATCTTGTCCTCGGTTTCCGATTTCAACCATTTTCCGCCGGCCGTGACTTCGGCAGGCTGCGCCGTGGCAAGCACCACGGCCGACAGCAAAGAAAAAACCGCTACCGACCGCTTTATTCGCAGTTGAGACCACATGGTTCGAACAACCTCCGAGGGCTTCAGCATCGAGTCTCCAGCGCATTACCTTTCTCTAAGCGCGCCGACGTAGCCGGGGGCGCGCCAACGAATCCATTACTCCTATGTAAACCCATAATTTCCTGAAAGTTGCGCAGGCGCAAGGGCAGTGGGGCGTCCGAGATTACTAACGTCAGCGCGTACCTATAGGTCACAGCAATTCGGGCAGCCGCTCATGCGGCCGAGGAAACTTCGCGCAAGCGCTCGACGGTTTCGACCACGCGGTCGGCGACGTAGTCCACTTCTGCCTCGGTGGTAAAACGTCCCAGTCCAAAACGGATCGAGCTCATTCGCAGATCATCGGACAGGCCAAGAGCTTTGAGTACGTACGAAGGCTCGAGCCTTGCCGTTGTGCAGGCTGAACCGCTCGATACCGCGACGTCGTGGAGACCCACCAGCAGGGCCTCGCCCTCGATGCGAGCAAAACTCAAGTTCAGATTGCCGGGCAAGCGATACTCCATCGAGCCGTTGACGTAAACTTCGTCCAAGCGGCCCGTGATCTTCTCCTTCAGGCGGTTTCTGAGACCCGCTAAGCGGCAGGCTTCCTGGGGCATTTCTTCCGCGGCAATCGCGCAGGCTTTTCCCAGGCCGACAATGCCGGGCACGTTCAGCGTCCCCGAGCGCATGCCATTTTCGTGTCCCCCGCCGTCGATCAGTGCTCCGAGCTTCACCGCTGGCCGCACGTAGAGTGCACCCACGCCTTTCGGACCATACAGCTTGTGCGCGGAAATCGAGGCCAAATCGAGGTTCATCTTGCCTACATCGACGGGCATCTTGCCGACGGCTTGCACCACATCGCTGTGGAACAGCACCCCGCGTTCCCGACAGAGCCGGCCGATTTCCGCGATCGGTTGGATCACACCGATCTCGTTGTTGGCCGCCATCACGCTGACCAGGATGGTTTCAGAATCGATGGCTCGCTTGATGTCTTCAAGATTGATGAGTCCGTCGTTCTGGACCGGCAGATAGGTGACCCGGCAACCGGACTTCTCTAAACGCTTGGCCGAGTCGAGGACGGCCCTATGCTCGGTTACAACCGTGATGATGTGGTTGCCTCTTTCCCTATACATCTCGGCAACGCCCTTGATTGCCAGGTTGTTGCTTTCGGTCGCACCCGAGGTGAAAATGATTTCTTTTGGCGTCGCACCAATCAGCTTGGCGATGCGCTTGCGGGCAACGTCCACAGCCTCTTCGGCTGCCCAGCCGAAGGCGTGGTTACGGCTGGAAGCGTTGCCGAACTTCTCCGCGAAATAAGGCAGCATCTCTTCGAGTACGCGGGCATCGGTAGGGGTCGTCGCATGGTTGTCCATGTAGATTGGCAGCTTGATTCCGGTTCGCGGTCCCCCTTCTCCGCCGGTTGACTGGCTGGCCTGAGAGATATTTGGAACGGGGGTACCCGATTTCCCATCCGAGCTCATGATTGCCTTCTCCTTGAACCTTCTCTGGGATACAGAAAATTCTCTTCGCCGGATCCCTTTGAGTTCCTTGCCTTATCTGAATTTTAGGAGCCCCTTGCGGGTTCTTACAAGTCCCGCAGGCCCCCAATCGACACTCTCCGGGCGACTCATAAGTGCCTTCCGTTGATGCAGTTACCCCAGGACATCAGTTTCGCTCTCGGTCCTTCGATCCGCCTCCCGCCCACCCGATGCGGCTATCGGCCCCCGGCGAAAAGGGACTTGACAACGCTCTCAACAAAGCTACAATACCGCCAATTTCGACCTTTTCCCCTCGGTGCCGGTTAGTGACCAGCGTGACCAGTCCGGTTTATGACCCTAATTCCGCGGTGCAAATCCCCGATAAGAGAACGAGATGAAAGACTGTAAGCACCCCCAGGTGCAGATTGTCTCCCGCGATGAGGACTTTGAATTCGTAGAGTGCCTGGAATGCGGCGAGATCTTTGAGGCCAGCGAATTCAAGGACATGAGGATCGAAGAGACGAAGCTGAACAACGAAACCTGAAATCCATTTCCTGGCTGGCCCCCACCCCGGTTTGCGCCGGGCACCTTAGCGGACCGCCGGCTCTTGCCCCCCGAAATGTGCTATGACCAGGGTAACTTTGCCGGATCTCTCCGATGTTGCATAGTTAAGGCTTGGGATTCGTTCGCCTAGTGTGACTGCATGCCATTGGCTTTGGTGGTTGACGACTCGATGCTTATACGGCACACCGTATGCCGCTTCCTCGAGGAGCGTGGGTTCGCCGTAGAGTCGGCCACCAACGGCCAGGAGGCCCTCGAGACTCTTAGCCGGGTCCGTCCCGATCTCATCATTACCGATATGCAGATGCCGAAAATGGGCGGCAGCGAGCTGATCACGGCTCTCAAGGCCGACGCCCGTACGGCCCAAATTCCCATTGTGATCGTCGCCGGCAAACACAGCGGCTTCAATCAAACCGAAAAGCGCGCCGACTTTACCATCTTCAAGGACATTGATATCGACAGCCAGCTGGCGAGCGCGCTCGAATCCCTGCAGCAGTCCAAAGCCGCCAAAGCCGGCGCCGGCAACCCAACGCGAACCTAGTCTCTCCGCATCGCCCAGGATCGGTTTCAAAGGATTTCATCCCGCTGGGGAGTGTCCAAGACCGCTTACTCGAGCCGCAGGGCAGCTTCCGCGGAAAACTCGAGCGGAGCAAAGTCACGAGCTTTGAACTTGGGGTAGGCCGCGGCGGCGATCATGGCGGCGTTATCGGTCGAAAGCAGGCGGGAGGGAAAGTAGACGGGCAAACCTTCCTTCGCCGCCTCCCTTTTGAACTGCTCCCGCAAATCTCCATTGGCTGCCACGCCACCGGTAACCAAGAGGCCTGCCACGGCATATTCGGCGGCTGCAGCCAGGGTCTTTGCGACCAGATCTTCCACCATGGCGCGCTCGAACGAGGCCACCAGATCGAGAGTCTCGCGATCGCAATTAGCCAAATAATCCTCGAGCTTCGGACGCTCGATCGAGGCAAGATTTCGTCGCCGGGCCGCGATTGAACTCTCGAGTTGGCGCTGCTCGACATAACGCAGAACCGCAGTCTTAATGCCGCTGTAGGAGAAATCGAATCGCGGTTCAGACGGCTTCGACCGATTCCTTTCTTTGCGGTCCGCATGCTTGATCTGGGCGGGCGGGAAAACGACCGCCCGGGGGTTGCCGTGAGCGGCCAGCCGCTCGATGATGGGACCGCCAGGATAGCCGAGAGCGAGCAGCTTGGCGACTTTGTCAAAGGCCTCGCCCGCAGCATCGTCGCGAGTCCGGCCGATATTGGTGTAAGACCAGGTCTCCCCACGCTGCGCCGCCAGATAGAGGTGGGTATGTCCGCCCGAGACCACCAGCGCGAGCAAGGGAAAGTTGAGCTCGAGATTGCCCTTCTGGCGCTCCTCGAGAAGCACCGCATGAATATGGCCTTCGAGATGATTCACGGCGATCAGGGGTTTCTCGAGCGCAAAGGCGAGGGCTTTGGCGTAACTGATTCCAACCAGCAGGGCGCCCGCCAGGCCTGGCCCTTGAGTTACGGCCCAAGCGTCGACGGATTGATAGCTCTGTCCCGCATCGGCGAGCGCCTTGCGGACGACCGGCACAATGGCTCGTAGATGCTCGCGTGAAGCCAGTTCCGGCACTACCCCTCCGTAGGGCTGGTGGGTAGCAATCTGGGAAAAAACCACATTCGAAACGACCTGCTCACCCGAGCGCACCACCGCGGCTGCGGTCTCATCGCAAGAGCTTTCGATTCCGAGAATGTAGGCCTCTGTCATCACCTCTTAAGCTAACACGCGGCTCATCGACCTCTCGCCGCGCCGCGCACGCATGGCACAGGTGTTAGCGCACTCGTGTCAACAACGTCTCGTCCGGGTCCAGCACGATCTTTCTTGTACCCGCCGGCGCGTGGATGAGGAACGGTGTCTCCGGGCCATCTGCAAATACCCTTCCCAGCCATACCAGCTTGCCGCCTCGCGAAGCATACAAAGGCACCGACGTCACCAGATCCTTGGGCGCATCTTTTTGCGAAATCACTCCTCGTACGATGACCGTCCCTTCTTGCTCGGCAAACTTGACGTTATGAAGCTCAAAACGTGGGATGGCGGTTCCGTTGATCCAGCTTTCATAGAACCAGTCGAGCGATCGGTGCCCCTCATACCAAAGCGAGGGTGGCAGCTCTTCTTCAAACACCGCGAGCAACTCCCGGGTTGAGATGGTTTTCCCTTCGTAACGCTCCCGCGCCCGGTGCAACGCGCGGAGAAATGGTTCATTCCCTTCTTCGCCGGCGGCGCGATTCCGCTCGCGCCGCTCGCCATCTCGCATCAGGGTACGGAGCATATGAAAAAGCCAGGTTCCACGCCCATAGCTGATGGCCCGATAGCCTTCCGGAAACTGTGCGTCGGAGAGCCGCACGCCGAGTGTAACCGGGCCGTCCTCCATCAGCGGGACACCGTCTTTGTTCCTGGCGAGCAAGTCGTCGCGATACTTTGCCATGACGGCGTGAAACTCACGTGCATTCGTGCTTTCGAGCAACATCAGCGCACCGTAGTTGGCCAGTCCCTCGGAAATCCACTGATCTCGATAACTGCGCCAGCTAACCAGGTCGCCCCACCACTGGTGCGCCGTTTCGTGGGCGATTACGCTCTGGATCAAGGCCTTGTCCACGACGTCGAGATGCAGTGCCGATTGTTCGTCGGCAGTGAGGAACGAGACACTGGAAAGAAAGACAAGTCCCGGCCATCCCTGACTCAGGTTCCCCGGGATCTGGGTGAGCGCCAGCTCTCCGTAAGGGTAAGGACCGAAGCGGTGAGAAAAGAATTCCACGGCGCGGGCGGCGGTGGCCGCTACCATCTGCGCGTTTCGAGCCGGCGAGGGCTCCTCGGCAGCAACCGCCAGGGAGGGCATGACGCCGCCAATCGCCCCCGGTGGTTGTGGAATGAAGACTTGGTTCTCCGGTTGCGGAAATCCCCGCTCCACGCCGGCGGTTCCGAATGCAGCGACCGTGACCTGGCCGGCGCGCGTTACAACCTGCCGATATTTCCCCAAATTAAAACCGGCGAGTGGAATCGGGCGTTCCGAGATCCAGCGACTCACTTGCTCTCCCGATCCCGACCCGGCCGGCATGTCTACCCGTTTGCCCGTGGCCACCAGGGTCCAACCCGGCGGGTAATGAAACTCCAGGTCGAAATTTGACATGGTGAGGCCGCGGTTTGGGTACCAGGTCCCGCGCGCTCCCACATACAACAGCCCCGGCCCCGCTTCCGAGAGCACATCCCCGCCATAGACGAAGTGCAGTTTGATTCGCTGCCCCGTCGACGTGGGCTGCGGGAAGACCACGGCGACCAAGTCGTTGCCGCGGCGAGAAAGTTCGCTGCCCTCGATGGCAGGGTTATGAATGAATTCCAGGCGTTCACCGCCGGCATCCACTTGCTTGATCACCAACGTACGGGCCAGCTCGAAGATAATCGCCCGCTGTCCTCCTCGCCGGATTGCAAGATCCAGGACCGCATCGGCTTCGATCCGGGTAGGCGGCGTAATCACAACCCGAACGCGCGAGGCGGTAAGGTCGAGGGGGCTCGTCCGGCCCCCCTCCTCGGCCAGAAAGTCGCTCGAAGGCTTTGCCTTGGGCTGAGCGGAGAACGCGGTCCAAACATCGTAATAAGGAACCCCATCGACCTCTCGCGTCTGGGCGGCCCAGACCTCCTCGGGCATCTTCGAATCGAAGTACACGTCGAACCGACCCTTCGTCATGCCTTGCATGGACACGTGCAGGAAACGGTCGTCCGCGCTTGGTTCCTCCCCTGGAATCGCCGGCGAGGCGGCCGGCACGCTGACAGGCAGGAAGCGACTCAAGGTCATAAAGATGCGTAGCGCATCGGCCTGGGCCAAAAGGCGCGCCCGTTCCTCCTCGCGAGTCACAAAATCCAGGGCGTCTTCGCTGGGAGACAGCGAGGGCTGGAGTTCACGAAAGGTATCATCGTTAAAGCGAAAATAAGCGCTCGAGAATCTTTCTTCGAGGATGGTCGCACCGGTTTGAAACATCATCGAAGCGCGCTCGACCTGATTGGGCGGCGTCACGAGAATTTCTCCATCTCCCTCAAAAAGGGCACCGGTGACGCGCCCAGCGACATCGTCGGTGAAGCCAATCACCCCATCCTCGAGGGTAATGTGGAAACCGGCGCGATCGAGAGAAACCTCACGGGCGCGGTAGACTCGCGCCGCATTTAGGCCAACATTGCCGAGCTCGAGAAAGAGCGCCTCCGCCGAAGGAGCTTGGAGTTTTGCGGTTTCGCCGAGGACGCGGACGGCGGGCTGATTCTGGCAGAGAAGATTCGGGTGGCCGGCGCCCAAAGCAATCGCCGCCGTCAGCACCCAACAGCGCGCCGAGCGGCGGGATCGGTGGCTCCTGGCAATTACCTTGGTCACCTACTTCGACTACTCCCTGTCTTCTAGAATGCGCCTGAATGCGGCTCCCTGTCATCCTCGCTCTATCCCCAGCACTGGTCTTAACCCTGGTCGCGCCCGCCCTCGCGGATGTCATTCACCTGAAGAACGGACGCACCATCTGGGCCGAACAAGTCCGCGAAAAAGGCGCCCAGATCGAATATGACGTCGGCGACGACACTTACGCCATTCCCAAATCCCTGGTCGATCGTATTGAAAGCGGAGGCCTCTCGCCCCAAACCGGAAGCGGCGCCCAGAATAGCCGCGATCTCCCCGCATTCCATCCCGCTGACCCCGGGATGGCGGACTCGGCAGGGCTCGCCGGGGTCATTCGCGACGGCCATCCCGATGATGGCGAATTGTCTCGACTGGAAGCTTTAGGAAACCCCAAAACCACCTCGGTCGCCTATTTCCTCGCCGGCAAGAACGAATTTGATCACGGCAACTTCCCCAAGGCGCGAAACTACCTCGAAACCGCCCTCCGTTTTGACGGCGAGAATCCCAGCATCCTGAACTACTACGCCGCCCTGCTGGTCAAAACCGGGCATGCCGCCGAAGCCTTGCCTTATGCTGAGCATGCGGTTCGCATCGCCCCCGACTCACCCGACACGCTCACCGTCCTCGGTTATGTTCAATATGCCGCCGACCGCGACCGGGAGGCGATCCGCACCTGGAAGCATTCTCTAGAACTCCGGCCCGATGCCACGGTGGCGCAGTTGCTGGCCAAGGCCGAGCGCGATGCGACGGTTCAAGCCGGCTATTCGGAACGGGAAAGCAACCACTTCACCCTGCATTACGAGGGAGAGCAAACCTCAGACGCCTTGCGCAGCCAGATCCTCGCCGCGCTCGAGTCCGACTACGATGACTTGGTTCGCCAACTGGGAGTTGCACCCCGCAATAGCATTGCCGTGGTTCTCTATACCTCCCAGACATTCTTTGACGTGACCCAGGCGCCATCCTGGAGTGGCGCCATCAACGACGGAAAGCTGCGGATTCCCACGCAAGGCCTTAACTCGGTCACTGGGGAGCTGGCTCGGGTGCTGAAACACGAATTGACCCACTCGTTTGTGAACCAGATTTCGGCGGGGCGCTGCCCGCAGTGGTTGAACGAGGGCCTGGCTCAGCTCTTCGAGCCGAAAGCCGTGGCTCACGGCCGGGATCTGGCCGGGCTCTATCGCGCCCAGCAAGAGATTCCCCTGAATATGCTGGAAGGAAGTTTTGCCCCGCTCTCGCCCACCGAAGCCAGCCTCGCCTACGAAGAATCTCTGGCGGCTACGCAATATATCAGCGAAACCTCGGGTCTTGACGATTTGCGCCGAATCCTCGAAAGACTGGGACAGGGCAGCTCGACCGAAGCTGCGCTTCGCACCATCGTTCATTCCGATTACGGGCAGCTTGAAACCGAGGTCGGGAAATATGTCCTCGAAAAATACGGGAATTAACTAGCCGAGACACTCCGAATCTTTTTGGCCCCTGCATCCAAGACGGCGATCGACTTATTAAAGTAGGCGTAGTTCGCCAGGTGGCAGCCGATGGCCGCATGGTTGCCGAACACCTCATTCTCGACCGCGGGCTTCCTCGTCCGCACGGCCTCAAAAAAGTTGGCTTGGTGGTCGGCGGTATCGCTGTAATCCGGCGGAGTGGTGAACACTTCCGTGTCTTCGTCGACCTTGAAGGTTAACGGTGCCGCGACCGGATGCTCTTCCTTCCATTTGCGCAGATATTCCGTGCGCAACTGTTCCGGCCAACCATGGATGGAATAGTCCTCCGGTTTCTCCCGAGTGTCCTGAGGCTTATAGGTCAAGGTGGAATCCTTAATGACCATGGTTCCCTTAATGCCGTAAAAGCCGATGAATTCTCCGCCTTCGTTATTCAAATTGCAGCGCAGCAGAACCCGGAAGTTGGGATAGTCGTAGAAGGTCTCGATCAGGTCGGGAAAGTCCCGTCCATCTTTCCAGCGAAAAAGCCCTCCACTCGATTGGGCACGTTCGGCCACGGTGTTGGTGCCGGTAATGAAGTGAATGCCGGAGATCAAATGCACAAACAGGTCGCCAGCCAGACCTTCCCCATAATCGCTAAAGCACCGCCAACGGAAGAAACGGACGGGATCAAAGGGCCGCTTGGGCGCACCGTCGATAAAGGCGCTCCAGTCGATGGTTTGCTCGCTGGCATTGGGGGGAATCGGATACACCCAGGCGCCGCTCGCGTCGTTGCGGTCCCAATAGGCCTCGATCGCGGTTACGTCGCCGAGCTTGCCCGAGTTGTAGATCTCCTTGGCTTTGGCGTAAAGGATCGAACTGACCCTTTGGCTGCCGATTTGGATCATGCGCTTGTTCTTCTGGGCGGCATCCACCATGCGAAAGCCATCTTCGACGGTATGAGACATCGGCTTCTCGCAATAGACGTCTTTGCCTGCCGCGCAGGCATCCTCGACTACGCGGCGGTGCTGATGGTCGGTAACCGCCACAATCAGGGCGTCCACATCCTTGCGATCGAGGATCTCGCGATAATTGCGGGTCACGGGAACCTCCCGCTTCAGCACCTCCCGGGCTGCCTGATGACGCGAGTCATAGAGATCGCATACCGCGACGCATTCAACACCCGGCACCCGCAGAGAGGCCCCCAGCAACTCGCAGCCTCGGACTCCGGTTCCGACGGAAGCGAATCGTATTCGGTCGCTCGGCGGTACGGCTCGGGCGGAGGCAGCGAGCAGCTTTGGTTCGAGCAGAGTAGCCTTCACCCCCGCGGCCAGCGCTCCGGTTCCGATGCGGATGAATTGACGACGAGTGAGCCAGCTCTTTTCCATGGGCACTACCTCCTTAGCGCAGTGAATCCCTGCTCGGCTAAAGCAGCGGTTCAAGATTCTTGTAACTGATACGAAGTTCCTCGAGAGGTGGAAGATCTCCTGAGTCTTGCTCGACAAACATGTGCGCGATGCTGTGGGTTTGGGCGGCCGCGAGAATCTGCTTCCACGGTATGGTGCCCGTACCCACCGGGGTGAAGTGCTCCGCCTGGTCATCTTTCGTTTGCGAGGGCGGAAAACCCGGCTTACGATCTTTCAGGTGCAAGAGCCGGATGCGAGGGCCTAACTTTTCTAACATCTGGAGCGGATCCTGACCGGCCTGCGTGACCCAGTAGCAATCCATCTCGAAGCACACCAGCGCTGGGTCGGTGCGGGAAACCAGCTCGTCAAACCCGGTGGTATCTCCGAAGCGTCGGAACTCGTAGTTGTGGTTATGGAAGCCGAAGCGCATGCCCCTCCGTCGGACCTCGTCTCCCCAGCGGTTGAACTGGTCCGCCGCCTGTTTGAACCCGTCGAGGGAGTTCCACATGGATTCGGGCAGCATGGGACAGATAACGTATTCGACACCCAGGGTATGGGCATAATCGAGTTTTTGCTCGAGCCCCTGGTAGTCGAAGTGTCCGCTGGGAACCGAGAGGCCATGGTCCTCGATCATGCGTTTCAATTCGGCAGCGGGATGGGAATAAACATTCCAGTAGGTCTCGACTTCGCGATAGCCGATCTCGCGCACGGAGGCGAGCACGCCGGGAAGATCCTTCTCCGCTTGGGCGCGCACGGTGTAGAGCTGCACCCCGAGCGGGCGGCTCGAGCCAGGCAAACGGAGGCCAGCATAGCCCAGAACCGCGAGGCTCGAGGAGAAGAGAAATTCGCGCCGATTGATCATGGCAGGCTTCTCCGGGAAGTCAGCCCACGATTGTAGACCCCGCGACCAAAAATCATCCGAAGATTCTAGGGCAACGACGTCAGAAGAGAATCCTAAGCGTCATCCGCTGCGGAAAGGGCGCTTTTCCCTTCTCCCGGGCCACCACCCATTGCCACCCTCACCGTTCCGTGATACTTTTCCGCCGCAGGCATGCTGGCCTCATTCCACCTTCACCGGCGCAAATCTCATCCCCAAGGTGAGCTGGTCGAGTCCGACGTTGCCCAGCTCCGGGACGCCAGCCTGGCGGCCGTCTATTATGCTCGGCGGAAGGACCGGGATTTCCACGATTTCCTGCGCATCGGCCCCAACCGGGTTCTGTTCGCACTGCTTGAGTGTATCGACGGCAAGAAGGGGAGCCAAAAAATTGCGCCCGCGGTGCGTACTACCTTTCGCCAAGTAGGCCCCCAGGTGTTCGCGAAACAGGACATCAACCTCGCCGAAGCGATGATCGAACTTTGCCTGCAGCTTAATCGAACGATTCTCGAGACAGCCGACGAAACCCGCTCCTGTCCCGCCTTTGTGGGCTGCTACGAAGAGACTCTCAGTACGCTCTGGTACGTCAATGCCGGTCA
>DATJVZ010000256.1:0-6123 GCA_035501575.1 Terriglobales bacterium | reverse complement strand
AGCCAGGTGATCTTATTGCGCACGGCCACTCCTTGCCGCAATTGCTCGGTCAGCCACATTCGATCGGCCGGGTCGCACCACATGTGCAGTTCGTGGACGGTGCGGCCCAGCACTTCTGCCCGCGAATAGCCGTATCGGCGCTCGAACGCCGAGTTCACATCAATGAACCGTCCCTCTCTCAGGGTTGTGATCGAGAACGGAATAGGGCTGGAGCGGAAGACCTTCTCAAACTTGTCTCTTGATGCCCCGGGGGTTTCCTGCACCTCTGCCAGCGCCGTTTCCGCCTCCTGAAGATCGACCAGGCGTTTTTGCAGTTCGGACCCATACATGTCAGCCGTTGAATAGAGACGAGCGTTTTGAATCGCCGCCGCCGCAGGAATTGACAGCAGTTCCGCCCGTCTGAGGTGATCTGGTGTATAGCGGTTTGGATCCGTGTGGCCGATCGAGAGAAATCCCAGATATTCATCCGATGCCTTGAGGGGCACCGAAAGCCACGATCGCAAGTGCGCATGGCCGTTGAATGTTTGCCAGTCTTTTTCTTTGCTTGTGTCAGCAAGAAGGACGCTCTTTTGTTGTTCGAGGACCCTTTTCAAAAATGGGCATTCATCGGCAATGAGGGTCAGCGGATGCCCGGGGCGATATCTCGGTGAGGCTTTCGGCTGCTCCGGGATTTCTCGCTCCCCCAGTGCCAACAGGTGAGGGCCACCTTCAGGGACGATCACGCGGGCCGAAGTGTAGGGGACCAACTCTTCCATAGAGCGCAGCAATGCCTCCATCACAGAGTCCATGTGGAGATCTTGCGTTAGAGAAAGTGTTGCCTTGCGCAATGCGTCGGCTTCGGCCCGCGCGGACTCGGCGATCTCTAAGTTCTTAACAACTTGGTCTTCTGCCTGTTTCTGTTCGGTAATGTCCTGGGCTGTGCCGACGAGTCGCCAGATTTTGCCGGCGGCATTGCGCATCGGAAACCCGTGAACCCGCACCCAGCGAACGTCCCCATTGGGAAGCGTAATCCGGAAACGTTCGTCGAATTTTCCAGTGCGGGTCGCCTCGTCAAGCTTGCCGAGCACGTGGACACGGTCTTCCGGATGAATAATCTCCTCGCAAGAGGTCGGATTGTCTAAAAGGCTTCTGCGCGTTCGTCCGGTAATCGTCTCGTACGCTTCATTTACCTCCAGCACGCGCTTCGACTCGGCGTCGAGCATCCAGAAAATCTCCTCGATGTGGCTGGCCATCTGGCGGTAACGTTCCTCGCTCTCACGGTGCTCCCGCACACCTCGAATTAGGAACCAGGTCCCCGCCAAAATGACGACGACGAAGCCCAGAGCTTCGACAAAGATCACGAAGTCAGGCAATTGCTCGCCACGAAGTTTCGCCTGGATCACGACGAAGAGAAGAATTGCCGCGAGCAGAGGTATGAGAATAGAGAAAACCACGCCCGCCTTGTCCCGTGGTCTAGTCTCTTTCCCGGGGATGCCGGATCGCACCATATCGCCGCCAGGGTCGGATGGAGGCAGTGAACGCCTGCCCTGCCGTAGCGTAGCGTAAACCAATTGCGCCGGTTGTTCTACCGGAAGCCCTAGGCGCAAAGGCTGGCCTAGAATAGATCCATGCCGCTGATTCGAAATTGCCCTGCCTGTGGGAGGCCCAATCGTATTCCAGCAAGGCACCTTGCCGATGTCGGGAAATGTGGTGCATGTAAGGCGGAGTTACCCGCGGTTGCCGAGCCCATGGAAGTCAACGAAGGGGAGTTCCACGAGATCATTCGCGAGAGCAAGGTCCCGGTTCTCACGGACTTCTGGGCCTCATGGTGTGGGCCTTGCCGAATGGCGGCGCCTCACGTGGCGCAAACGGCGCGGGACCTCGCCGGACGCGCAGTCGTGGTGAAGGTGGATACAGAACGGTTCCCACAACTTGCAGCACAGTACAACGTCCAAAGCATCCCCAATTTCGCGGTGTTTTCCGGAGGTCAGCTTCAGTTCCAGCAGGCAGGCCTGGTGGACGCAGCCACCATGGAGAGTTGGCTTACACGCGCAGCAGCATGAAGGCACAGGAAAAGAATTCCCTTGAGCTTCGCCCGATCGGGGTGATCCGCTCGAAAATCAAAGAGCGCAGCAAGGCTCCCAAGCAGGGTTCGGAAGGCGCTCCGGACGTTTGGCTCGAGGTTCATCCATTCGCCACGCCAGCCCTGGATGGAGTGGCGGTAGGCGACGAACTCGTCCTCTTGACCTGGTTACACCGGGCGCACCGAAACACTCTGAAAGTGCATCCCCGGTCAGACCCGAAGCGACGAATTACTGGAGTGTTCGCCACACGCTCTCCCGATCGGCCCAATCCGATCGGTCTTCATCAAGTCACGGTGCGCAAGATAAGCAAGCGACGTCTGCGAATCGGTCCAATGGAAGCCATCGATGGGACGCCTGTCATCGACATAAAACCCGTTCTGTGTGAAGTTCAAAAGAGATAGTTGGGTTGTCGTCAGTCCTGGATCTCAAAGCAAGGATAGACGCGAGCATGTTAGTATCTTGCCCTGCAGCCGCTTGTGAGGCCGATCCCGCAGGCATGAGCTCTGGCAAGCCGTCCGCGACCTAAGCCTATGGGCGGCTTGCTTCTCAATCCCGTTTTGACCTTCTACTCTGGCTTGTCCCATCCTTTGATGCGAGGCCACCAGCGGCTTACGTTCCGACAATACGCCTCGTACTCAGCGCCAAATTTCCGCCGGAGCATCGGTTCTTCATACAGGATGACGAACAGATGCACGCCGAGAGCTACTGCTGCGACGGCGGCAATCGAGAGCAGGCTGGCGTGTCCGAAGACGATCCACAGCCCGATCCAGCCCGCCGCAAAGCCCACGTACATGGGATTGCGGACGTGGCGGTAGAAGCCTACAACTACCAAGCGCCGCGGTGGCGCTATCGGTGCCGGAGTGCCGTGTCCGGTCCAGCCAAAATCCCAAACGCAACGAAGGGCAACTGCGAATCCCACGACAGACGGTATGGCGGCGAGCCAGCGCCAATGATCTGCACGCGCTTCGACGTGGAATCCAAGCCACTCGGGCAGGAGCCAGAACCACAATGAGAAAAATGCTGTACCTACGGCTAGCGCCGCTATTGCCGTTGGCCAGTGCTGTTCACCTGAGTTCATAGAACGTTTCCGGTATTTGGGTTTGTCATAATTCCTCTGATTTGCACTTACGTCCTGGCTAGTCTGCTATCCCTGCAACTCGATTGCAGAATCCGATCAGGTACTTCCAAACCAGGTAATAGACAATCAGCGCGAGGGGAAACACGAGCGCGAGAAATGTGTAGTGGATCTGCACTACTCCGAAGTAAGTGAATCCGTAGTGTGTAGTCTGCAGAAAGCCCAGGCCACGGCCGAGCAGGAATCCCGCGGGGGCGATGATGAAGGGCAAAATGGCCCCGTGAATCCCGAGCGGCAGGCGTGTGCTCGCACGAGAAGCCAAGTGCAGCATGTTCCAAACGCCAAACAAGTTCGGGATGATCGCCATTGGAAAAATGATGACTCGCTCCACCCATGCCGGAATGAAAGAGGAAATGCAGGGACGCGGGTCCGGCAAAGTACGCGACTTCGCGCTCTATGGTGAAACTACCGGCGAGACCGACGAATACGGACTTCCAGTTCGTTACAACTGGGCCGCAGAGTACCGCGGCAAGGCGATGGTTGTATACGGTCACACACCCGTGGCTGAGCCGGAATGGCTCAACCGAACAATCAACATTGACACCGGATGCGTTTTCGGCGGCAAATTGACTGCACTGCGGTACCCGGAACGCGAGTTGATTTCTGTCCCTGCGCTGAGAACGTATTACGAATCTGCAAAGCCATTCCTGGCAGCGACAGATGCCGCACCTGCTCTCAGTGCGCAGCAACAGCAGGATGACTTGCTCGATATCGAAGACGTTCTGGGCAAGCGGCTGATTCACACTCGGCTTCATCGGAACATCACCATTCGCGAAGAGAATGCCACGACCGCTCTCGAAGTGATGAGCCGCTTCGCGGCAAATCCGAAGTGGTTGATCTATCTTCCACCGACGATGTCGCCGTGTGCGACGAGTAAGCGCGACGACCTGCTTGAGCACCCAGAAGAAGCATTTGCTTACTACTTTCACGAAGGAGTCCATAAAGTCGTCTGCGAGCGAAAGCACATGGGATCGAGGGCAGTTGTTGTGGTTTGCCGCGATGCGGACACGGCACGAAAGCGCTTCGGAATCCTGGAGCCAGAAATTGGCGTTTGTTCCACACGGACGGGGCGCCGGTTCTTCAATGATCCTTCGTTGGAGTGCCAATTTCTGGAGCGCGTGCGCAGCGCCGTCGGACGAGCCGGAATTTGGGAGTCTCTCAAGACAGATTGGGTGTGCCTCGACTGCGAACTCATGCCATGGTCCGCCAAAGCACAAGAGCTTCTGCGACAGCAGTACGCGACAACGGGCGCGGCAGCACGAGCAGCATTGCCAGCCGCGATCGGGGCATTGAACCAGGCTCAACAAATTCCGGAAGCGGCTTCGCTTCTCGAAAGCTACAAGCAGCGCGGCGAAGCTGCTGAGCGGTATGTCGATGCCTACCGGCAATACTGCTGGACGGTAAACTCGCTCGCAGATCTTAAGCTCGCGCCTTTTCATCTCCTCGCAAGCGAAGGCGCGGTGCACACAACGAAAGACCACATCTGGCACATGGAAACGCTCGACGCAATCTGCAAAGCGGACCCGGAACTATTGTTAGCAACGCCGTTTCAGGTGGTCGATCTGACTGACGGGGCCGATCAGGACAAAGGCATCCAGTGGTGGGAGGAACTGACGGTGCAGGGCGGCGAGGGGATGGTCGTAAAGCCTCTGGAATTCGTCGCAAAGGGCGCGAAAGGTTTAGCACAACCAGCTGTGAAAGTTCGCGGGCGTGAGTATCTGCGAATCATCTACGGGCCGGAATACACACTTCCGCAGAACTTGAGCAGATTGAAGAGCCGAGGCCTCGGTGCGAAGCGATCGCTCGCTCTTCGCGAATTCGCGCTGGGAATAGAAGCTCTGGAGCGTTTCGTTCATAAGGAACCCCTTCGCCGAGTTCACGAGTGCGTGTTTGGTGTGCTGGCTTTGGAAAGCGAGCCAGTCGATCCGAGGCTCTAGTGTTTTGAAAGGACCGATAGTGTCTCGTCATTTCCAACCGTTGGAAAGATTGGTGCCAGCGGAGAGATTCGAACTCTCAAACACCTGTTTCTAAGACAGGCCGCTATTCCAATTCGCTCACGCTGGCACTGGTGCACAGGGGAGGATTTGAACCTCCGCGTCCCACTCGGGGAGACCGGGTTACAGCCGGTCCGTTTCGGCCAGGCTCACGCACCTGTGCAAACTTGGCGGAAGGTAGACGAATCGAACGCCCATCGCTCATCACGATGCCCTGGTTTTCAGGACTAGTTGCCGGCCATTCAGCAGTACCTTCCGCGATGGCGGAGAGTGCGGGAGTCGAACCCGCTAGCCTCTTGCGAGAACCCTTGTTTAGCAGACAAGTGCCTTACCGTCCGGCCCACTCTCCGTTGAATTGTCAAAGAACGACCGAGTTCTGGTAGGCCCGGTGGGAGTTGAACCCACAAAAGGGCTGCTCTTGAGGCAGCTGCGTATGCCAGTTCCGCCACGGGCCTGAAGCTAGAAATTGTGCAGGAGTTAATAACTCAGTCGGGATGGACTGAGTCGTAATGACGATCGAAATTGAAGCAGGCGCTTCACAACCTCAATTTAGCATATGCCGGAGAATCGCGCACTGTTTTTTGCGGTGTAATTGCCGGTTGCAAAGGGGCGGTCGGCTCGTTACCCCCCCGGTTAGAACGATTGTGAGAACCGGGCTTCCAAGAACTCTCCCAGCTTCGCTGTGGCTCTGAACTGCGGAATGGGATCCAGTTCCTTGAATGCCGACGTGAACGCGTTGGAGAGACTCCAGATCGTTCGCGACCGGAACTCCTCGTACTTCGGCTCGAAGTAGAGATCGTGGACGATGCGGGCAAGATGTTTCGGAGCTTCGAGTCTGCCCTCGACAAATGCCTCGTAGATGACCACCTTCGCCGTCACATCCGTTAGTTCACTCTTCTGCCAGGCCTCCACCTGCTTTCGCATGGGCTCG
>DATJVZ010000255.1:0-9341 GCA_035501575.1 Terriglobales bacterium | reverse complement strand
CATATAAGCTACTTTGGGCACTCTCTGCAGGAACTCCCCGTATGGGATCTGCTCCACCGAGGCAAGGGCTGCTTCGAAAAGGACTCGCAGATAGGCTCCTAAGGATTGGGCGAGATTCCGGGCAAAACCTTCGTGCAGAATCGTGAGAGCATGTTCTTGCTCGCCGGTAAGCTGCCCTGCCTGTCGAAAGCTGAAGGCCTTTATGGTCTGCCCTGCGCCTGGAGGTGCGCCGCCATCCTGTTGGCTGCGAGCCGCCCGCACCATGGCATCAATTTCTTCCTGAGTGAGAACCCTTCCCATATCTTTTATCTAGATGTCGCGATGAGTTAGAAGAAAATGAGAGCTAGGCAACATCTGCCTAGTTGCATTGCACGAGCGCTGCCAAAGGGATTAGCCGGGAGGGCGCTGCGAGCCGAGACTCCGGAGAGTCACAGAAGAGAGGTGTTTGCCTACAGATTCGCGCTCCTGCGGGGAAGAAAAGACAAAGGTCAATCCATGCTCGTCGTTCTTCTGATAGATTACCCTCCCCGCTACCCGTAGAGAGGTTGAGCTGCCTGGGAGGGTGAGCACCAGTGTGACCTGCGTGCCTACGCTCAGGCGCTCCGGCATTCGTACGGCAAGACCATCCGCGCTTATGTCGGTACAGCGCGCCTCGAGCACCCGCGGCTCCGGATCGCCAGTTTGCAGCAGCAACTGAAAATCAGCGGGAAACCTCGGCACCCGATAACCGAATTCCTGAACTCTACTGTTCCGCTCTTTGCTCACTTGGATTGAACCTCATGTTGTGCGCAAGCCTTGGATGCAAGCGATCTGCCAGTCGGCGGTTTCACCCAAAGCCATGGCCATGCCCCCTGACATCCGGTGGGCCGGGAGGACCGCCTCGCTTTCTAACCACACGTTAATCAATGCGCCAGTGCGTCGAACGACCGCTCTTCGGAAAGTGCTGGGGCGACTCCGCGCTTGGCATTGGGTCTATGCCATCGGCCGGTCCGCACGGCTTCTCTAGTGTCAACGGCGAAAAAGTCCTTCCTGGGCATTACCTTCGATACCGGAGGGAGACGTGCAGCGCTCTTTGGCAGACACCTTGCATTCGAACTAGGCAGATGTTGCCTAGCTCTCATCAAAGTCCAATGATCGGTGTCGAAGCATCCTCGACGCTTCCGCAAGCTCATCTGGCCGACGCTTTTGCCACTTTTATCGCGGCGGCGGACCGGCTGGAGCGTTCGCACTGGCAATTGCACAATGAAGTCGGCCAACTGCGCGCACAACTGGAAGAACGCAATCGTGCGCTGGCCTGCAGTCTGGCAGAAAACGACCGTATGCGCGTCGAATTGCGCCAGATTCTAGATGCGTTGCCTTGCGGTGTTGTCGTTCTCGAGCCCGGTAAGGAAGAAATCGTCCTGTTGAATCCGGAGGCTCGGCGGCTGCTCGAGATTCCCTCTAACCGAGTGCCCGTTTGGATGGATATCCCCGCACCGGTGCGAACCATGCTCGATCCGGGACGCAGTCAGGCCTGGCGGCAGGGTGATGAGCATGATTTCTTTTTCGGGGTAGACGGTGAGAAGAGCCGCTGCGTAACCGTCCGTTACAACGCCATGGCGGATCGGAAGGTTGCTGGGGATTCGGCGTCAGAAAATAACAGGGTTATCCTCACTTGCCGTGACACCACCACCACCAAGGAAGCAGAACGGGAGCGGGAAGCATCGCGCAATTTAGTGGCTATGGCGGAGGTCGCGACCGTGCTGGCGCACGAGATCCGTAATCCTCTGGGCAGCCTGGAACTCTTGGCCGGTCTGCTGGCCTGTGATTCCCATCTAAGCGACGATTCCAAACAGTGCATTGAGCACCTGCAGGCCGGGATACGATCCCTTTCCGCGACCGTAAACAACGTGTTGCGCTTTCACAGCCAGGGCGCCTCCAATCTGCAGCCCACGAAGCTGGCTGAGGCCCTGCGCAGCGCGGTGAATTTTGTTCAGCCCTTGGCAAGACAGGCCGGAATAAGGCTCATGTTTCAACATATTCTGGGAGATACAGGAATCGCGGCTGACGCCAGCGAGCTGCAGCAAGTGATCCTTAATCTAGTGTGTAATGCGTTGCGCCACACACCGGCGGGCGGTCTGATTACGATTTCTGCTGGGCTCGAAACCCGAGCGGGGCAGTCTTGTGTTTTCGTCGAGGTCGCTGACACTGGCCGTGGCATTCGCGCCGAGGACGTTGCCCATCTATTCGAACCTGGATTTACCACCCATAGACAGAGTCCGGGACTGGGATTGACCATCTGCCAGAGAATCGTCGAACAGCACCACGGCACCATTGCCGTGCGCAGCCAGCCGGGCGAAGGCGCGACTTTTCACATGGAGTTTCCCATTCTATGACCGACGACGCAGCAAATTCGGTACTGGTTGTGGATGATGAACCCGGGATGCGCATGGCGCTGACAGCGAGCTTCCAGCGTGAAGGGTGGCGTGTCGCAACCGCGTCCGGGGCAGTCGAGGCACTCAGAAAATTTCAGACCGACCGCTTTCCCCTGGTGGTTACCGATGTCCGTATGCCCGACGGGGATGGCTTGCAGTTGATGCGCAGCGTGCGAAACACGAACCCGGCAACGGCGGTGATTGTGTTAACCGCCTTCGCTAGCGTACCGGAAGCCGTCGAGGCCATCCAGGGAGGTGCCGGCGATTACCTGACCAAGCCAATTTCCTTCGAACAACTGCGGTCGTCCGTAACCCGAGTGATGGGCCAGGTGAGCAACATCCTGGATGATGCAAAAACTCCGAGCGGCGCCATCATCGGAACCGCACCGGCGCTGCTGAAGGCCTTGGATCGCGCCCGCAGTGTGGCCAAGACCAATGCCGATGCTTTGATCGAAGCGGAAAGCGGCACAGGCAAAGAGCTTTTGGCACGGTTCATTCATCAGCATAGCGCCCGTCACGCAGGCCCGTTTGTGGCAGTAAACTGCGCCGCCGTTCCCGAGGATCTGCTCGAAAGCGAACTCTTCGGACATACGCGGGGCGCATTTACCGGGGCGACGGCAGCAAGGGCGGGAAAGTTTGAGCTGGCTCAAGGCGGAACCCTCCTGCTCGATGAAATCGGCGAGATGCCCATCAACCTTCAGCCGAAACTGCTCCGCGCACTGCAAGAGCGGCAGGTTGAGAGATTGGGTGGCGTTCGTCCTACAGCCGTGAATATTCGAGTGATTGCCACAACCAACGTTTCGCTTGAAGCCATGGTTGAACAGGGAAGGTTTCGGACCGACCTTTACTATCGGCTGAACGTAATTCCGCTCACTTTGCCTCCCTTGCGGGAGCGGCGGGAAGACATCCCCGAGCTGGCGGAATATTTTGCGCGGCAGTTCGCCATCGCCGCAAACCGCGCGGTGCCGGCTTTCGATAGTGCGTTTACCGCCGGGTTGCAACGGCACCTGTGGCCGGGCAATGTGCGCGAACTCGCGAACTTCATGCAGAGGATCGTGGCCCTTAACGACACCCCGGTGATCGGTCCCGAGCACCTGACCACCGAGCTGTTCAGCTCGACCACGCCCAGACCGCTGTGTTTTGTTCCCCAACCGATTGAGGCTGGGACCTCGATGCGCGAACTCGAACGGCGTTTGCTCGAGACAACCTTGGACAACACCGGGGGAAATCGGACACGCGCCGCGGAAATGCTGGGCGTCAGTTTGCGAACCATCCGCAACAAGATTCGGGAATACGGTTTGCCGCCGAGGAGGTATGCATGAACGATGTTTCGACTCCGATGATGTACTTGCTGGAGAAGTTCCTGGATGTCACGTCGCAGCGCAACACATTAGTGGTGGGCAACATGGCCAATGTGGATACACCGGGATACCAGACCAAGGACATTGACTTCCGGGGAGAGTTACAACGGGCCGTGAGCACCGGGCCGGCCAACTTCACCCCGATTGTGCGGTCCGTGCAAGGCCTGCTCGAGCGGCCTGACGGCAACAACGTCAGCCTGGACCGGGAAGGATTGCTGTTGGCGGAAACGCAGATGCAGTTCAACCTCGGGGTGCAACTTTTGCACCATGAATTTCAAACTCTACTATCCGCAATCAATGAAGGGAACAAAGCATGAGTATCTTTTCTGTGCTTGAAATCAGCGGGTCCGCGCTAGCCGCCGAAAGACAAAGAGCCGAAGTGGTCGCAGCAAATATGGCCAACGCGGAAACCACCCACACTCCGTCGGGCGGACCTTACCGGCGAAAGGAAGTTGTGTTTGCCAGCTCCGGGAACATGCCCTTTCGCATGATGTTGGCAGGATTCCATCCGGGCCTCGCCAATATGATCCCGGCTGTTCGCTTGCAGCGGGTGGTCGATGATCCGACACAACCGTTGAAGCGATATGACCCCGGACATCCTGACGCGGACAAGGAAGGCTACGTGGCTTATCCCGCCATCAACCCGGTGCAGGAGATGGTGGACCTGATGGGAGCGGTGCGCTCCTATCAACTCAATGCCTCCGCCGTTACCGCGTCCAAACAAATGATTCAGCAGGCGCTGGAGCTTCTCAAGTAAGCGGGCCTTCACGCGGCCTGGTGATCTCTGGCGGTCGGAGCAGGCATTACGCAGTGCGCTCGAGCAGATCATCTGCTTTCGGCGGAGGAGGGTGAATCAGTGAGTAACACGATTGCTTCACAGTTGCCGGGAGCATTCCCCGGCACCATGCCGACCAGTCCCACGGCACCCACGGGTGCGGAGGGTGAAGAAGGCGGATTCGGCGCCACTCTGAAGAGCGCAATCGACCGGGTAGGGGAGCTCAGTGACGCTTCGGACAAGGAGGTCAGCGAGCTCGTCCAAGGAGAACGCCAGGACATTCATAGCGTCATGATCGCGGTGGAAAAGGCGGACATCGCATTTCAGCTCATGATGCAAGTACGAAACAAGATTCTAAACGCGTATCAAGAAGTTTCGAAGATGCAGTTCTAAGCCAGGGGCGGGCTCGTCATCGCGAACAGCATGCCATCCTTTCCTGAAGTGCAGAAGCAAGTGACCGATTTCGTCACCGGGCTGCCGGTCAAGCAGCGCGGGCTACTGATTGGAGCCGGCGTCGTGACGGTCGCCACCCTGGCACTCTTCGTCCACATGATCGCCACCCCCGACTATAAGCCGCTGGTAACGGGCATGGAACCGGCCGACGCCAAGGCATTGGCCTCAAGGCTGGCCGCGAAGAACATCCAGTACGAGATCAGCGATGACGGCAAGACGGTTAGTGTCCCCAGCGACAAGCTCGACGCCAGCCGCATGGAAGTCGCCTCCGACGGCATGCCTCGCAGTGGACGGTTCGGATTCGAGCTGTTCGATAAACTGAATTGGGGCCAAACAGAATTTGACGAGAAGGTGAACTACCAGCGTGCTCTCGAAGCTGAGCTGGAGCGGTCGATTCTAACCCTGAGGGATGTGGACAGCGTCCGGGTCCATCTAGTCCTTCCCACCGACTCCGTATTTGTCGATCGGGAACGCAAGGCCAAAGCGTCGGTGGTACTCAAACTGAAGTCGGGTTACCTCTCCGAGGAAACACACCAAGGAATCGCCCGATTGGTTGCCGGTGCGGTGGACGAACTGAGTCCAGACAACGTCACGGTGATTGATGCCGATACCAACCGGCCCCTCGGCGCATCCAGGCACAACGCCTTTTCTCCTGACGGCGACTTGGAGGGGCAGCTTTCGAGCCAACTCCTGCAAACGCTTGAACCCGTGGTTGGGACGCAACACGTTCGCGCTCGGGTAAACGTGGAGTACGATCCGAGCAGCAGCGAGGAGAACGATGAAACCTACGATCCCAAGAGCGTGGTCGCGGTCTCCGAACAGCGCTCGGAAGAGCGGGTTGAAGGAATGCTGGCGGGTGGTGTGGTCGGCACTTCCAGCAACGTCCCCGGCGGTACCCCTCCCCCTAAGCCGACAGCGGATAGCGGCGACGGGTCTCAACTCTCCAAAAGCGAGAGCAATACGTTTGCCGTCAGTAAGGTGGTCCGTCATACACTCCAGCCGGCCGGCCGCATTCGCAGAATCACGGCGGCTCTCGTGGTCGACGACGCCATTGATGTAAAGCAGGTAAACGGAAAGCAACAAGAAGTGCGGCGCAAGCGTACTCCGGCCGAGCTACGGCAGATCGCAGACTTGGCCAAGGCAGCCATCGGCGTGGACGCCGCCCGGGGGGATGTGCTGACGGTGCAGAATCTCTCGTTTGAGCAATCTCCCGTCGAAGCACCCGGCAAGACCTCGACCATGGAAAAGGTAAGGGTGACTTTGTCCGACTGGTCCAGCCTGGTGCGGTACCCGGCCCTCATTGCGCTGTTCCTGTTGACCTATACGTTGCTGTTGCGACCCATGAAAAACCAGTTGATTACCACCTTCCGCGAGTTGCCCGCGATACTCAAGAAGCAATCCGACTTGTCTTCCGGTGGGGATCTAGAGAGCCTGCCTCCCGAGCAGCGTTCCCTGATCCTGAAAAGACAGCTTCTGCAGAAGGTGTCGGCGGAACCCGTAGCCACCAGCAAATTGATCCAAGCTTGGATCCATGAAGAAGCCAAATGACCTCGCGGGTATCGTCACTCTCCGGCATTCGTAAGGCAGCGATCCTCATGACCGTGATGGGGGAGGAGGCAGCCAGTGCGATCTTGAAGGAGTTGCCCGATAAGGACGTCCAGATCCTTACCCGAGAGCTCACCGAAGTGATGGATGTTTCACCCGAGGTTGCTCGGGAGATTCTTGAGGAGTACGGCAAACTGGCTCAAACCCAGGATTACATGGCGCAGGGTGGGATCGACTTTGCCACCCGCGCTCTAGCTAAGGCCTTCGGCGACGAGAATGGCCAATCGGTGCTCAAGCAAGCGGTTCAACAAATAAGTACCGACCAATTGGACTCCTTGCAGCAAGCCGATCCGCAGCAACTAGCAAAGTTTCTGGAAGGTGAACATCCCCAAACCATCGCCTTGATCCTGGCCCACCTGAACGGAAGACAGGCCTCGGCACTCCTCATGAGGCTTTCCGACCAAACCCGGGTACAGTCGATCAAGCGTCTGGCCCAGTTGCGACAGTTTTCCCCTGAAATGGCCGAGAAAGTGTCTCTCATCCTCAATCGCCGCCTGCAATCGCTGGGCGAACAAAGCCGGAGGAGCTATGCCGGATTCAAGAACGTTGCCGATGTCATGAACCGATTGGACGGTGGCTTGGCCAAGGGTATTCTCGAAGCCATTGAGCAGGAGGATTCCAAGCTGGCTATCCACATTCGCAACCTTATGTTCACCTTCGAAGATCTGCTGAGTGTTTCCGATGTGCATGTACGCGAGTGGGTGAGCGGCATGCATAAGAAAACCTTGGCATTGGCCCTCAAGGGTGCCAGCAACGATCTAAAAGACCACATTTTCAGGGCAATGTCGTCGCGTGCGGTCGAGATGTTGAAAGAAGACATGGACGCGCTCGGCCCGGTTCGAGCCAAGGACGTAGCCCAGGCGCAACAGGAGGGCGTAGCTTTGATCCGTAAACTGGAGTCCGAAGGCAAGGTAATTCTGAAGGCCGAGGGAGGCGATGAATATGTCGTGTAGCAGCACGGGCGGGTGGCTCTCGGACAAGGATGTGGAAGCGTTCGTTTACCAGGATCCGTGCGGAACGGAAGTCGTCACCCCTCCCCCCACACCTCCCCCCCCAGAAGAACGACCGAAAGAACCAGGAATCATGATCGACCGGGTGCCTCGGATCAGCGAACAGGAGTTGTCTCGACTTCTAGCCGAGGCTCGCTCCGAAGGGATCAGCGAAGGGGAGCAGCGCGCCGCGGCAAGCTTCGCAGAGGAATTGGCTCGAGAGCGCAAGCGGGTGAGCGATACCGCGGCGGCGTTTCACGAACAACTGAGCGATTACTATTCCAAGATTGAAGTCGAATTGGTGCATTTCGCTTTAGCCATCGCTGCCAGGATTCTCCACCGCGAAGCCCAGGTGGACCGGATGGTGGTTGCCGGACTGGTAAAGGTAATGCTGGAGAAGCTGCAAAAGGGATCGCGCGTGACGGTGCGGGTGCACCCGGAGGAAGCCGCAAGTTGGCGACAGTATTTCCACGACAACACCCACCTCGAGATCGTCGAGGATTCTTCCCTGCAAGTCGGAGACTGCATCCTCGAGACCGAACTCGGCACAACGGAAATGGGGCTGGATGCGCAGCTCAAAGAAATCGAAACGGGCTTCGCTGACTTACTGGCTCAGAGGCCTGACCGAAATGAACGCCGGACATCTTGACGCCTGTCGAACTTGGCTTCCCACTTGTTCCACCATCCGCTGGAAGGGGCATGTAACCCAGATCGTGGGCAACTTGGTGGAATCCCAAGGGCCCTTCTGTTCGGTCGGTGAGTCCTGCGAAATTGTGGCTTCCGCCGGAGCAACCTTTCCCGGAGAAATTGTCGGCTTTCGCGGTTCGAATGTCCTGTCGATGAGCTTGGAAAGACCCCAAGGCCTCCGCTTCGGGGATCAGATCGTAACTTGGGGTGCCAGGCCATCGCTGCGTGTTGGGCCGAAGCTTCTTGGGCGAGTGATTGATGCCACAGGCGGGCCGCTCGACGCGAAGGGAGACTATGCCGCCACCCGGTCGGTGCTCATCGATGGCACGGCTCCCTTGCCGCTGGACCGTACCCTAATCAACGAGCCCTTAGGATGTGGCATTCGAGCGGTCGACGGTTTTCTGACCTGCGGGCGGGGCCAGCGCATCGGGATCTTCGGCGGCAGCGGAGTTGGCAAAAGCACCTTGATCAGCATGATGGCCCGAGGCACGGCCGCCGACCTGACGGTACTGGCCCTAGTCGGCGAACGTGGACGCGAGGTGGGCGAATTTCTTGAAGCTTTGGGGGAGGAGGGACGCCGCCGATCGATCGTCGTAGTATCGACCTCGGATCAGTCCCCTTTGCTGCGCATTCGGGCCGCCTTAAGCGCCACGGCGGTGGCGGAATATTTTTGTGCTCGCGGCAAGAACGTATTGCTGGTGGTCGATTCTCTGACGCGATTCGCCATGGCCCAGCGTGAAATCGGGTTAGCCGCCGGCGAACCTCCGACGGCGAAGGGCTATACGCCGTCCGTGCTTTCGATGCTGGCCCGTTTGGTAGAGAGGGTGGGCCGTTTTGCGGGTGGCAGTATCACGGCCTTCTACACGGTACTAATGGAAGGCGATGATCAGCAGGATCCGGTCGTCGACACGGTTCGCTCTCTACTCGACGGACATATCGTCCTCGATCGCAATCTGGCCCTGCACAACCACTACCCGCCCGTATCCGTGCTCGACAGCCTGAGCCGTTTGATGCCCAATGTATGCTCGCCCGAGCATATCGCAAAGGCCGAGGCTCT
>DATJVZ010000254.1:0-9867 GCA_035501575.1 Terriglobales bacterium | reverse complement strand
CCCTCCGCACGCAGCTGCAGTTTGGATAGCATCGGCAGCTTCGGCATGTAGATGCCGGGATTTACGTTGGCGCGAGACGAACCGATCGGCGAAAACTCGTCCCACGTCATGGAATCGAAATAAAGCGTCAACCAGTTGCGGATACCGGGTATGCGATAGGCAAAGTCAGCCTCGGAGACGCGCTTGCCGGGATTCTCCGCCAGCTTCGAGGTGTGGACATAGTAAGTATGGAAGAAGGTACCGAAGGTGATCGGCTGACCCGGACCGCCAAACATTGCCGCAACCCCCATCCCGAACTCCAGATTAGGCGTGGGTTGAAAGCTGATCTTCTCCCCATGAATCAGCGGCTGCGGCACGATATTGGGTCCGACGACGGAGGGATATCCGGGATACGATGGGCAGGTCGTACAGGTTTCCCAGTGTTGTCCCGACAGCTGTCCAATAAAGAATTCGCTGCGAAGGGGGCCCAACAGACGGGATAAGCCGGGTATCTCCTGGGGGGCAACGGTGTCAATCTTAACGGCTGGGAAGGGCGCGATGTTGTCGCTCAGCAGAAGCGGTCCGGACTCCCCGGAGCCCATCCATTGGCTTTGATTTCCCACCGAAATCTGAACGTTGTTGATGTTGAACGAGGCCATGCTGTCGAGCACTTGAAAACGGTTGACCGTAGGCGTTCCATTGGCCAGGGGCGGAGTACCGTCGTAAGCGGCGGTGACTCCCAGCACCGAAGGCGGGTCTGACGGCATCGCCGGCGCATGCTGATATTCTCCGCTGAAGTAGAAGGAGACGGGGCCGGCTTCCGCATCCGCACGGAATCCCAATATCTGATTAAAACCTCTCCAATAAGGGCGGCCATAATCATCGATGATGGTCTGCCCGAAGTGATACCCGTCCCGGAGCGGATTGCCAGAAATGTCCATGGAGCGGGTATAGATCGAGTCAACGCGCGCCCCTACGTTCGCCGCTCCGTCCAACCTTGCCAGCTCGGTGCCGAATTCGACCCTGAGGGTGGCATAGTACTTCCCTGCTTCACCCGCCTCCGCGCCATTATTGGGGAACTTGTCTTCGGCATCCTCAAGCAGGCGAGCGCATTGCATGCGAGTCCAGGGCCGAATGCCGAGAACGGCTGACTTCACGTAGCCCAGGGCGATGAGACGCTCCAAGGCGGGATAGATCCAACTGTTCAAGGGAATGTAGGGGGAGGCCATGTAATTCGGATTGCGCGGCTTCTCGCCCTCGCTTTCTTCGATGAAGTTGCCCCAGGCTGACCCGCCCAGTTCGGGATCATGGTGGGCGCGGTAGACCTGCCGCCCGAAGTACCATCCGAGGGCGCTGCCGACAATTACATCGGACGGGAAGTGTTGATGGGCGGTGACGCGAGTTATCGAAATCGTAGTGGCCAGACCGTAGGCCGCCACCTGGCTGAACCATCCGGGGTACTCGTGCGCCAAGACGCTAGCAATGGACCAAGCAACCGCCGCGTGGTGCGAGGGGAAAGAACTACCACCGGCGAAAAAATGCCCGTCGCCATTGTCCTGGTAAGGCCGCTGTCTCTGGGTAATGCTGCTGATCAAGAACGATACCCCAAGACTGTTGATTGTAGCCTCGCCGGAGAGCAACCCGGTCTCGGATAGATGGTCATCGTGCCTGATCTGGCCCAACAAAAACGAGGCTCCACTAAGGCCTACCAGCGAATAGGTGCCGTAATCTGAAATGGAATTGCTAATGTGGATATGATTGGTTGGAATCTGCCTGGCCCACCAGCTGTCGCTCGCTATAAAAGCGCCGGTCACTCCGGCAAAAGGCAGGATCCATTTCAGGTCCTTCACCTGGAAACGTGTAGGCTCCGTCCAGAACTGTTTCTGATCGGCGACGATGTGCTTAAGCAAAGGCGTTAACAGCCGGTTTTCAGGATCCTGTCCCGGCTCCAACCGGTTGGCATCCGCGGTTGACGGAACGGGTTTTCGATCAGACTGGCTGACAGCCGCTGTCGATCCGTCCTGTGCCTGGGTGACACCACTCAAAATTGCGACTAGGGCAATCAGAAGACGGGACAAAGAACCGGGAAATATCTTCAAAACTACAACCTGGCTTCCTCAGAACGACCTTGCGGCTTGAACCGCCAACACGATAGCGGTTGAGATTTGGGCCGCTTGCACCGTGTTTTGGAACTTATGACTAATGGAGAACGTCCGCTCGGGCACGATGACCATATCCCCGGGTCGCAGTTCTGCCTTCTCCACGCCTCCGCTAAACATTCCCCCGCTGCCGCCAATGACCGAGCCGTCAGCTCGCACGACGAATACCGCTTTCTTGTTCGCCATGCCGGTCGGTCCCCCCGCCTGACTGAGGTACCAGCCGGCATTCTTCCCCGGCTTGTAGGTTATGGCGGTGGGATTGTAGACCGAGCCGTTCACGATCACGATGTTGGGGTGTTTGGGTACAAAGATCGAATCTCCATCGCGCACCTGGATGTCCTGGCCAGTGTTTGACCAGGCCTTCATATCACTGGAAATATGAATGACCAGCCGGCCCGCTGGATTGGTATGCTCCAGCTTTTCCAAGGTGGTGTCGTACTGTAACAAAATCGCCTGCTTCGAATCCTCCTGATCTCCGGCTGGAGTGAGCTTGGCTTCGGCGGCTTCGCTCTTCACCCGGCGGATCAAATCCTGCCGGTTCTGAATTTCCATTTGACGCACCTGAGCCCGCTCGAAGACCGCCCCATACGGGTAGGCGTTGCTGGTAAATCCGCCGGCCCGTTCAATGATCGAACTCAGGCGCTCTCCCTGCTGGATACCATACGTACCTGGATGAGCCACCTCTCCTTCGACCTTGATGACGGCGCCCAAATCAGTCCATCCCGTGATCTGCCGGATGGTCAGAACATCGCCATCGCGCAGGCGGACATCGGCATCCGGCTCGTTCGCGAGCGCTCTGGCAATCGGAACCGTCACAAAATCGCTGACGATTTTGCTATCCCCCTCGACCTCGAAACGCGTGAGATCCGCCTCTTGCGTATAAGCGCCACGCTTCAAGCCGCCCGCCAGTCGAACCAGGTCAGCTGCGGTCATATTCTCGCCGAGCGGATACTTGCCCGGACGATCGACTTCGCCTTCGATGGTCACGATGGCAGGATCGGTCTTGGCGAGGTTCCGGTGAACGAAGACGCGATCCTTCGGCTGAAGCATAAGATTCTGGTGCGCGTCGCCGGTTAAGGCCTTGCCTAAATTGGCACTCAACACACGAAGCTGGCCATCCTCGGTTCGGCGGAAGACCTGCACATCGTCCAGTTCCGCATCTGCCGTAGTGTTGCCCGCCAAGAAAATGGCATCTCGGAGAAAGGTGACACCGTTGGTGACGTGGTCTCCGGGATCTCGCACGGCGCCTGTAACCGTGACGATCGGTGGATCTTCGAAATCATACCGTCCAAAAACCCGGACTGTGTCGAGCGGCTTCAGAACCAGACCCTGATCCTTGCCAGCCAGCGCGTCGCCGAGATTAAAGGCAATCACTTCGGGCGTGTAATCCGGCGCCTTCAGGCGGATGATCTCGGCGTGATTCTGGTACGGCTCGGGCAGCAGGTCCTTATAAGACTTGACCAAATCTGTCAGTTTCATGCCGTCCTGATAGGCATATTTCCCCGGGCGATAAACATGCCCATCCAAATAAACGCTCCTGTCGGCGAAGGAGACGATGGGGGAGATCTTCACCTTGTCCCCGTCTTGGATTTTGAAATCCTCGAGAGCCTTGTCGACGGCCTGGGAATTATTGTTTTCGGGGATATCAAGGGCAAGCATCGTGCGGCTTTCATGGGCTTCGAGGCGCTCGAGGTCAACGTGCCGCAGCGTTCCGGAAGGAAGCACTCCGCCCGCCAGCTCCAAAATTTGGGCGAGAGATCGCTCTCCATGCAGTTCATAGATCCCCGGACGCCGAACCATTCCCACCACGGTTACTTGCGGGCCGAGCGGCGGGACCATGATCGTGTCCCCGCTTTCGAGTGGCTTCACCCCGGTTCGAACTCCATGCAACAACAGGTCGTAGATGTCGACCTCCTGCGTGAGCTCCTTGCCACGGAGGTGTTTCACGGTTCGCAGAGAACCGCGCGAGGTTGGTCCGCCCGCTTCGACCAGCGCATTGAGCGGAGTTGACAGCGAACTGACCTCGTAGGGACCGGGACGCTCCACATCTCCCACAACATAGATGCGTATGCTACGAATCCGTGCAACCGAAACGTCCGCCTGAACGTCACGGAACTGGGTGCGTAAAGAGCGCTGCACGGCTTGCTGAACCTCGCCCAAAGTACGTCCTGAAACCTGGAGGATGCCGGCTTCGGGGAGAGCGATACGGCCTTCGCGATCTACCACCCGGATCAAGCGCTGGGAGACGCCTCCCCACAGGCTCACGCTTAAGCTGTCGCCCGGACCTAAGACATAGTCGGGACCGACCGGCAGATCCATCGGCAGCATGTCGGTGTTACCTGTGCCGTTGCGAAAGATCTCGGCACCAAATCTCTCAACAACCGGAGTGCGACCCGAGTACTGAGAGTACAAATCATAGAGCGAGGGTACGTCCGCATACGGGTTGGGGCGGCGCATGAGGATGGGCCGGTCGAGACCGAGGTCGGATGCCGATGGCGGCGATGGACCTCGAGGCATTTTGAGGCTGGACTGCAAAGGATACTGCTCAAGCGCAGGACCGACGCCGGTTGATAGCTGGGGTTGCATCGCGTCATCGAGGTAGGGGTTGGACGCACCCGCGAACGGGTTGCTGAGCCCGCGAGGAAAGTCAGCCCCAGCACTACTGGAGCCGGATGCGGTCTCTGAGCTTCCTGCACCGGTGCGGAGTAGTCCCGATTCGAAACTCGTGGAACCCAATTCATTGGGGGTAGTCTCCGAAGAGGCCATGCGTGCCGCCATCAGTCCAGACAACTGATTCGGGCTGATCGGTTGCATCCCCCCTCCCGAATAGTCGCCGAAGCCTCCCGAATCCAGTTGGGTTACGTCCAGCGTAGGTTGCGAATTGTAAGGGATGGGTAGCGGCAGAGGAGCCGGACGGGACGGCGACGGCTGCACTGCTGGCGCCGGATTGTTGCCCGGAATCGCAGCGGGAACACCTTGCATTCCGTGATTGTGCTCAGCCCAAAAGATTTCCTCCTGGCTTTGACCGGTGGTTGATGGTTGCGCCCCGGGCGGGGTATTCGCCAGCATGGACGGATAGGTCGTCATCTGTTTCGGCTCGCGCTGCAGTTCTTCTCGCGTAGGCTTTGCCCGCACGTACTGCCGCCTCTCGATTTCCCGTGTCACGATGACGCGAATATTTATGTCGTCGGCGATGAGGCGAAATAGGGCTTCGTCAGTAAGGTCTTCGGGGTTGAGGACACGGCCTTGTTCATACGCCTTTCGCACCAAGGTTTTCTTCACTTCGAGCAGCAGCCCGGGTTCATCGTTGAGCATTGTGATGATCGCGTCGGCCGACAACGAAACTAGTTTCTCCGCTTCATCCTCAGCCCGCGACACCGACTCCGGCGCAGCTGTCACATGCTTGGGATACTGTGGATAATTGGAGTTTTGCGCCAGCGAGACTCCCGAGCCCAGCAATAGCATCCACACCCATCTCCGTGCACCCCATGGTAGGGCCTGCCTTCGCAACCAATGATCATCCATAAGACCTCGCCTTTTCACGTCCACTTGCAGCACCCTCATTTCAGAGCACCGGCTCCACGTCGGCCTCGTCCACTTCGACGGCAACCGAGCGCATGATGAGATCGATCGAGAGGACCACCCGCAATTTATCTTTCCGCCGCAGCAGGATACCCTCGGCGCCGGCGAGTGGGCCGTAGCGAATCTGTACGCGCTGACCCACTCTGAGATAGGGGTGCGGCTCGGCCCGAATGCCGCTAGCCAGCCCCCGGGTAAGGATTTCTATTTCCGCATCCGGCAAAGCTGCGGGCTGGCCATTGAAACTGACGAAGCGGACGACACTCGGCAACTGCAGCACCCGCAACCGCTCCTTCAAATCGATGCGAACAAATACGTACCCGGGAAAAAGAACCAGTTCCAGTTCTTTGCGTCGGTCTTTCCAGCGACGAACACTCCGGTAAAGCGGGAGGAAGCAGTTGACATTGCGTTCTTGCAATTGCGATAGAACCTGCTTCTCGTGCCGCGAACAGACGTACGTGGCATACCAGCGGACTTGAAGCGGCGTTCCATCGGGTACGATAGAGATACCCTTCTGCTGAGCTGGCTCCTCCACGCGATGGTTGGTTTCGACCAGACTCACCCGGCACAGCTTCCGGTCCGCAGCTTCGCTCCCTCACTTACAGGGCATTTGTGAGCTAACCCATTCAATTGAAGCTGCTTGTCTAAAACTCTCACTGCCATTCGCGAGCCACTGCCGAAGCCTTACCTCTCAGCCGATGTCTCGAACAAACCCAGGGATCTCCCAAAAGTCGCAGCCAACAGCACAATCGTGTCGCGCCTCGACCATTCCAGGAATTGCTCACCACGAGCGCGATTCACTCGCGCTATCAATCCTTGTCTCAACAACTGTTCGTCTCCGACCGGGATCCGCGCAGTTAACCGGCAGCCAACACCGGTCTATTGCGCAAGACATCTAGGATCCCTTCTTCTGAGGATTCAACCCGCCGGGAACGGATATCGACAAACGCCCAGTAAAAAATACCGCGGTTCTGTTCTGCGGCCAGGGCAAGAATTTTCATGGCGGGATATCGACCCAATAGAAACCCATTCAATCCCGGCCGGGCCTCCTGCTCTTCCAGCCCGAGGATCAGGTAGTCGGGGCGCATCCGTTCGACGAGTTCGACGATTTCAGCCTCCTCCTGGGCTTGGCCCACAATCTCAATATCTGGCTGATCTCCGATCGTGGCTAGGACTAGGTCCTTCATCAATCGGGGCCGATTTGCAACCAACACTCTCACTTTTGGCACGATTTTCTCCGTGCTTCGCAGTTTCTCCAATTAGCCCGGAAAAGGTAAGTATCTAAAACGACCCACGGAATCGTTGCCTGGAAGTACCAACGTGGTTGAAAATCCGAGCGACCTTGCCTGCTCTTGGTACCAAAAAAGTACCGCTTGGAGCCCGATAAGCGGTTGCTCACGCCACCGCGCCCGGCATTCGGCACAACTCCACTGCGTTGAGGCGGTCGCTGGCTCCGAGCTTGCGCAACATGCGATGAATGTGGTTTTTCACGGTCTGCTCAGAGAGGTTCAGCTGAGCGGCAATCTCCTTGTTAGTCAGGCCATCGCTGATCATATAAACCAGTTGTTGTTCACGGCGAGTGAGACCGAGACCATGGCGAACGAAAAAGCGTGCGGGTTTTGCGTTTTGTTTGGCTATTTCTTCAAAAAGGGCGAGGCAAAGTACTGAGGGACAGACGGCTTCTCCATTGGCCACCGAGCGCACCGCCGCAGCCACTTCGATCGCGGATGCGTCTTTCAGCACGTAACCGACGATGCCGTCCCGAACTGCGCGAAGAAATACTTCCTGATCGCATTCCATGCCGATCATAACCACCTTGAGCCCAGGAATTGCAGTTCTTATTTCGCCGATCAAGCGCAATTCGGATAAGGCAACCACCGCAGAATCAGAAAGCAGGACGTCGGGCGCCAGCTGTGTTATGTGCTGTACGATATCGCGCCCGAAGGCGGACGCACCGACCACGTGGATATCGCTCTTCTTGTTGAGGATCCGCGTAAGGGCCTCTCGCAACAGCCGGTTCTCCGCCAGGATAAAAACCTCAACTGTCCCCGCAGACATTGACATACTCTCCACGATCGCATGTGCCCCCCACGCGATTCCCAATTGTCGTCGGAACTTATCACGCAGCTGGAGTCCGACCAGCATATACGGTTTTTCACAAAATTGCGAGAGCCGTTGGCGTTTTGAGCGTTGTGCGCGTTTATTTTACTAACAATTGTCCAGGTAATAACGCAAGGTTGATAGAAGAGATACGATCCGTGACCCATCCCGGTTTCACGCCCGGAGAAAATCCGCGGTCTCGCGCGGGGCCCCCTTCACCTTGCGGCTTCTCCGACCTTACTTTGTCCGTCAGCATCTAGGGTGCCTGTTACAATCGACCCTGGTTCGAACCACCATGAAGTGTCCTTTTTGCGGATTCCTGAACGACAAGGTCGTGGACTCAAGGGAGAGTAAAGAGGCCGAGTCTATCCGCCGACGGCGCCAGTGCCTCAAATGCGGCAAGCGTTTCACCACCTACGAGCGCATCGATGAAATCCCCTACATGGTGGTAAAAAAGGACGGCCGGCGGGAGAAATTCGACCGGCAGAAGGTGCTGAATGGATTGTTGCGTGCCTGCGAAAAGCGTCCAGTTCCGATCGGCAAGCTGGAGCAAATCGTAAACGAGGCCGAGGGTTTCGTGATTGAGTCCCCCGAGCGTGAGCGCAAGACGAGCGAATTGGGCGAACTCATCATGAACCGGTTAAGACGTTATGACAAAGTGGCTTATGTGCGCTTTGCCTCGGTCTATTTGGACTTCAAGGACGTGCAGGAGTTCATGAACGAGTTAAAGGACCTGATCAAAGCCAAAGACGGGGCGGAAATTCGCACGAAAAGCGTAGGCAAGCCGCAATAAGCTCGCTTGTCGGTGCGAGGACCCGCCCGAACGGTGGAAATGATATGGCTCACCGCATCACCCTCATCCCTGGAGACGGTATCGGACCGGAGGTCACAGATGCCGCCGTTCGCGTACTCGAGGCTACCGGGCTAAAGTTCGAATGGGAGCGGTACGCGGCGGGAGCCGAAGCCTACGAAAAATACGGCGAATACATTCCCCGTGCCCTGATCGAGTCCATTGAACGCACTCGAGTAGGCCTGAAGGGCCCGATTTCGACTCCCATCGGCCGCGGCTTCCCCAGCATCAACGTGGAGTTGCGCAAGCGCTTTGAGCTCTACGCCAACTTCCGTCCGATCAGTAATTTGCCACATATCCCTACGCGCTATCCGAACGTCGATCTCATCATCATTCGGGAAAATACTGAAGGTTTGTACTCTGGCATTGAGCACGAGGTCGTGCCGGGGGTGGTCGAGAGCTTGAAGATCATGACCGAGAAGGCCTGCACGCGCATTTCACGTTTCGCCTTCGAATACGCCCGCAAGAATCAACGCAAGAAGATCCATGCCATTCATAAGGCCAATATTATGAAGCTCTCCGATGGCCTGTTCCTCAGGTGCGCCCGGGATGTGGCCAAGGGATATCCGGAGATTACCTATGCGGAGCACATCGTCGACAACACCTGCATGCAGCTGGTCATGAATCCTTACCAGTACGACATGCTGCTAATGGAAAACCTGTACGGCGATATCATTTCTGATCTTTGTGCCGCCTTTGTCGGCGGATTGGGTATGGTTCCGAGTGCGAATCTGGGAGACCACTGTGCCATTTTTGAGGCCGTTCACGGCACGGCTCCCGACATTGCCGGGCAGAACCTCGCCAACCCCACGGCGGTGCTTCGCTGCGCACTACTGATGCTTCACCATTTGGGCGAGCACGAAGCCGCGCTCAAATTAAAGAATGCCCTCGACACGGTCTACCGTACTCGGGAGAAACTAACCCGGGATGTGGGTGGACAAGCCGGGACTAGCGAATTCGCAGACTTCATCATTCAAGCGATGGAGCCGGCGGCGGTTGCTGCTGGCCGCCGACCGTAGCTTCAAAGATCGACGACCGGCTCAACTCCGGGTTTGGTCTTAAACTACAAAATACTTTGCGCTTGGATGGTGTACCACGATGGCGGACGTGGATTGTTCCGGATCGAGCAGGAATCCCGACGTCAATCGTACTCCTACGGTTTCCTCCGGATGCAGCAAGGCAAACAGCTTCGTCTGGTCT
>DATJVZ010000253.1:0-8543 GCA_035501575.1 Terriglobales bacterium | reverse complement strand
CGGGCCGTGGCCGGGGAAGCGAATGTGCCGTTCTTTTCCATTTCAGGCTCGGATTTTGTCGAAATGTTTGTCGGCGTGGGCGCAAGCCGGGTGCGTGACCTGTTCGAGCAAGGCAAGAAGAATGCCCCTTGCATCATCTTTATCGATGAAATCGATGCCGTAGGGCGTCATCGCGGTGCCGGCCTCGGTGGTGGTCACGACGAGCGGGAGCAGACCTTAAACCAGTTGCTGGTCGAAATGGACGGTTTCGAGTCGAACGAAGGCGTCATTCTCATGGCGGCGACCAACCGTCCTGATGTGCTCGATCCCGCCCTGTTGCGGCCGGGACGCTTTGATCGGCGCGTGGTCGTGAGTCGTCCGGATGTGCGCGGACGGGAAGAAATTCTACGCGTCCACACCCGTAAAATTCCTTTGGCGGACGACGTTGAACTATCTGTTCTTGCCCGTGGCACCCCGGGCTTCTCGGGGGCTGACTTGGCCAACATGGTGAACGAAGCCGCCTTGGGCGCGGCGCGGCAAAATCGCAAAGCCGTGCTGATGTATGACTTCGAGATCGCCAAGGACAAAGTCTTAATGGGAGTGGAGCGGAAGTCGCTCCTGCTTTCCGAGGAAGAAAAGAAGGTAACCGCCTACCATGAGGCAGGGCACGCACTGGTGGCGACCAAGCTCCCTAATTCGGATCCTTTGCATAAGGTCACCATCATTCCTCGTGGTATGGCGCTCGGCGTAACCATGCAGTTGCCGATCGATGATAAACACAACTACACCAAGGACTATCTCGAGACCGAAATCGCCATCATGATGGGCGGCCGCCTTGCCGAAGAGATGTTCCTCAACCAGATGAGCACCGGCGCCGGCAACGATATCGAGCGGGCCACGGAAATGGCGCGCAAGATGGTGTGTGAGTTCGGCATGAGCGACTTGGGGCCGTTGACCTTTGGCAAGAAGGAAGAGCAAATCTTCCTGGGCCGGGAAATCGCCCAGCACCGCGACTACAGCGAGGCTACGGCGATCAAGATCGATGAAGAAGTCCGGCGCATCGTAAGCGACGGCTACAAGCGGGCCAAGAACGTTCTGGCGGAGAATCACGAGACCCTGGTGAGGATTGCCATGGCACTGCTCGAACGCGAAGTGCTCGATGCCAACGAGATCAAGATGATCATCGAGGGCAAGGAACTTCCGAAGATCACGGCTCCGCCCAAGCCCGACGAGGCAGTGCAGCAGGTTCTCAAACCAGAGCCTGGACGCCCAGGAATCGCCAAGGGCGGAGAGAGCCCGGCGCGAGCCTAACCATAGAATTGGATCTCTCAGAGCAGAAGCCGACCGCAGTCCAGATTTGGGCTGGGTTCGGGCTCAGATACATTCCACACCTATACGCCTAAACTCCTCACGTTGGCTGTCGGTCGGAACTGACCGTCCGCGGACGCTATCGTTCTACGATGTGGGTTATCTTACCGAGGAATGGTTCAACGACTACGAATATCCTGCTTGGCGTCCCTCCGGCGTGTCTGACCACTCTGCTGGTCGAAATCGTTGTCGCGGTCTCGTCCCAAGCTCCGTACCACGTTCTTATGGGGATTCGCGGTTATTCAGGCCGGCTCGTTGAACTTGCTTCCGTGAGGGATCTTTCGCTGTCGAATTAATCCAGGTTGCCGCCCATCGGCTGGTAGCGGTACTTTTTGCCGTCCCAAAAAAGCACCGAGTCCAAACCACTCTCCTTCGACTCCTCCACGTAAATCGCCGTATGCGGTTTTTTTCTCACCTTCAGCTTTTTCACGTAGACCTTGTCGAAAGGAGTATTGACGATCAGGAACTTCGCCATCGGTTTGGGCGAGCGCCAGGCTTGCTCACCGGCTCCGTGAATGACCAGCAGGCAGTAGCCTCGGTGTTCCAGATCTTCCGAAGAAAACTGAGTGGTGATCCTGGGATTACTGTACCCAAAAAAGGCATCGTACGGGTCGAGGACCACGTATTCATTTTCTGCCTCGTTCATCATCGGATTCTTGCAGCGCGCCGGAATTACGATGTCTTCCACGCCATCGCCGTTAAAGTCTCCTATGAGCGGTTCCAGGCCTACCAGAGTGCAGGTCGGTCCAAATTGCTTGGCGACGAAATCATTGTCGACGGTAGGCTTCGGAGCAACCGGGGCAGTTGCAGCTGGGGCTGTAGCAGCCGAGTTGGGTGCAGTTGGATTGGGTGAGGTTTGACCTTCGAGGGTTGCGCCCAGGGACAAACCCGACATAAGCAGCCAGAAGACAAATCGAGGGAAAGACATGAGGTTACTTTAGACCCGGGCAAGCGCCCTTCCCAGAGAAGTAACGAGCGGGACAGCACTAAAGTAACCACCAGCATGCCGATCTCGAGGCCGACGGGAGTAAGCAGCTGGCGATCACCTCCGTAGGATCAATTAATCGCGGTCAAAGTGCTGCCAGCCCTGGGGGGCGAGTTTCACTCGCGTGCCTTCGGTCATCAAGAAAATGCCGGGGTTTGGCCGGATGCTCCCGATGGGAGTGATGGGAATGCCGGCGATATGGCGGGGAACGCGCCGGCCTGGGGGAGCGGTGAACAGCAGCTCGTAATCCTCGCCCCCGTCGAGGACGAACTTGCGATCCACCGGGATTGCTGATTTTCCCAACTTCGCCGTGGGAATAGCCTCGGCCTCAATTTCCGCGCCAACCCCGCTCTCGCAGCAAATATGGGCGAGATCGGTTGACAGCCCATCGCTGAGATCAATCATGGCCGAAGGGATTGCTCTTTGGCGCAAGACTTGCCCCACTCGGATGCGCGGCATGGGGTGAAAATGTTGAGGAAAATCGCGCGCCCGAAGCTTGCGGCCGGAAAAAAGCAGGCTGAGTGCGGCGGCAGAGCCGCCAAGCGTGCCGGTCACGTAGATGCGGTGGTGCGCTCGGGCGCCTGAGCGAAGAATGGCCTTAGCGCGCGGTACGGATCCCACCACGACGATATCGATCAGCACGCCCCCGGCGGGCGATTCGGAAGTGTCTCCGCCGGCAAGGCTGATTTTGAAGGTCTTGGCCAGCTTCAGCAGGCCTTGCAAGAAGCCATCCACCCACGCCTGCGGCAGACTGGGCGGCAATGCCAGGGACAGAAATGCCGCGATCGGCTCTCCTCCCATGGCGGCAATGTCACTCAAGCCTCGCGCCAGCGCGCGATGGCCGATCACCTCAGGCGCATGCCACTCCCTGCGGAAATGAATGCCCTCCAAGCTGAAGTCGGTGGTTACCAGGGCTTGATGAGCGGGCGGAATGCGAAGAACCGCCGCGTCATCCCCGATCCCAGCGATGACGCCGCCCGCCGAATGGGCGCGCGCGCGTATGCGCGCGAGCAACGACTTTTCTTTCAATGGCAAGTAGCCTTCAATATAGCGCCTGGAATCCTGCTGAGGATCTCGAACCGGAAGTAAGTCCCCCCTGGTTACCTGCTATGGGACGACTGGTTACCAGTAATTGGACGACGGAATCGGGGCGGACTTCGGTAATCGAAGAGCTTTTCCTAAGGTCATTGACAGATGGGAGGCCCTTTGTTACCGTTCAGGAGCTGAATTCGTAGCCTTTGGCCAAGCTAACTGCCTTGTGCAGTTTGTCTTAGGCGTCTTGGGTAAACGATAGCAGTCGAACCTAAGACGCAAGCCCACCCTCAGCAAGGTTTAAGCCGGGATCAGGTACTCGGTTAGTCCCGAGTGGCGAACCATCGCCTAGGTTTGATCTGATCCCAGGAAGGAAGCTCTTGCGAAAACGTTTTTACATTCTTTTTGTAACCAGCGGAGAGGACGGCCAGCTGCGCAAAATCCCCATCCCGGCCCAGTACCTGTACGTGTTGGTCGTGGGTGGAGCGCTCGCGATGATGTCGATGACCGGCATTGCCAGTTCGTATTTGCGCATGCTGCTTAAAGTTTCCAGGTTCAATGAACTGCAAGCGCAGAAGGAAGAATTGAGGAGCCGCTACACGCGGTTGGAGCAGGTTGCCCGCGAAAAAGACATTCAGGTAGCTTCGCTAGGCTCGCTGGCCAGCGAAGTTTCGTCGTTGTATGGGCTGAAGAACGATCCTGTGGTGCAAGACGCCCAGGTCAGCTCCTCACTCGACCGGCTCTACACGCTCAAAGACACGGCGTTCAGTGGCGCCGCGACCACCGGCATCTTGCTGGGATTGACTCGCAACGTGACACCAGCCGATTGGCTGCGGGCCAACTCGTCACCGAGCCTGTGGCCGGTGGAAGGCCCGATAACGGGCTCTTTCGGAGAAAGAATCGATCCGTTTAACGGAGAAGGTGCCTTCCACAGCGGAGTGGACATCTCCGCCTCCGTGGGACAACCGGTAATCGCTCCGGCCGACGCCGTCGTGGTGCTGGCGGATTTCATGGGCGGCTACGGCCGGGCAATCGTGCTCGATCACGGGCACGGGATCACGACCCGCTATGGGCACCTGGCTAGCTTTGCCGTAGTCGCGGGACAATACGTTCATCGCGGAGACACCATCGGATATGTCGGCCAGAGTGGCCGTAGTACGGGCCCTCACCTTCACTACGAAGTCCGTATCAACGACACACCGGTGAATCCGCACAAATACCTGCGCATTACCGTGGCCCACGCCGGGGGATTTGCCGCAGGCAGCTAAATCAGGCAGCCCTTCCCACACAATTTGAGAACCAGACGGTTTCTAGCGGGCTCGATTCCGGGGAGCAATGCGAGCCCACGGCCGGCTAACGTCTGAGTCCGACCCAGCGCTCCGACACGACCATGGAGTTGATTGGATTCTGCGGATCGTAACGGACTGAGGTCGGCACTCCGAGGCGACAGGAGTGCAGATTGATGAGTTGTCGAAGATAGGTTACGTCTTGCGAAGCCTCGTAGGAGACGCCGGCAACGTCGTATTGAAAGATCAGCATGAGCGAGGGCTGACGACCATTGCTTTCGATCTCTTGTACGTCGATCACGGTGCCGTCGGTGATGCGTCCCACCTGGTCGAGCCAAGCGCGACGCTCTCGCTCGACTTCCTCTGGCCGTTTCGGTTTACGCCGCAACAATAGGTACGCAGCGAGCGCCGTGGCGGCGCCCGAGAGAACCCACGCGCTTGGGGGAAGGGGCATCATAGGGACCTTCTACAGCCGCCTCCTGAAACCGGAACTCCCTACACAGGATAAAGCACCCATAGCCGGCGGTGAAAGGTGTTCACCAGCGGGCCACTGCGGGGCGCCCGTGGCGGGGGGCGATGCTTGGCACAACGTCTTACCTCCCCGCCGCTGAGGTGTGATCGTGAATGATTTTCCACCCGTCGGGAAACTTGCGAAAAATCAGGGTAAACAAACCATGGGGATTGTTCCCGTCAGCGCTGGTCAGCTGCCAAGCCCCGCGCACGAAGGCGGAATCTTCTCCGAGCGATTCCACTTCTAAGTCCGAGAATCGGAGATTCCCCATCTCTCGCCCTTCGGACAGGTAACGCTTCCGGTAACGTTCCAAGGTGGACTGCCAGCCCGCGGTTATCGTCCCGGCGGAGAAAAACGTGAGCCGTGGAGAGTTCCAATAGCCCGCCATGAAGCCTTCGAGATCGTGGTGGTTCCAGGCATCGACTTGCCGAAGCAGTACTTGTTCGACGGCAGCGTTTGCTTCCCGAGAGTCCTCGCCCAGGCCAAGCACGGGACAGAAGAGGATCAGCAGAAGGGGTACGGCGCCTCGCCCCAGCTTGTGCATGCTCGAAACCCCTATGGGTAGTCTAGCTCAGGCCCGCAGAACCGAAGGAAGTGAGGTTTCGGCTACCTCGATCCCCGGCCCAGGAGAACAGGCTTAAGCTGGGTTCTTTTTGGCGGCAGCGGCAGTCAGCTGTTCGGCCCGCTCCCACGGCCGTTTGCGACGCTCAGCCTGGGGTTTGTCGCGGTCTTCGATTCGGTCGTAGTGATAGACCTCGCTGACGGTCCCTAGCGATTCGTTATAAAGGCTGGGTAATCCCAAAGCCTGTTTCAACTCTTCGGTGAATTGCTGCAGGGCCTGCAAATGTTCGGCGGTGGCAGGAACTTCGGTCTTGGCCGTTTTTAGGAACTGCTGGTGCCCCCGATTGACGAGCTTGGAGATCTCGCCCCCGATCAAGTAGCCGGGATAAGCGAAGATCTTCACCGCGCCATCGGGACTTTTCTGGATGGCCGCCGAGCTATTGTATTTCTTTAGAAACACCCGAGCCTGCGTGCCCGGCGCCTCAATCAGGTCGAAGCCATGATCGCGCAACCAGTTCAGCACTTCTTCGTAATTGCGATGCTCTTGTTTGCCAGCCATCTGAACCTTTGCCTGTTGTCTAGTTTAGATGCAGGGCTCGAGGGATCGATGCCCCAGGTTTCTGTGGAACCAAGCAGACTCTCTTATAATCTAACCCAAGGCCGCTTGTGCCAGCCTTTCGCTGGGGGGGCGGTTACGACGGTCACCTGGTTTCGGCTCGATGCACAGTACTTCTCCTAAATCCGTGGAACAGTTTGGGTCTGCGTCACCTCCGCAGTTTGATGGTCCCCCTTCGTCGGACTTGGCTGAGCCGGCGAAACTCGGACAGAGCAGTTTGGACCGGGTTGGTAACACTCCTTTGGTCCGACTCGAGCGTATCGCCGCCGGGATCCCGGGAGCTCGAATCCTGGGCAAGGCAGAGTGGCTCAATCCGGGAGGCTCGGTCAAAGATCGGCCCGCCGCTAACATTGTGGCCGAAGCGCGCCGCGAGGGTAAGTTAATTCCCGGTAAAATCTTGCTCGATTCAACCAGCGGAAACACCGGCATTGCCTATGCCATGCTGGGGGCGGCGCAGGGTTTTCCCGTGACCCTGTGCATACCAGAGAATGTTTCGGTCGAGCGCAAGCGCATCCTCAACGCCTACGGCGCGACCATCATCTATACCGATCCCGCCGAAGGCTCCGACGGCGCCCTTCGCAAAGCGCGCGAATTGTCCGGCAAGCATCCCGAGAAATACTTCTACGCCGACCAATATTCGAACCCTGCCAACTGGCAGGCTCATTACTATGGCACCGCCAATGAAATCTGGCAGCAGACGCAGGGGAGGATTACGCACTTCGTTTCCATGTTGGGCACGAGCGGAACGTTCGTCGGCACCAGCCGGCGGCTGAAGGAGTTGAATCCCCGCATTCGCTGTATCTCCTTGCAGCCCGATTCCCCGTTCCACGGAATTGAAGGGACCAAGCACATGGCCAGTGCCATCGTACCCAAGATTTACGACCCAACCCTCGCCGATTCCGATCTCGGAATCTCGACCGAAGATGCTTACGTCATGGCCAAACGCCTGGCTCGGGAAGAAGGTCTGCTGGTCGGTATTTCGGCCGCTGCGGCGGTCGCCGGATGCCTCGAACTCGCCCGCCAGCAAGCGCCCGATCAGCCAGGCGTGTTTGTCACCATCCTATGCGATTCGGGGGACAAGTACCTGAGCGAGAGGTTCTGGGAAGAATAAGAAACCCGCCGATGGACACCAAACCCAAGGAATCCGTTTTTTCATGCTAAAGATTGGCCCGTCGCAGTACGATGCCCTCCGCCGGCACGGCGAGGAGACCTATCCTTACGAGTGCTGTGGTGTGTTGCTGGGGCGTTTTGAGGATGGAGGACGGGTGGTCACTTCGACCGCTCGCTGCGGAAATACTCGCGACGATTCCCCCCAGAACCGCTATCACATCGATCCGCAAGAGGTGATTCGCATCCAGCGTGAGGGACGGGAGCGACAGGAAGACATCATCGGTTTCTATCATTCCCATCCCGACCATCCGGCGCGCTGGTCGCCGACCGACCTGGCGGAAGCCCACTGGTTTGGCTGCTCTTACGTGATTACCAGCGTGGAGAAGGGCAAGGCGGCGGATACGAATTCCTTCGAGCTGACCGGCAGCGATGAGCAGGATAAGCAGCTGGTGGGCGAAAAGGTCGAAGTCGGATGAGGTCGATCGAGCGCGCCCGCTAGAACACTGAACTTGCGCCCAGGCCCGATTTGGCGCCGGCTGGCGAATGAAGCTGAATCCTCCGCCCCCCCGGGGGCATCATTTTGTGGGTATGACGAAAATCCATATTCCCAGTCCCTTGCGCCAGTATGCCGGCCAGCAAGCGGACGTGGCCGTGCAGGGCACGACCGTTGGCGACGTGCTGGCGGATCTGGTGGCCAGGCACCCTGACCTTCGCCGGCATCTCTACACCGAGGAGGGCAAGCTTCGGGCGTTCGTCAATATATACGTGAACGACGAGGACATCCGCTACCTCAAGAGAGAAGCCACGGCGGTCACCGACAGTGATACGATTTCGATTGTTCCTTCAGTTGCCGGGGGCGCGCTTCGATGAGCCAGGATCGGATCGCTAGTTTTCGATTGGCAAGCCTGCCACATGGCCTCGATGCATCATCCGGATCCGCCTGTCACGGCTAGCATCATCCCCCAAGCAGAATGCGCATGGGAGCAATAAACAACCGAGGTTTTTTATGGTCACCGTTTCTCCACCCAAGCCCGAAACTGCCACGCTAAACAATGACGAAATTCTTCGTTACTCGCGGCATTTGATCATGCCCGA
>DATJVZ010000252.1:0-44730 GCA_035501575.1 Terriglobales bacterium | reverse complement strand
GAATCCCCACAACCAAACCGCCGGCCAGCAGAAGAAATTCCGCGAGGCGTCGCCAGGCTAATTCGAGGGGTGAGGGGAAAAGCAGAATTAGATTCTTTGTCCAACCTTCCTTGAGCTGACGAAGGCTACGATACATGCGGGCGCCTACGGCGTCGCCGCCAAAACGAAACCACAGTTTTCCCCCTGACTTTTTCACGGCGCGCGCCAGCGCGACATCTTCGAGCAAGCTGGTGGAGACGGCGGCGTGCCCCCCTACTGCGTCGTAGGCGGAACGCGAGATCAGCAGGTATTGTCCGTTGGCCGCGGCCGCCGGCGAGGCCGGGTCGCTCACCTCCGAGGGGCGATAGGTCACCGCCAATTCGGCGAAAATCACGGGCATCACCGCTTTCTCCCAAAATCCGTGGACCTCTTGCTCGGGAGAATAGGAAAGCAGCGCAGCCCCATGCTGCTGGGCTTCGGCCAGCGCCCGGGCCAGCGAACCCGGACGGTGTACCGTGTCGGCATCGGTAAATAGCAGCCAACTCCCCCGTGCCGCACGCGCCCCGGCCAGCATGGCATTCACTTTCCCGCTCCAGCCGGCGGGCAAAGGCCCGGCATCGACGACCTCGATCCCCGGGATGGACGCGGCGATTTCGGGCGTGCGGTCGGTGGAACCGTCATCCACCACAATGACTTCTAAACTCGCACCTTGTTGGGAAACCAGGGATTCAAGACACCGGCCGAGACAAAGCTCTTCATTGCGAGCCGGCACGATCACAGATACGAGAGGGCGCGCCAGGGCTGGATTTGGTGTCATCGTAGCTCCCATGAATTATTATAGCTTCGTGAGTCGCGCGTCCCGTTTTCTTGCCCTTTTGACTCTAGGCGTGCTCGGCGGCTGCTACAGCGGCTCCCGTCCATCCCGCATCGGCAAAGCGGCCCCCGATTTCGTCGTGCAAGATGCCGACCGTAGGGTCGAACTACGGGATTTTTCGGGCAAAGTTGTGGTTTTGAACTTCTGGGCCACCTGGTGTCCCCCCTGTGTCGAGGAGTTGCCCACCCTCGTCGAGCTACAGCAGCGGTTTAAGGAGAAAGGGGTGACCGTGATCGGGGTGAGCGTCGATGCCGATGCCGATGCCTATCATCGCTTTCTGAAGGAACACAAGATCGACTTCCTTACCGTGCGCGATCCCGACCAGAAAGCGAATAACCTGTACGGGACGGTCAAGTTTCCCGAAACCTACATTATTGACCGCAATGGCATCGTGCGTCGCAAATTCATCGGCGCTGTCGATTGGAACCAGCCGGAGATTGTGAACTTCCTCAGCAAGCTTTAAGTCGCGGCGGAGAGCTCTATCCTTGGTTGGTCTTCCGTCGGATCCTTGTGGTCCCTCTCGACCTGCTTCCCGCGCCTTCGGGCAACGGCACTTCACAAGGTGTTCGAGCTCGGTGCCGGGGAGATAGCCGGTTCCAGCCGGTGCTTCGCCGCAGGTTTTTCCTCCTGCTTATCGGTAGCAACACTGCTCTCCACCGAGGCGCTTGCCTTACTCTTCTGAGCTTTTTCCGAGGCCAACAGAAAGTTCGCCATGTCCTGGAGGTGAGTCTGCATGGCGCAGCGAGCGGCGGTGGAATTCTTCTTGGCGATCGCCAGAAAAATGCTCTGATGCTGCTCCAGCGCCTTTTGCGCGACCCCAGCGATCTTCAGAGTGCTGCCGATCCAGTTCTGCAGCAGGTTGCGGATCAGAAGTAACGCGTTCATCAGGATGCTGTTGTGCGCTGCTTGCGCAACCGCCAAATGAAACGCGATGTCGGAGCGCAGAAACTGCTCCACATCCTGCAGGGAGGCTTCCATTTGATCGAGATGAACTCCGATCTCTTTAAGATCGGCCGAAGTCGCTCGCTCCGCCGCCAAACCGGCAAGTTCGACTTCGATCAGTTTGCGAGCCTCGACCAGTTCCTGGGCTTCCGCTTCCGAACTGCTGGTGATGGCCCAGAGAAGAGGACGCGAGAGAAATTCCGAACGCTCGCAAACATAGGTGCCGTCTCCCAGCCGGGTCTCGATCATTCCCATAATCTCTAGCGCCTTGAGCGCTTCCCGCAGGGATGCTCGGCCGACGCCGAGCTGCTGGCACAGTTCCCGTTCCGGAGGAATCCGTTCTCCGGGGGCCCAATCTCCTCGCAGGAGGTGTGCCACCATCTTGCGGTAGATGTCGCCGGTCAAGGTGGTGCGATTAACAGGTGTGAGGAACTGCCGCGTCATAAACGCATTATAGACTAGTCTGATGACCTGATCATCATTGGTCCAAACGATTTGTCCCGGCTGGTCAGGTTAACCTCTAAGTGATTGATGCTGCTTTCATACTTGATTTATCTGATGGTATGATACCTACTCGCTGGCTGATTGAGAGAGGCAGTAAACCGGACTCGCTGATGCCGTTCATGTCTCACGATTGCGGGCGGAAAAGGAGCAGAAATGAGCTTACAGGGCAAGGTCATTATCATCACCGGCGCGGCCCGCGGAATCGGCCAGGAATACGCACACCGCTTTGCCGCCGCCGGGGCCCGGGTCGTCGCCGCCGACATCAGCGACTGCTCAGCTACGCTCGAACTCGTCAAGAAGGCAGGTGGTGAGGCCATTGGTGTCAAGCTGGATGTGGGGAACGCCGCCTCTGCGCTCGCCATGGCCGAGAGCACGACCAATGCCTTCGGACGCATCGATGGTCTGGTGAACAACGCTGCGCTTTACGCGACGCTCCGCGGCGGCCGCTTCGATTCGATTGCCGAAGCCGACTGGGATGCAGTTATGGCCATCAACGTGAAAGGCGTTTGGAATTGCTGTAAAGCGGTTGTGCCCCGCATGCGGCAAACGAGCGGAGGCAGCATCGTGAACATTTCGTCCCTCGCGGCCACTTACGGCATGCCCTTCGGGCTGCATTACACGACCTCAAAAGCCGCCGTGATCGGCCTGACGCGCGGCCTGGCGAGGGAGCTTGGCCGGGATGGAATTCGGGTGAACGCTGTGGCGCCGGGGACGGTGTTGACGGACGCAACTCGTGAATTCTTCGGGCAAAAGTTTGACAAGGCGGTGGAACGTATTCGCACCGATCAGACGATCCAGCGCAACCTTATGCCGACCGATTTAGTTGGAACCCTTGTGTGGCTGCTCTCGGACGCGAGCGCCTTTGTAACCGGGCAAACCATTTCAGTCGACGGAGGGACGGTGATGCACTGAGTGCGCAGGCGTTCTACTCCAATCACGGTTCTCGAGCACGGATTCCGCTGATTTTTCCCGAAGCCGCCGTCGTCCTCAAAAAATGATCTTGGCGCTCAGCTGAGTGTTGAAGGGTTCTCCCGGCCCGATGGCCGGGGCGGCGTAGAAGACTCCAATCGTGGATGAAATCTGACCGGAACTGTCTCCCGCGGTGGGCGCCCCAACCGGCGCGAGGTTGGTCCGGTTGAACAAATTGAAGAACTCAGCCCGCAACTGCAGTGTGACTCTTTCGGTGAGGGGCGTGTTTTTCAAAACCGAGAAGTCGATGTCGCCGTATCCTGGATTGAAATATTGCCCGCGCCGCAGGGTACCGTATTGACCTTGCGGCGGGTCTACGAAAGCCGCCGGGTTGAACCACTGTACCAAGCCGTTTACGATCGCGTGAGAGACGCCGGCATAGGGACTGACACCGGTGGCATTGGCCCGGTCGGCATACTCGCCGTTGCCGCTGGTGTTCGAACTGGCAACCGGTGTGTACGGGTTGCCGGTGTGGAAGGTGATCAGGCTGTTCAGCTCCCAGCCGTGCGACAACTTGTACGGTCCGCGGGAAGATCCCGGAATCACCCAATTGACATAGCCGGTGAACGATTGTCGTTGGTCGAGATCGCTATTGCCGTATTCCGCTCTTAAGTTCGTACTGTCCTGCGGCAGGTAGGGAATCAGACCAGTGCCTTGGTCCAGGGTGTGCGACCACACGTAACTGAGCTGCGATGTGACCCCGTGCCAAGAGGCGGTTCGAATGAGCGCCTGCAGTGCGTTGTAGTTGGCGTTATAACGGGACTGCACTTGGTTGATCACGCTGAAGTCGGGAAACTGGGCAAAGTAGGGGCGGGAACACTGTTGGTTTCCCGCACCGGCATCGGCATACTGCGCCGTGCAGGTGGGGTTCACGAATCCGCTTCCTTGGGCTGCTTGATTGACGTCCGCTACATTGGTCTCATGATGGGATTGGGAGCCGACGTAGGCTAGTTGGGCAATCGCGTTTCGACCCAGACTTTTTTGCACCGACAGACTGTAGCTTTCGGTGTAGGAAGGACGATAGTTTGGGTTGACAGAAAACACGCTGATCACTCCGGCACCGGCTATCGCCTCGGGCAGGGTGGGAAAAATCAGTTGATTAGGAACAATCACTGAACTGTTGACGGTGGCGGTCGCAACAGGGTTAGCTCCGGCCGGATTGTCTTGTACACCGACGGCTCCACCGTTGGTGGTGCCGTGAAGATTCAGAAACGGGATCAAGTAGGGCGAATCCCAGTAAAGACCGTAGGAGGCACGAACGACCATGTCGCCGTTGGCCCTGGGCTGATAGGCGAATCCCAGGCGGGGACTGAAGCTCTTCCAGTAGCGCTGATACAAGTTGGAAATCGTCGAACCTGCGACCGCCAGCCCGCCTGGAACCGACGGATCGAAAGTCGTGAGATTCTTGTCTCCGTTATGCACTGGTCCGGTATAGTCCCAGCGCAAACCGTAGTTGAAGTTCAGTCTCTTCGATATCTGCCAGGCATCCTGGGCAAACAAATTAAATGAGTTTACGTAAACGTCGCGCTTGGGATCGCCTTCCACGATGCTTGCACTCGAAATGCATCCGGCCATGAAGTCGGCCAGAAAGAGAACGTTGGTATCGACGGTGGCGCTCGGGCCGTACCCCGGTGGGTAGGTGCCGAGCTTCGCCGAGTTGGCCAGCTGCTGGCAAGGGGTCAAGGTGGAGACTGGTGGGCCTGGGGGCAGATCCCATGGCCCCTGCGAGCCATCAAAGTAGAAGGTACCTCGTCCATTGGTTTGATAGAAGTCATCCACATAGACCCTTCGGACTTCGCCCCCGAAACGCATTTCGTGGGAGCCTTTCACGTAGGAAAGGGCATCGTTCAAATGCCAAGTGATGTCGGTTCGTCCCGACTGTGTAACCGGACCCGTGGGATCGAAGCCGCTGTTTCCTCCCAGAAGATTGGTCACGCCGGTTCCCGCGGCCGAAGGTGCAATGTTGATATAGGGCGCGCCGGAAAGGTCCGGACTGGTAACGCCGGTATTCAATCCCAGGGCCACCGGGTTATAGCTGGTGTTGGCGTCTCTGAATTTCTCATCGAAATAATTGAACCCAAAGCTCGCCTGGTTGGTCAGGTTCGGCCGTAGCGCGGCATTGTCAATCAAAGAGTAGTTCTGCACGTGCAGAGGGCCCGTCGTCAGATAGTTAGGCAAACTCGAGCCATCGGGAGCTTCTTGTTCTCCCTGACCAATAAACCCCCGCAATGAGATGTGATTGTTCGGATTGATGTTTCCATCCAGTTTGATCTCTCCGTTGTGGCTGGTGCCGGTTACCGGAGCGTTGGCAAAGTAGTTGCCCGGCTGGGCGGGGCCATTCATGATGCTGGCCAACCACAGGTTATTCAACAGATTGGTGGCCACGGGATTCACCGGTATCCCGTAATAGGCCAGCAGACTCTTGGTTTTGGCTTGATAATCCAGCGAAGGTACCGTGACGTTGGCGCTGTTGGCGAAGAAGATGTTGTTCCATTCGTACGACGCAAAGAAGAAGGCCCTGTCTTTTACGATTGGCCCACCCAGCGAGAATCCTGCGTTTTGCCCGCGCTCGGCACCCTTCTTGGACCCAGGTGGCGCAAAGGGGTTGTTCACGGCAAAGAATTCGTTTCGATTGTAGTAATAGGCTGAGCCATGCAGAGTATTAGTGCCGGACTTGAGGGCCAGGTTGACCGTGCCACCCGGGTTGCGCCCCGTTTCAGGACTGGAGGTTGTGACCATGGAGAATTGTTCGATCGAATCCATGGGAAGAATGCTGCCGGCCAGACTGGATATACCGCTCTGGTTGACCGCCTGCAGGTTCCACCAGATATCGTTGTTGTCAGTGCCTTCGATTTCATAGTTGATCTGATTCGGACGGGAACCGTTGACCGCGAGAGCACCCACACTGGGGAGGCCGTACCCGGCAGCACCCGGTGTGAACGCCTCGAACTCGCTAAAATCACGCCCGTTGATGGGAACATCCTGAACCGCCTTGTCTGGGATGATCGTGGTCTGGTTGACGGTCGTGGTGTCGAGCGACACATCGGCGGCATTGGCTTGCACCTCGACCTTGGCGGCCACCGAGGTGAGCACCAACTTCGCCGAGATGGTATACATGCCGCCGGCAGAGACGGGAACATTGTTCACCTTCAGCGTCTGAAATCCGCTGGCAATCACCACCACGTCGTAGGTTCCCAAAGGCAGATCCTGAAAGGCGAATTGGCCAGCGCTCGAGGAAACCGTTCGGTAGGAAACAGCGGTGGCGGTATCGGTCGCCGACACGCTGGCATCGGCCACGAACGCGCCGGTCGGATCCGTCACCGTACCGTTGATGCCACCGCGGAAGTTCTGCGCCGGGAGTTGAGCCGCCGTCAACAGGATCGCGACGGAACAAAAGCTCAAGCTTACCCCTCGAAATGTCAATGTCATGTGATCGGTCCTTTAGGGAATTATCACAACCGAATTACTCAACTCTCGCTGCTTGCCTGATAAGCAAAGACACAATCCAGCAGCCGCTTCGAAAAGAAACAGCAGGAACCCGCCGAGGGTGGTTCGGCTCACCGAGAACACATTCCTCCCCGCGCGTGGGAAGGATACAGGTTACAGCTGGGTTGCTAATGTGAGTTCTAGCTGAGTTTTCGCTGAGTAGCCGCTTCTCACTTTGCGACCAGATCGAGTGCGTCCTCGACGGCAGAGATGACCCCGGCCATAATCCCGTCATCGATGGCGGTGGACAAGGCGATAACTCCTCCCGGGCCCATGTGGACGCCGTTGTTCAGGCAAGCCAGATGGAAGCGCTGGCTAAGCTCTGGGTTCGGCACCTCGGGTCCCGGCTGCAAACGGTCCCGGCTGAAATACACACCCATCACCGAACCATTGCTGGGCACGGTTAGGGGCAGTCCCAGCTTGGCCGCCCGCTTTTCGAGCGCGTCTTTGAGCCGGGCTGCCAGTTCATCCATCTTAGTGATGCGTGCCGCGGTCAGATCTTCGAGGGTAATTCGTCCGGCGACACTGCCCAGGATGTTTCCGTTGAACGATCCCCCATGGTAAACACCATTGGGCCGGCCCGGATCGGCAAGCTGCATGATTTCTTGCCGCGCACCTACGGCTCCGACGGGGGTGCCGCCACCGATGAACTTTCCAAGAAACGTAATGTCCGGTTGCAATCCGAATTTTTCAGCCGATCCTCCCGGCGCCAGGCGCAACATGAGGCAGTCATCGAGTACGAACAGCGCGCCCACCCGGTGCGCTGCTTCTTGGACATCGCGCAGAAAGTTCCCTACCGGGGGCGTAACCACCCCGGTATACATCACGGGCTCGAGCAGAACAGCGGCAATCTCGGGCCCATGCTTCGCCAGGCACCGATCGAAGGAAGGCAGGTCATTAAAGTCCGCTAAAACCGTATGCCCGGGGATTTCACCCCGTCCATGCAAACCGGCTTCGAGGTCGCTATACGTACCGTGGTAGCCGGCCGTGGCCTTCAAGATCAGCGGCCGGCCGGTGAAGCGTCGCGCAAGCTTGACGGCCAACATTCCGGATTCTGTTCCAGAATTGGTAAACAACACGCGCTCGAAAGCCTGGATCCGTCGGCATAAGATTTCGGCAAATTCGATTTGCGGACGGTTCGTGCTGAGCCAAGCCCACCCGAGTGGGAGCACTTCCGCTATGGCCCGGGCGACAGGAGGATAGGCATGGCCGTGGATGAGGCTGAGGCCGTTGTAAACCAGATCGACGTAGCGGTGCCCATCGACATCCCAGAGGAACGCACCTTCGCCTCGCTCCATCACCGCCTGATAAGGTTTGTAGTAACCGAATCCCCGGGTTACACCCCCGGGGAGGCTCCGGTTCGCCCTGCTCACCAGTTCGGCGGACTTCGGAGTCCTCGCCCGGTAGGTCTCTTCGATGCCGTTTTGGTCGACTACTGCCCCCCTTCCAGTCGGGCGGCTCGCCGTATCATCCACGGGACTTCCCTGTTTTGATGACGGCAACGGTGTCAATCTCCATACGCGCGTTTACCAGCAGGCTCTTTACTCCGACGGTTGAACTGGCGGGCAAGGCTCCCTGAAAAGTAGCCTTGCGAACCTTGTCCCAGGCGGGATAGTTCTCCAGATCGGTCAGGTAGGTCGTGATACGAATCACGTCCTTCAAGCTGGCGCCTGCCTTCTTGAGCGCCTTCTCGACATTGACCATGCAGAGTTTCGCTTCCTCTTCGAACGGCTCAGCCGTAACCTTGACGGGGCCTTCGGGAGGATGTCCTACCTGGCCGCCGATATAGATGACAGAGTACTCGCCCATGGGAATGACAACGGCGTTGCTGAAGCTGTTTGAGAAAGGGTTGGGAATTCGTTGAATCGTCGACATTATGCTCTCCCCATGATTTCGCATTCGGCTGGCGTTAGTCCCGCGGGAAACACAAAACCATCTCCGCTCTCAACGCCAAAAGATCGAGTGCAAGAATAAATGTCTCATCTAGGACGACATGTGAGTTATTCGTGAGTTTTCGCTGAGGATCAACCGCTCGAGCCGACGCTTCATCACGCCCGGCCAAAGCCGATGCGGCGTAATACCCTCTGGGACGGTGACAAAGCGCGCAGCCTGTTGAACCGGGAGTCTACCTGAAAGTAGGCCAAGTAGGGTGACCGTTCTCCGCACGCTCTTTCCAGCCACGCGATGGCCTGGCCTTGGTCGCCGAGCGAGCAGGCAATGGTTGCCAGGTCGTAAGCTGAGATGTAGCGGCGTCGGGAGAGCTCGCGCAACTCGGAAAACATTTGCAAGGCGCCATCCTTTTCACCGCTGCCTGCTAGAACATGGGCCAGGGCGGCCAGCATGGTAGGCATCTTCTTCGTCACTCGAACCGCTTTTTCCAGGCTGCTGACAGCCTCGATGAACATGCCAACTTGCGCATACGCCAGACCCAGGCCCCAGTGGGCGAGGAAGAAATCGCCGTCCATCTCGAGGACTCGCCGGTACTGCTCGATAGCTTGATCGTGGCGGTTGGCGTACAGCAAAATCCATCCGACATCGGCCTGAAGCTGAATCGAATGGGGATCGAGTTCGCTAGCCAGTTGGATGTGTTCAATGGCTTCGTCGTGACGCTTCAAGGCCGTGAGCAGGTCGGCGTACCACTGGTGGGCATCGACACAGTGAGGGTTCAGGGCGATGGCCTTGCGAAAACCCCTTTCGGCCAGGCTCCAATTCCACTCCGACAGCATGTTGCAATAGGCGAGCGCGGCATGCGCTTCCGCCAGCTTGTTGTCTAGTTCCAGGGCCTTGTGGGCCATGGCCTTCGCCCGGGTGTACATTTCGCAAGGATTGTCTCGTCCATAATGGCAGTAACTGAGGACATAGGCCTCCGCCAGGCCGGCATAGGCCCAAGCATCATCCGGCGACTCCGCGAGGCTGCGAGTGAAACACTGGATTGCCTTTTCGAGATCCGTCGCGGTTCGCCGATTCATGTAGTAGCGGCCTTCGAGGTAGCCCGCATTACCCTCGAAGCCGGAGAGACCGGCGACGACGGGGTGTTTCAGCCAGCGGCTCAGCTGGACGAAGGTATCGCGGGTTAGCGCGGAGGCGATGTCATTCTGAAGTTCGAGACTATCTCGCATCTCGGCGTCGTAACACACCGCCCACTGGTTCCGATCGGTCGAGGGATCGACTAATCTGGCAGTGATTCGCACCTGTTTCGCAGAATGCGAAACCGCCCCTTCCAGAATGCGGTCCGCACCCAATTCCCGGGCGATCGCCGGCAGGGTTTTGTCGCTGCTCTTGTAGCGTACGGTAGTGGTCCGCGACACCACGTGCAGAGATGGGTTCGCGGAAAGGTAGGTGATGAGCAACTCGGTGATTCCATCCGCCAGAAAAGCTGAACCTGCGGAACAGCTCAGTTCGCGAAAAGGCAATACGGCCAGCGTCACGGGCTGCTGCCGGGGACCGGGAGAAACGACTCGCGGACGAGACTGAACCGGCATCGCGGGTCTCATCTCACCCATCCGGCGCACCGGGGCGACAAAGCGGTAACCTCGGCGATGCAGCGTCTCTATGTAGCGCGGGCACCTGGGATCTTCCCTCAATACCTTGCGGATTTGGCGGATACAAAAATTGAGGCTGCCCTCGAAGTTTACCTGCGTCCCGGTGTTCCAGAGCTGCTCCCGGATCTCCTCGCGCGTGACCAGCCGCCGGTCGCGTGACACCAGCAGCGCGAGGACCTTAAATGGCTGGGGTTGAAGCGCTAGCCTCTCCGCTCCCCTCCGCAGTTCACCGCTCGCAGCATCCAGTTCGAAACTGTCGAAAAGATATCGCCCTACCCGCGAACCCTGGATCATGGCAGTTTCCCGAGAGCTAAAGGTTGCTTCCCTAGATAGGCCAACAAGATACCACTCTTCTTTAGGACGGCATACCTGATTTTCGGAATCCGGCCATGAGTTCTCTGAATTAAGCCCTTTGCTCATGAAGAACTCAGGGAAAACTCACAATTCCCTTGGAACGCCGCATGTATTGTGTAGCTCGTCGCCAACCTTTTCTTGGGCGCTCGGCGCATCGAACGGGCCTGCGCCACGACGGTCAGGGAACGTCCGGCGTTACGATTCACCCCTTGCGGCAACTTGGCATTTCGCTCGATTCGCGGCTCCAGGATCACGGTTAAAGATTATGATCGCGGCCAAAGTGAAGATTCGGCCCGGGCGTCTGCTCATCAATGGACAATGGAGAGACGGCGCCAAGCCATTCGACACAATCAATCCCGCCACGGGCGAAGTCCTAACCCAGGTGGCGGAGGCCTCGTCCGCCGACGTCGACCAGGCAGTTTGTGCTGCGCGCCACGCCCTCGAAGACCGTGCCGGCCCTTGGCGAAAAATGTCCGCCGGCGAACGCGGCAATCTCATCTGGCGCCTGGCGGATCTGATCGAAAGAAACATTGACGAATTAGCCGAGCTCGAAACTCTCGACAACGGCAAGCCCATCTTCGAATCGCGCAACATCGACATGCCCATGGTGATCGATGTCTTCCGCTACTTCGCGGGAATGGCGACGAAGATCCAAGGTGAGACCGTTAACACCTTTGACAATGCGTTCACCTACACGCTGCGGGAGCCGGTGGGCGTAGTCGGTCTGATTATTCCCTGGAACTTTCCTCTGCTGCTTGCCTCCTACAAGCTCGGGCCGGCTTTGGCCTGTGGCAACACCGTGGTGCTCAAGCCTGCCGAACAGACACCGCTCACTAGCCTGCGATTGGGGGAACTTGCCATCGCAGCCGGTGTCCCCGCGGGAGTGCTGAACATTCTGACCGGCGGAGTAGAGACTGGAAAGGCAATGGTCTGCCATTTGGGGATCGATAAGATCGCTTTCACCGGTTCGACGGCTGTGGGCAAAGAAATCATGCGTAACGCAGCCGGCGGCCTGAAGCGGGTCACGCTCGAACTCGGCGGGAAGTCCCCCAACATCGTCTTTGCCGATGCCGACATCGACAACGCGGTGAAAGGTGCGGTCAACGGCATCTTCTACGGGAAGGGCGAAGTTTGCAATGCCGGCTCGCGTCTGTTCGTCGAGAGCAAGGTTCGGGATGAGTTCATGGAAAAACTAGTGGCGCGGGCCAAGAAGTTGCAGCCGGGCGACCCTCTGGATCCCAAAACGCGTATGGGTGCGATTGTCAGCGAAGAGCAGATGCAAACGGTCTTGCGATACATTGAAGCCGGGAGAAAAGAAGGTGCGCAGCTAACGTCGGGCGGGCAGCGTGTCTCCGTCGACGGCGGCAAGGGATTCTTCATTGAGCCCACGATCTTTGACAGAGTGAACAACGACATGAAAATAGCGCGAGAAGAAATCTTCGGTCCTGTGCTGGCGACATTGAACTTCGACGACGCGGACGAAGTTGCCGATCTGGCGAATCGCAACCCCTATGGCTTAGCCGCGGCGGTTTGGACCCGGGATGTGAAAAAAGCCCACACCCTTTCCCGCCAGCTCAAGGCGGGAACAGTGTGGATCAACACCTACGGACTACTGAACCCGGCCTTGCCCTTCGGCGGCTATAAGAGTTCGGGTTTCGGGCGCGAGCTCGGCATGCATGCCATCGAGCACTATACCGAACTGAAGATGGTATGGTTGAATCTCGCATGAGCCAGGAAACCATCGGCAGCTCTCCCCCGCCCGGCAGTTCCCCTCCCCCGGCTGCCGAATCCTTCCTGCAAGTTGCCCAACTGTGATCCTGAGATACCCATGAGAATCGACTTGCAGCCCGATTCTTCTTCGGCCGATAGCGTCTCGCGGCAAAGTCGGATTACTCTCGCCCGGCGACTCAACCTGTTGGATGCAACGTTGATTGTGGTCGGCGGAGTCATCGGATCGGCCATTTTCATCACCCCCGCCGACGTCGCCCGGCAAGTGCCGAACCCTATGCTTAGCCTCAGCCTCTGGGTTATTGCTGGCCTAGTCGCGCTCCTGGCGGGCTTTGCCTTCGCCGAGTTGGGCGCCATGTTTCCCGAGGCAGGCGGTCAGTACGTCTACATCCGCGAGGTCTACGGCCATTTCGCGGCGTTCCTTTACGGATGGGTCCTGTTCACCGCCGGAAATAGCGCCGGACTGGCCGGTGTCGCCATGGGCTTTGCCTTGTTTGTCGGCCGCGTGATCCCAGGTCTGTCGGCGGAAACGGTTCTGTTCAGTCACGCCGTTTTTCCCGGTATTACTTGGAATTTCACCCGCGGGTCCCTGGTAGCGATCGTCACCATCATCCTTTTGACGATGATCAACATGCGGGGAGTCAAGTTGGCCGCGATTCTGCAGAATTTCACCGGCTCGCTCACCCTGGTTTGCGTGGGCCTGATGGTGCTCTTGGGGCTGAGTTTTGGCCACGGTTCCTGGTCGCACTTCGCCGCTCCGCCCGCGAGCTCGGCTTGGCCACCGCTGGCAGCCATCGGGATTGCGTTCGTCGCTCTGTTCTGGACTTATGATGGATGGAATCTGATCTCGTGGGTTGCCGGAGAAATCAAAGACGCGGAGCGCAATCTGCCCCGAGCCATGATCTGGGGTATCGCTCTGGTCATTCTGACCTATGTCTCGGCCAACGTGGTTTTTATCTACGCGTTGCCGATCGATCAACTGGCCCGTCAAACTACGCTGGCGCAGGCGGCTGTGTCGGTATTGTTTTCTGAGAACGTCGGGCGACTGGTCTCGCTGCTGATCGCCATCTCCTGCTTCGGGTCCATGTCGGTGGTGATTCTGAGCGGCGCCCGAGTGTACTACGCAATGGCCAAGGACGGCGTCTTCGTCCCCGCCCTCGAGACTCTTCATCCCCGGTGGCGAACCCCCGTCATTAGCTTGGTGGCGCAATGCATTTGGGTTTGCGTACTCACGGCCAGTGGAGGATATGAGCAGATCTACACCTGTTTCACCTTCATGATGACTGCGACCTACGCGGTCACCGTGGCGGCGGTTTTCATCTTGCGCCGCACCCGGCCGGAGGCAAAGCGTCCCTACCGTTGCTTCGGTTATCCTTGGCTGCCGGCACTCTATTTGCTGATTGCGACCGTGTTCCTGGTCAACACTCTGATCGAACGCCCGGTGCAATCTCTAGCGGGACTGCTGCTGGCGCTGACCGGCATACCTGCTTATTTCTACTGGCGGCATTGAGTGGCGCGAGTCCGACGACGCTCGCTCACAGGGCGACCCGGTCTCGGCCCTTGAGGGCAAGCATCTTCCGGGCGTCGTCCGGGGTGGCAATCTCGAACGAAAGCTCCTTCAGGATACGGATAATCTTCCTCACTTGCTCGGCGTTCGAAGGAGCTAATTCGCCTTTGCCCAGGTACAAGCTGTCTTCGAGCCCCACGCGTACATTTCCTCCCATGATCGCTCCCAGCGTGACCAGACGCATCTGGTGCCGCCCCGCACCAAGAATGGACCAGTGATAATTTTCCCGGCCAAAGAGTCGGTCGGCCGTGGCTCGGACGTAGCTGAGAAGTTCAATGTCGGTTCCCAGGCCTCCCAAAATTCCAAAAATGGTTTGGACAAAAAGCGGCGGTTCGACCAGCTTTTGATCGAGCAGGTAGGCCAGGTTATAGAGATGACCGACATCGTAGCACTCAAATTCGAAACGAGTACCGCATCCTTCGGCCAGTTCCTTCACCACTCGCTTCATGTCTACGAAGGTGTTGCGGAATATGTTGCCCTCGGTCTGGGCGAGAAACGCCTGCTCCCAATCGTACTTCCACTCCGTGCGCTTGCCTGCCAGGCGATGAATCGAGAAGTTGATGGAACCCATGTTGAACGACGCCATTTCCGGCTTGGCCCGAAGCGCGGCCGCCAGGCGCTGATCCAAATCCATATACAGACTGCCGCCGGTCGTAATGTTGATGACGGCGTCAGTCGAAGACTTGATTTTGGGCAAGAACTGCAGGTAAACCTCGGGATCTCCGGTCGGCCGGCCATTTCTCGGGTCCCGCGCATGCAGGTGAAGAATCGCGGCGCCGGCTTCGGCGGCTGCGATCGCCTGGCTGGCGATGTCATCGGGAGTAAAGGGCAGGTAGGGAGACATCGACGGGGTGTGAATGGAGCCGGTGATGGCGCAAGTGACGATAACCTTGTTTGGCATAGAAGAAGGAGCTCCCTCGTGGTTCTACGGGCCCCGATCGGAACCGGCCGCAGGTTTTTCTGACGCCCCTCTAGAGCCCCCGAAGGCTCGACCGACGGGCCGCCCTTTGACGTCGAATCGCCGATAATAGCAGCCCGAAGTTCACCCAGGTCGGTAGAGAAGCGGCCGAAAGGGGAATGGACACCGTAGCCGTTCCAGCTCGGCGGCAGGAGTTCGACCAGCATCACGAAGCCACGGTATCATATCATCATACCAAGTATGGCGTGCATTCTACCCATGTTATTCCGCTTTATTGGCTTTCGATTGATATGATGGTATGATGTCTGCCTTGTTTGGGCGGAAGCTATGCAGGCAGCGCGCTTCGTCGGCGAGCGGATCAACTCGGGTAATTGCCAACCGTTGGCCTTGGGAATCCCGGGCATCGAGGTGAGGCGCTTCGTCTCCGAGGAGTGTGGCGCTCAGGGGTTCAGCACCGGCTCCGCCATTTTTCAACCGGGAGCGCGGTTCCCCTATCACCGCCACGAGGTCAGCGAATGCGTTACCGTGCTCGAGGGCAGACTGACTATTTTGCTCGAGGGACGCAAGTATCGCCTAGGTCTCCTCGATAGTATTCACATTCCTGCCGGTGTGGCCCATAGTTCCAGCAACGAGGATCCCAAGCAGCGAATGGTGGTTCACAACGCGTTCAGCTCAGCCCGCCCTTCCAGAACCTTTACCAGAGAGAACTTCCCTCCCCCAGGACGTGAAAATGCGCAGCCGGTGGCTGGAGTTCCCGAGACCATCCGGCGGTTTTCTCAGAACGATATCTATGAACTCTCGGAAGGAGCTTTCTTTTGCGATTTGTTTGCCAAGCGCTTTGGCTCGCGCGGCATTTGCGGAGGATACGGATGCTTCAACCCGGGATCGTCCCTGCCTTGCCATATTCACGGCTACGATGAGTCCATCACGATCATCGACGGCAGCGCGGTGTGTCTAGTTCAAGGCAGACGATACGATCTGTCCAACCTCGACACCGCATTCATTCCCCAAGGGAAGCCGCATCGCTTTCTAAATCAGTCGGGGTACAAGATGGCCATGATTTGGGTTTATGCGGGGGACGAACCTGACCGGGTCGAAGTGGATCCCGGCTATTGCTCCGGCGGGCTGGTGTGGCCGGGTAAGAATAGTGCTTCAGCCACCCAAGACGGTGCGGACGCGGTGGGTGAGGTGACATCTTGGGCCAGCACGAAGGACGGCACGAGGAACGCCACAATCCATGACTCGTACCCGACAAAATGATTGGCTGGCCGGGAATTCTCCCCGACTAGGACTTCTCTGTTTCGATCGTTTCACGTTGGACATCGCGAGCGGCGAATTGTGCACGGGGGGAACCCGGATCGTCCTGCAGCCGCAACCTTTCAAGGTGCTGGCCCTGCTCGCGGGGTGTTCCGGCCGGGCGATCACACGAGAGCAAATCCGACGACAACTTTGGAGTTCGGAAACCTTCGTCGATTTTGAAGGCGGCCTCAACTTCTGCATCCGGCAGATTCGCAAGGCGCTGGGCGAAGATGCGCGAAGGCCGCGATATATTGAAACCTTGCACCGCCGGGGTTATCGTTTCATGGCACCCGTAACCCGGATCGCCGACGCCAAAGAAGACCACGCCGGCAACGCCAGCGCCGTAAGCCCCTCGCCGACCCGCGAGCCGCGCCCGATCACCTTGGCTGTGCTGCCGTTTTCTGACCTGAGTTGCTCTTTTCACCAGGATTTCCTGGCGGATGGAATTACCGAGTTGCTCATCACCTATCTTTCGACGGATAGGTCGCTGCGAGTCGTCTCGCGCACCACTAGCATGCGCTACAAAGGCACGGACAAGTCGCTGCCCCACATCGGCAGGGAGTTAGGAGTTGATTGGGTGCTGGAGGGCGCTGTTTTACAGTCCGGCCGACGGGTGCGCATTGCGGCGAGGTTAATCGATACTTCGACCGACCAGAACCGGTGGGCGGAGTGTTACGAAGCCGAAATGCAGGACCGCCTCGCCCTCCAGGATCGCGTCGCCTGCATGGTGTGTCGTGACACCGCTGTTCATTTGCTGCCCAAGCTCAGAGGACGAGCTCTTGTAGAACTTCCGCAAGACATGCCGCACGAAAGCCGTATGGAGCGCGTTCAGCGAGTACGGCACCTGCCGATCGGAACCGGCTTGGTAAAGCGCATGGGAGAAGGTCTTAAAACACTCCCGGTCTTCATTGCTGCCGAGAACCGACACGCGCAGCAGGCGGGTACTTCTCCGCGGCCTCGGATTTAGTCGACCGATGTCACTTGCCACCACTATTCGCCGCGGATCGGAGGAGGATCTACGTGCGATCGAGTGCATCGTGCGTGCAGCATATCGGCACTACATTCCTCGCATCGGTCAACCGCCGGGGCCGATGACCGACGACTACCATGCGCAGGTCGCATCGGGCAACGTTTGGGTTCTCGTGCTAGATGGCGAAATCGTTGGCCTGGTCGTGCTGGTGCCCGAACCAGGCTACATGCTACTCGAAAACGTAGCGGTCGCGCCGGAAAAGCAGCGGTTGGGATTCGGGCGACGACTCCTCGAGTTTGCCGAAGCCAGGTCCAGGCAGTGCGGCTATACAGAAATACGGCTCTACACCAACGAGCTGATGCATGAAAACCTCGCCTGGTACGCGAGGCTAGGTTACCAGGAGACCTCTCGCCGGCTTGATTCGGGGTTCAAGCGTGTGTTCATGAGCAAGACAATATAAATATGGAAGACTCGTGACAGCGGCGGTCGGCCAGATCGATGATTTCAAGACTCTGTCTAACGGTTTGCTGCGTTGAAAGTCACACGTCCGGCCACCACCGTCATATGGATGGTTATGGTTCTCAAAGCATCGCTTGCCACCTGATATGGATTCGCGGATAAGACAGTGAAATCAGCATAACGTCCGACGCTCAGCATTCCCAGGTCCCTTTCCTCAAAGGCAGCATACGCCGGCCCAGCTGTCATCATCCGGAGCGCCTGGTCGACGTTTACTGCCTGATCCTTATACCAGCCGCTTTCGGGTTTTCCGGCCGCACTTTGACGGGTGACCAGACAATGCAGGGTTGCGATGGGCTCTCCGGAATCGGAGGCGGGGAAATCCGATCCGGCGGCCAGGGAAACGCCAGCATTGAGCAAATCGCGCGTGCGCAGCACCCAATGTACACGCGACGGGCCGACGCGATCTTCCGCCCACCGGCTGTACTCTCCAACGAACACCGGTTGAATCGAGGCGACCACGCCCAGGTGAACAAACCTCGGCAAATCCTCATCGGTGACGATGGAAGCATGTTCGATCCGGAAACGCTCGTTCGCTGTCACGCCGCCTTTTTCGAAGGCATCGAGAGCACGATGAACCGCGCGGTCCCCGATCGCATGGGTGTTGACCTGGAATCCCTTCTGACGAGCTGCTCGGACGATTTGTTCAAGATCTGCGTCTTTCATTAATTCCAGACCATGCTCCTGCGGCGCATCCGTGTAGGGGGCGGTCATTTCCGCTCCCCGCGATCCGAGCGCGCCATCGAGATAGAGCTTGAAGCTGCGGACGGCTAACATGCCGCTGCCAAGGTCTGGTTCGGGTCCGCTCGCGAGGTAGTGGGTCATTGCTTGCTCGCCATTGGCCATCGCGTAGACCCTCACGGGAAGCTCTCCTTGCTTCAGCAGGTCCTGGTAGATGGAAATCGTCTCCAGGCCGACTCCCGCATCGTGAACACTGGTCAGTCCCCACTTCGAGAACTGCCGAAGGGCGATGCGGATGCGACGTTCTCGATCCGCCGGAGTGGCCGCGGGTATCACGGCGCGGATTAACTTCTGCGCGTGGTCCACCAGCATGCCCGTCGGCTCGTGGGCGGCATTGCGCCGAATCAGTCCGCCCTCGGGATCAGGGGTCTCGCGTGTGATCTTGGCCAGAGCCAGCACCTTGGAGTTTACCCAGGTCGAATGCCCATCGATACGGCTGAGAGCAACCGGATGATCGCCACTGATTGCGTCGAGTTCACTCGCCGTAGGGAATACCGAGGGGTGCCAGAAACCCTCGTCCCAGCCTCCGCCAACAATCCACGAACCACTCGGGGAGGAGCGAACCGCCTGCGCAACCTTCGTTAGAATCTCGGCTTCGGTCAAGCCGCGGAGATCCAGCCTCTCCAGTTGCTCACCCACACCCCCAACGTGGATATGGGCGTCGGCAAAACCGGGAAGGGCAACGCCGTCGACCTTAATCCTGCGAGTGTCCTTGGACGCGAGTGCTTCCACCTCGGAGCCGGAACCAATCGCAAGGATTCGTCCGCGAGACACAGCCATCGCCTCAGCCTTTGGGTGCGACGGATCGAGGGTGAGAAACTCACCGGTGAAGATCGTATCAGCGGCCGTTGATTGCGCGTGGATGGGAATCGTTAGCAAAGCCAGGAAGGGGACGAACACGACCGCGATAAGCGTGCTCTGGCTGAAACCAGGCTGCTTCAGCCATGCCCTCTCGATAGGAGATCGCACGCTAGCCATTCCACGCGATAACGCTTGGAGCCGCAGGGATTGCTTATTCATCGTGTTCGGACTTCTTCTTCGCAGCGCAAACCCCTAGAAGGTGTAACGCAGCGCAAACTCCATGACCCTGGATTTGGTCAGAGTGCTGCTGAACAAACCGAAGCTCGATGCTGGCTCCTCCAACTGCCCGGTGGTTTGCGGCAACGGCGCTACGTCGAAACGAACAGAGTTCGTTAGGTTATAAACATTCCAGCTAAACTTCAAGGTTTGCGACTCCACGATACGCCAGGACTTACTGACGGCAGTGTCGATTCCGAAGTAGCCAGGTCCGCGCAGTTCGTTACGCTGTCCCGATTCGCCGGGATAAGAGAAGCGAAATGCGCTTTGAGCCGCCGCCTGATCCTTGAACAGTCGGGGATTGCCGCTGACATCAAAGAAGACCCCGGTTTGTGGTGTGGGAGCAGCCAGAATTGCAGCTGACGGCAGCTCCCAGTTCGTGGGGAAGGAAGTGAAAGTCTCGATCGTAGTGGGAAATCCGCTCGTCCAGCGCGCCAGTCCGGCGAACTGCCAGCCCCCAATCAAGGCGTTTACCCACCCGCCGGAAGAACCTGCAAAATGTTGCCCTTGTCCAAAGGGCAACGCATATACCCAGTTGGTGTTGAACTGGTGAGTGGTGTCAAAGTCGGATACGGCGCGGAGCTGGTTGGGCGACCAGGAGTTGATAATCTGGTCGGCCTGATAATAGGCGTTGAACTGATTAATACGCTCCGCATTCGAACCGATATCTATGGACTTCGAGAACGTATAGTTGAAATCCCACTGCAGGCCGTGCGTCATCCCGTGTCGCAGCATGACCTGCAGGCCGTTAAAGGAACTGTTGCCGCTGCTTCGCCAGGCATAGAGGGAGGTAAATTGCGGGTTGAAAAATGCGTAGGGCGTCACTTTTCCGCCCAGGGTCGCGCAGGCGGGGTAGCAGCCGCCAGGGCCCGGTGTGAGATTCCCTAAAAGTTGCGCGGCCTGCCCCGGCACGTCGGCCACGATCAGCGCAGCCGTCGAGTTGTGATTGGGGAAACAGGAGTAAAGGTTATACATTGCCTGCGTAGCGGTAGGAGATCCAGTGAAATTGGAGATTCCAGGAGCGCAGCCAACCAAGGCCGTGTCGATGGGTTTACCCGCTGCACCGGGGAAGACGTTCTCCCAATAGGGGATCTTAGCTAGGTTCTGGATGGGGACGTTTTGATCGAACGCTTTGGTCAAAAGGGTGGCGGCCTTGAAATAATCCATGCCTGACTTCGGATCGACGATATCGAGAGGCATGGCCAGATCCTCTTCCTGCAGAAGTCGTCGGCCCAGCCGCCCAATATAGGCAATCTCGAAAACAAAGCTCTTGGGCAGTTCGCGACTGATCGAAAAGTCGAAAACCTGAGAGTAGGGGGTTTTCATCTTATCGTCGAGGCCCCAATAAATCGTGGCACCCTCGGGAAGGCCTATGGGGGGTGTTTTGGGAAAGGGTCCGATCGGGGCAGGAAATATCAGCTGAGGTGGAATGTTATAGAGACCGGTGAACCGAGGCGAGGAATCGACGCTGTATTGGCCTACCGGGTTCTGAATGGAGGTAGTAAGTCCAAACGATCCCTGCTGGTCGAAGGCGTCAACCACCCCTTCGCCAAAGTGGTCGTAGTAGATGCCATAGCCGCCCCGGATCGAACTCTTTCCCGCGTCCCCGAGCAGCCGTTGCCAGATTCCGCTTTCCGCTTTTGGCGACCAGGCAAAGGCCACTCTAGGCGCCACATTGCCGTAGTCCCAGCTCCAATAGGGCGGCCCATTGTTGGCCGGCCCCGAAAGTGCGAGCTGGATCAGCGGGTTGTAGGTCTGACCTGCGAGCATGGAGGCACTGCGCTGCTGAAAGAACTGTTCCAGGCTAATATTTGGGGCCACTTGCGTGCCCGTGGTTTCATACGGCGGCTGCAGCAGCGTATAGCGCAATCCGTAGGTCAGCGTTAAGGTTGGAGTGGCTCGCCAGGTGTCTTGCACATAGGCTTCGAATTCATGCGACCGGAAGTGGCGAAGTGCCGGCGAGCCCACTGGCTGCGCCGTTCCCTGCTTGGTTATGTTGTAGTTGGAGTAGGAAGAGTCGAGCAATCCAGCCAGCGCCATGACGGCATAGTCGTAGCTGGTGTCGAAGTTGCCGTTGACCACTGGAAAACCGAATGCTGCAGGATCAAGGCTCAATCCCGAGCCTGCAATATAGCCGTACGGGGCAATCCAGAGATTGTAGATTCTGCCATAAGAATAGGAGTTGTTGTCTGAACTGCGGTTGTTGGTGATGATGCGAAGGTTGCCCCCGAACCCCAGCGTATGTTTGCCTTTTACCCACGAGACGTCATCGATCAAGTTGTAGACCGGCACGTTGGACTTTGTGGTGTAGGTAAGGGCGTAAAGGGGATCCGGTCCGTTGCCGAAAAGGTTGTAGGGTTGTGATATTTGCCCAATATCGCCTTGTCCCTGGCGAATATAACCGAAGCGCAAATTGTTGATCAGGGTAGGACGAAAGGTTGCCGTATAAGAGGCGATCAGACCTTTGCTGTTGTTCAGTTGTACTTGACTCTGGGGCTGACCGGGAAACTCCGGTCCCATACCGGTGTTGTCTCCGACCATTCCACCGCGCACAAATGCATGATGATTCTGCGTGATGTTGAAGTCGAACTTCGCGATGTAGGTGTTGAGACTGCCCGGAGTGGAGGCGGGAAAGGTAAAACCCACAAAATTGAGACCGTCTCCGACGCTGCTCGTGTTGGGAGAAGGATATTGTTGAAAAAGACTCATGATGGCTGGATCCGGACCGTTCCCTAGAGGGCAGGTTCCTTTCGCCGCACAGTTGGGATCCATAGTCTTCAAGTCTGCCGGAGTTAGCGTCTGAATGCCGCTCGCAGGACACCCGGGTGACCCAGTGCAGTCGTACCTCATGATCCCTTGGCGAAGATCGTTGCTGGGTACCTCCCGCGTCATCTGCGCATTTTCCCTGGTGCGCTGCCCCTCGTAGGCTAGGAAAAAGAAAATCCGGTCCTTGAGTATCGGCCCGCCAAAAGTCGCCCCGAAAGTATTTCGAATCAGCTGGCCAGGACGGTTGGGGAGCCCAGAATTCAGCTGAGCTTGTTTGTTGAACCAGTCGTTGGTTTCCCCGACATTGGTGCGATTATATTCGTACACCGAACCATGGAAGGTGTTGGTGCCACTCTTAGTAATCAGATCGACTTGCGCTCCCGAGGAACGGCCTTCGTCGGCATTGGCGTTACTCGTCGTCACCCGGAATTCCTGCAAGGAATCCAAGGTGGAGCGCAACGCACCCTGGAAAGCGTAGCCTTTCACCTGATCGTTGTCGTCGATGCCGTCCACCGTCAGATTGGTCTGGTCACTGCGAGCTCCGTTTACCGATCCGCCACGGCTGTCCTGGTTCTGATCGACATTGGTGCCGACAAAAGTCACCCCCGGTTGTAGGCTGAGAATTTGTGTCGGATCCCGTCCTTCAAACGGAAGCGATTCAATCTGAGCAGCGCCAAAGGCATTTCCCAATGTGGCGTTTTCCGTATTCACCTGCGCGGTTGTACTTGTGACCTCAACCGTGCTCGTTTCTGCCTGCACCCGCAAGGTAAGGTTGGAGGTAGCAGGCACACCAACCGCCAGTCGCATGTCTTCGGCCTTGAGAATGGCAAATCCGGGCTTAGTGATGGTGAGAGTATAAGTTCCAGGAACCAACTGTAAGAACTCGTAGAAGCCGTGGTCGTCAGTTTTGGTGGTCCTAGAAACCCCGGTAGCCGGATTTGAAAGAGTCGCCACGGCACCGGGAACAACCGCACCCTGCGGATCAGAAATGGTGCCGCGCAACGAAGTGGTTGCGGTTTGGCTCCAGGCGAGGATTGTGAACGATGCGACCAGAGCGAGTGAAAGGATCCCACCTCGTAGCCTGCTCATAACGCCCCCGTATACAGTATCTACGCCGCTTTACGATGTGTGAAAAAACTTAGGGTGACAGCACCATCAATGTCAAGGCTTTTTGTCTGGTTCGTTGTCTGATTTTCGACCTTAGATGCAACCCACAAAACACATCGCTCGTGTTGCGTCAATCGGAGTCGAAGTTGGCCTCGCCGCTTATTACTCTCTAGCAGGTCTCGATTTCCCCTGTCGACAATGACAGGTATGCTCGGCTAGGTTAGGAACGCAGCAAGTTGTCTATCCGGCGCCTCTGCGTTTTGCTCGGCCGCCCGACAGGGCTCTTGGGAGGATCATGAACAATTCTAATCGTCGCTTCCTACGGACATCGCTCGGTAGCGTCGTGGTACTGGTTTTCTGCGCAACCGGAATTGCCCGCTCTCAGACCAAGGTTCGCGCCCGTGATCTGGGAATACCATTCGACGGAACAACCGGACGCTTCAACGCCATCACCGATGTCGCCGGAGTCGAAGTCGGCAACACGACTCTGATCTCGGGAGACGGACCCTTGAAAGTAGGTGTCGGTCCAATTCGCACCGGAGTCACGGCTGTCTTTCCTCGCGGTAAGGATTCCAGGGATCCAGTTTTCGCCGCATGGTTCAGCGAAAACGGCAATGGAGAAATGACGGGCACAACCTGGATTGAAGAATCCGGCTTCTTGGAAGGCCCGGTGGTGATCACCAACACGCACAGTGTGGGCACGGCCCGTGATGCGGTCATCGCGTGGCGATTGAAGCACGGTGGACCGGATCAGGATGGCTATTCCTGGTCTTTGCCGGTCGTGGCCGAGACCTGGGACGGCTACTTAAACGACATCAATGGATTTCATGTTAAGCCAGAAGATGTATTCCACGCTCTCGACAACGCACGGGGAGGACCGGTTGAGGAAGGCAATGTTGGCGGTGGAACTGGCATGATCTGCAATGAATTCAAGGGGGGAATCGGAACTTCTTCCCGCCTGCTCGACGCGAAATACGGAGGATACACCGTGGGTGTATTGCTGCAATGCAACTACGGACAGCGAGATCAATTGCGGGTCGCCGGAGTGCCTGTCGGACGTGAGATTGCGGGTAAGCCGGTTTGGGACGACGATGTAGGTTCGATCATCGTGGTGGTGGCCACCGACGCCCCACTGATTCCGACCCAACTCAAACGGCTGGCAAGGCGTGTGTCCCTCGGGCTGGCGCGGGATGGGAGTTACTCCGGGAATGGATCCGGGGATATCTTCATCGCATTCTCTACGGCCAATCCCAAGGCCGCCGGATTCAAAGGCCTGCGGCAGATCAGCATGCTGCCGAACGACCGGATGAATTCATTGTTTCTGGCAACGGTTCAGGCGACCGAGGAAGCGGTAATCAATGCGATGATCGCCGCCCAGACTATGACCGGAGTCGATGGTCGAACCGTGGTTGCCTTACCGCATGAACAGCTGCAAGTCGTGATGAAGAAGTACAATCGCCTGGCAAAGTAGTGACGTCAGGCGCACGCATCCGGCGTTCTTGGGTCTGGATAGTCAGCTGCCAAGACATTCAAGCCGGGGTTGGTCACTTCGAATCCAGATAGATCTTCGCGATGTGGGCGGCAAATGTCGCGGGGTCGGCCGCATCCAGGTTGGTGAGCACAACGACCGTGAGCTTGTCATCGACGTAGCGTGAAATGTTGGTCTCGAAACCCTGCCATGCCCCGTCATGACTGATCAAGCGGTGACCATCCTTCGATTCAATGAACCAGCCAAAACCATAATGATCGGAGTTCGGCTGACCATTTTTAAGTTTTGCCACGGTCCACATCTGATTGAGGCTGGAGCGCTTGAGAAGCTCTTCGGTGTACAAGGCCGCGTCCCACTTGGCCAGATCCAGAACGGAGAAATAGAGCGAGCCATCGGCGGTGGTGTTCACTACCGGTGAGACCCACTCCTGGTTTTTCAATTCTCCTTTTACCAGCCGGTAACCGGCAGCGCGGTTGGGAATGATGTCGGCCTCGCTGATGATTCTTGTGGTGCTCATCCCCAGCGGTCGAAAAACTCGCTCTTCGAGGAAATCACCGTAGAACTCCCCCGTAACCTGGTGAATGACGATTCCCAGTGTCAGGTACCCCAGATTGCTGTAGCTCCACTTGGTGCCGGGTGGGAAGGCCAGCGGGATTCCTTCGACAATCTTGAGCATCTGGGATTCGGAGTAGTCCTTGCGGAAATCGAAGTTCTTCGGATAATCGGTGAACCCCGCCGTGTGGCTGAGAAGTTCGCGTATGGTGACTTGTTGCCAGGTTGCGGGAGCACCCTTCAGGTATTTCGTCACCGGGTCATCGAGGCCCATCTTCCCTTCCTCGACCAGCATCATCACCGCCGTCGCGGTGAATTGCTTCCCCATCGATCCTGACTGAAATACGGTCTCGGGCTTAACCGGGACCTGAAGTTCCACGTTGGCCAGGCCGTAGCCCTCCGCCCGAACGATCTTCCCATCCCGCACGACGAGCAAAGACAATCCGGGTACATGCTGGCGCTCCATCTCCGAGTGAATGTAGTCAGCGACGCCATCGGTCGGGGAAGCATCGGGCAGAGCAACTCCACTGAGTGCGCAGACGAGCACCAGCGGGAGTAAGGCGGAGCGGGTAGCAGTCATCATTTTTTGAACTTTCTCCTCAAACGCCGATTGTCCGTCCGGCTAGGTTTTGCAGTTGGGTATCCTGACGCAAAACCGCTAAGAACGCAGCCAATACGACTACAGCGTCGCCCACTAAGATTAATACGAGCCAACCCACGAACCGGAGCAAGAGACCTCTCACACCCATGATCATTCTCCAGTCGTGCCATTGCCTGAATTAGTCCAGCCAATCGAGTGACTTGCTCACTGCCCGCTTCCAAAGGCCGTACATCTCCTGCCGCCTGGCTTCGCCAAGGTTCGGTTTCCACGTACGATCAACGGCCCAGTTAGAACGCAGGTCATCCAAATCTGCAAAGTAACCGATCGCCAAGCCGGCGGCGTACGCCGCGCCCAGGGCGGTGGTGGCGTCCCGTGAAACCGGGCGGACCACCGACAGGTTCAGGAGGTCGGCCTGGAATTGCATAAGCAGGTCGTCTTCGACCATGCCCCCGTCCGTGCGTAATACGTCGAGCTTGATGTTCGTATCTTTCTGCATGGCTTCAACCACATCCAGGGTTTGAAAGGCCGTCGCTTCGAGCACGGCGCGGGCAAGATGGCCTTTGTTGGCGTAGCGAGTGAGGCCGACTATCACACCCCTTGCATTGTCGTTCCAATAGGGTGCGTACAAGCCAGAGAAAGCCGGCACGAAATAGACACCACCGTTGTCAGGTACCGACCGTGCCAGGGTTTCGATCTCGGAACTGTTCTGAATCAAGCCGAGGTTGTCGCGAAACCACTGCACGAGCGCCCCTGTGATTGCGATGCTGCCTTCGAGCGCGTAATGGGCAGGCCGGTCACCCAGCTTGTAAGCCAATGTTGTTAGAAGTCCGTAACTCGAATGAAACACGCGCTCACCGGTGTTCATCAATAGGAAGCATCCGGTGCCATAGGTATTCTTGGCCTCTCCTGGGCGGAAACAGGTCTGTCCTACCAGTGCCGCTTGCTGATCTCCCAGAATTCCCGCTATCGCGACATCCTTCAACCCATGAACCTTGGCGTGGGCGTAGACTTCGCTGCTCGAACGGATTTGTGGCAGCATGGCGTCCGGGATGCCGAACGTAGCGAGAATCTCCCGATCCCAAGACAAAGTCTTCAGGTCCATCAGTTGCGTACGGCTAGCATTAGTAACATCGGTGATGTGAATGCCGCCCGTCGGGCCACCCGTCAGGTGCCAGACCAGAAAAGTATCGATGGTGCCGAACAGGACATCCCCCGCCTCCGCCAACTCGCGCACACCTTTTACGTGTTCGAGAATCCAGCGGATCTTCAACCCGCTGAAGTAAGTGGTGAGCGGCAGTCCGGTCTTGTCGCGAAAACGATCCTGCCCACCGGATTTGCTCAACTCCGCAACGTAGTCCGCCACCCGCGTGTCCTGCCACACGAGTGCGTGCGCCACCGGCTTGCCCGTCCGGCGATTCCACACCACGGTTGTCTCGCGCTGATTGGTGATTCCGATGGCCGCCAGGTCGGCGGGGCGAACGCCGCCCTTCGCGGTTGCGTCCGCGATCACTTCACGTGTACACTGCCAGATCTCTTCCGCATTGTGTTCTACCCAGCCCGGCCTGGGATAAATCTGCTCATGTTCTTTCTGCGCGATTGCCACCACCCGTCCTCCGCGATCAAACAAGATGAACCGGGTGCTGGTGGTGCCTTGATCAATGGCGCCAATGTAGCTCGCCAATGCTACTCCTCCTCAATGCGGTTCCCGAGTCGCTTTCCTGCTACCAAGACCGGGTTTCCTGCCGGCCCTGCCATTCCCACGCAGGCTTGTCTGTGCATTGCTGAATTGTAACCGCGAGCGGGCAATGTGGCCCGGGGCTTACGTAGGCCCCAGGAGTGTAGTCTGGGGCGGCACCGCGCAACGCGACGCACCCACGGTCACTCGGAGCGAAGCGCTTGCGTGACATCGATCCGCGCAGCGCGTGCCGCCGGCAGCACCGACGCGACAACTGCGACCGACATCAGTAGGAGGGCTGAGATGGAAACCGGAAATGCGCCTGGCATCTGAACGTCCAAGAAATACCTTCCCGCTAGACGGGTCAGCACGAAGCCGAAGCCGGCGCCTGCAAGCACGCCTGCCGCGGCCATCACTACTCCCTCCGCGATAACGACTCTCAGGAGACTCCGCGGCTGCGATCCCAGCGCCAGCCGGATGCCGAATTCCCGTGTCCGCGCACTCACCGAAAATGCCAGCACGCTGGCCACCCCAACCACCGCAATCGCCAGCGCGATTGCGGCGAACACGCCAAACACCAGCGAGGTCAATCGGTCGGGGGCGAGCACTTCGGCGCGAACGTCTTCGAGGGTGGCCGCGTGCTCAACGGGCTGATCGGCGGACATGCCGCGAATAATGCGCGTGACCGGCGTGATCAGCGAATAAGGGTTCGCATTGGTATGGATGAAAAGCCGGCCGCCATAGAGCGGCCCCTCGTCCATGGGACTATAGACGGTGAGAGTGGGCTCGGGAACAACATGAACGTCATCAATGTCGGCGGTGACGCCGATGATGCGATGCGGTGCGGTACTAATCCCCGGGATGAATTGGAGCACCGGATCCGTCCAATACACATGCCGATTGATGGCATCCTGATTGGGGAAAATGCGCCGTGCTAGGGTTTCGCTGACGATAACCACGGGATCTTGAGTTTTCCCGTCGAGATCGTTGAAATCACGGCCGGCGATGATGGGGACGCCGAGCGCAGCAAAGAATCCCGGAGAGATCTCGCGCAACTGCGCCCGAGGATCTTCGCCGGCAACATGAACCTGGCCATCGGCGGAAAACTGGAGGCCGGGACCAAAATCACCCTCCCGCCAAGGAACGACACGGCCAAACGCTGTCTGGATCACGCCTGGCAGCGCATCAATTCGGCGTATCGATTCTTTGTAGAAATCGACAACTTGCTGATCGGTCTTGCCGTACGTCATGGAAGGAACATTAATGGCGAGGACGTGGCGCATGTCGAGACCTGTCTCGGTCCTTTGCAGCGCGATTAGAGTCGTGATCAACATGCTGGCCCCGGCCAACAATATGAACGACGCGGCAATTTGGGTCACCGCAAAGACTCTCTGGCGGCGGCTTGTGTTGCTGGTTGTCCGCGTGCTGCCCGCCGACAGGCCTGGTCCACGGGAGTCCGCCGCGGGCAAGCGCGGGACATACGCCAAAATCACCGCTGCTACGATGGCTAGGCCTACTCCTACCCAGAGCAAGCTCGAATCAATCCTGAAATCGAGCGCGCGTACGGAGAAACGCGAGGCGTAGCGGGCCAGTACCTCTACCATCGGCTGTGCGCTCACTACACCGAGCACAGCGCCAGCGCCGCAAAGCAGCAGGCTTTCGGCCAAAAGCATGCGGCGCAGTGCACCGGTGCTGGCTCCGAGCGCCGCACGGACCGCCAGCTCACCTTCGCGGCGAACCGTTCGGGCGAGAATCAGGTTGGCGACATTCGAACACGCGACCACGAAGACGAGCGCCGAGGCTGCCAGAAGAACAAGAAGAACCGTGCGCGCACCAGTGGTGATCTGGTCGCGGAAAAGCTTCGCGTCGATGCGGTAGTCGGCACGAGGGGGATAAGCGTCGGCGTGCTCCTTCTTCATCGCGGCATAGACGGAGCGCAACTCGGCGCGCGATTGCTCGAGCGTCGCACCGGGAGCGAGGCGGCCGAAGAGCTCGGTCATGCGATGCACGCGACCGGTCACCATGGTGGCTGAGAGATGATGCGGGCTGGTGACGACGTTGGCGATGATCTCAGTATCCTCCGGATATGGGACGCAGGGCTCGAGCACGCCGATGACGGTCGCCGACCGATCGCCCAAGCTGCCCAGGCGAACCGCTTTGCCGATGACCGAAGCATTCTTCTCAAAGGTGGTCGTCCAGAAGCGATAGGTGAGAACGACGACACCGGCAGCGTTGGGACCGTCGTCTTGAGGCCCGATCAGGCGGCCGAGCACCGGATGAAGCCCCATCACATCGAAATACGAGCCGCTGACAACACCGGCCTTAACTTCCCGAGGCTCACCCAGCCCGACCATGGTGAAGCCGATGATGGAGAAGTCGCCGAACGAGCTAAGAGTCTTCACATTGGCACGCAGATCCTGAATCTCAGGAACGGAAAACGTGACATCATCGGTGCGCAGGCCGGGGGCACTCTGTCTGACGTAGATCAACCGGTCCTCGTCGCGGTTGACCAGAGGCTTGAGAAGCACGCCGCGAACCAGCGTGAAAATGGCCGCATTGGCGCCGATGCCGAGCGCCAACGTGAGAATCACCGCGATGGCAAGCCCCGGGGTACGAAGTAACGAGTAGGCCGCAATTCTCAGATCACGAAAGAGAGACATGCCCGCCCCCTTTTTACAGCCGGGCTTGCAGCACCGCGCTTGCCAATACTAAGCATCGCAATGTCAACCACTTAGCATACAATGCCTGCGTCCGCGCTGTCCGTTTCTGGACGCCCCGCGCGAATTCGGACATTGCCGAATACCCCCGACTTCAACGAGCGGGCTCTGCCAGGCAACCAGAAAGCACGCGCTTTTTAGGCCACCCGACTATCCAATCGGATTCGCTACGATCGAGAAATGTCGTCATGAACAAAGCAGCCGAAGAACTTGGGTCAAGGCAAGGAACTGAGAGTTTAGGTCCGGATACTAAGGGTCGATCTGCAGTCTTGGTGGATGATCGCAGGTGAATGAAGGGGCCACGCCTTAAGAAAAGGGCGTGGCCCCGTTCTCCCGTGCTTACTTGACTTCATCGTGCGCAGTTGGAGTGGTCACCGCACCGGCCGCCACCTGCGGAGTAGCTTCCGGTTTGATCTTCACCGTTGCCAGGATGGTTTCGAGACGCTGGAACACCTTTTCGCGATCGATGGTTGAAGTCCCATCGTCCTTAGCCTCACTCTCCGCAGAAAGGCCCAGCGCAAATTCATAGCATGCGCCATTCTGGAAGAGGTGATAATACTTCGTATCCGCGCTCGAGAGGCTTTCGGCTTCCTGCATTTCCAACGTGCCCAGCGCGACTTTCGAAGGTTGCCCTGAATCCTTGTCGGAGCCGAGGGATTGGGGCAAGGCGAATTGACCGCACTCGTTCTCAGTCAGGCCTTTGTTCACGCTGACCCGAAAGAATGCCGAAGTGAGATCTGTATCGGGATACAGGCCCTTGGGCAGCTCAACCGAAACCGCGTTTACGCCGCCCGGCTGGGCAAAGTTCATCGGTACGGAGGCTGAATCGATCTGATCCCCGCTCTTCAACGTGTATTTTCGTGGGTAGCGGAAGGAAAGCCCGTACGTCTGATCACTGTACGTCACGGTGGAGGGTCTTTTCTTCACCACCTTCTTCGCCTCTGGAGTCGGGGTTGCAACCGGAGCTGGGGCCGGCGAACTGGGCGCCACCGGTTGATTCAACGTCATCTGGTTTGTCGAAGTTTGAGTTTCACTGCTAGCGGACTTGCTCTGCTTCTGAGAACATCCTGCAAGCAAAGAAGCGATGAGCCCGCAGATCACCGCTACGCTGAGCTTGCCGCCGAAAGGGATGCTCTGTGCCGCATCCTTAACCTTACCTAGTAATTTACAGCAATCGAATTTTTTCATGTGTCACCTCCTGCCGCCTGTGGCAGCTTGCAAAGAGGATGAGCACGACAGGTGCCGAAGTTGAGCTGCTGAATGCGCGTTATTTAGCGGCAAGCTTTCTTTGGTTTCGTGTCTGGGAGCACACAGTGTCGTGGCCGAGACACGATTTCGCTCCGTCCCCATTTCGTTAACCGCCGCGATTCAGTCACTTTGGCTTTGGCCTTCCGCCTGCCCTTTGGCTGGCAGGTAGCACGATGACACCGGGAGAAACACCATGGAAACCTTTATCAATCTGATCACGGTCGTGGGAGGCGCGATTTTTTCGCTCGCCATCGGCCTGTTGCTGGAAGAACTGATCTTCGGCAAAGTTTTCTGCCCATTGTTCGCGCGGCAGGCAGCGCGAGCCAAATCTGGGCAACAGCGCTGACGTCCAAAAGGAGGCAGGTATGCTGTTTCTAAAACATGTTCTGCTGTGGAGCGGCCTAGCGATGATGGCGACTGCCGCAGGAATTCTTATTTACGACCTCCGTCGCAGATGGGAATATACGGTCACCTCGGTGACGGGACCGACTGAAACTCTTCCGCCAGTTCCCTCCGTGCGCTGGCAACCGTCCCTGGCTCTGGCATTGCTCGCATGGGGACCAATCCTGCTGGCGCTCAGCATCCTCGTCGTACCCAGCGGCATGGCTGGGGTTGTGGTGAGCCAAACCCGCGGCACTCTTCCGGGTACGCTGTATCCCGGAGCACACTTCGTAATCCCCTTCGCCGAGAGCGTCGCGTTATTCGACATTCGCGATCAGTTATTCACGACCGGCTCTCTCGAAGATGGCAGCACCGGACAGGCGAAGACGTTCACACCGCTGAACGTCCAGGCCAAAGAAGGACTGACGTTGTGTTTATCCATCACCGTTCGCTACCGCCTCGACCCCAAGCGGCTCGACCATATTCAGAGCAACTTGCCGCTACCGGTTGAAAGAGAAATTGTGCCGGCGGTGGTGGCCAGCGCTTGGCGCGAACTGGTACCCAACTACACCGTCCGCGATGTGTTCGCCACCAAGCGAGAAGAGATTCGCAAGAGAGCGTCGGACGCGATCACCCAGAAACTTGCGGCCGATGGGGTCATGGTGAAGGAAGTCATGCTGCGGGACATTCAGCTCCCTGCGGAATACGCCAAAGGCCTGGAAAATCTCCTGCTCAAGGAACAGGAGGACGACCAAATGGGTGTGCAAACCGAAATCCAGCAGAAACAGGTGAGAATTTCGGAACTGGAGGCTGAGGCCACCAAGGCACAACAGGTGAAGCAAGCCGAAGGGCAAGCTCAGGTGCGGGTCCTGCAGGCCAAGGCCGAGGCTGATGCCATGCAGTACACCCTGCCTTTGAAACAAAAGCAAATCGAGCAATCCAAGCTTGAAGCCGAAGCGCGCAAGGAAGCCACAATTAAGAATGCCGAAGCCGACGCGGAAGCCAAAGTGATCGACAGCAAAGCCGAGACCGAGCGCCGCAAGCTGTTGGCCACCGCTGAAGCAGATCGCATTCGCGTGACCGCCGCCGCCGATGCCGAACGCATGGAAAAGGAAGGCGTGATTCTGAAGCAAAATCCCCTGCTCATCAACAAGATTGTCGCCGAACGGCTATCCGACAAGTTGCAGATCATGATGGTGCCGGCAGATGGCAAATTCTTCTTCGCCAACGACGTGCTCCACAGCATGAACATGGCCAATCACAGCAGCCAGGCTGGGGATGCGGAAACCAAGTAAGCCAAACCTCTGTCATGCGGAGCCGGATGCCTAGAAGATGCTCAAAACGATACACAGAATGAAAGCCGATCGAGGACCCTGCGGAACCTGTCTTGCGCACGGCGTTCGTCAGGGATGTCAGGCAACGCCCAGCGCGTATCCCAATCCGGTTTATAATGCGCCCAATCCATCGATGGCAATTTCCATTGAGTTTTCGCGGGCTGCCCGTTGGCCGCTGCTGGTCGTCCTGCTTACAGGCATGGCTGTCGCAGACAATTGGCAGGCTCCCGCCAGCCAATTGGCCCAGAATATTGCCGCTATCACGGGTCCTGGTACGGTCGGTGTGACCGTACTCAACCGCTCCGCTCTGACGGCGGCCGATGCCGAGGAGATTCGCAACCAGCTGATCCGCGAACTCACCTCCTTCGGCGTGCAGCCGGTAGCTTCCGATCAAGCGGCCGCAACCGTGCAAATTTGGCTGTCGGAGAATCTGCACAACTATCTCTGGGTGGCCGAAATCCATCAGGGAACAAGCGAACCGGTAGTGGCCATGGTCACGGCGGCAGCTCCGCCCGGCGGTCCAGCCGAGCGATCGTCCACTCCCCTTACCATCCGAAAGTCACTTCTTTGGAGCGACCAAAACCGCATTCTCGACGTCGCCGTAGTTCATGACAATCCACCGAGTATGATTGTGCTCGAATCCGAACGGATCGCCGTGCTCCGATTGCAAAACGCCCAATGGCGCGAGGAGAAATCCCTTTCCCTAACGCACGTTCGTCCATGGCCGCGCGATTTGCGAGGACGGCTGATGCTTTCTAAGGATCACCTCTTCGATGCGTACTTGCCTGGTGTTTATTGCCACAGCACCGCAACCGCACCTCTGGGTGTTGTCTGTGACGACTCGGACGATCCTTGGCCTTTGACGGGAACCCCAGGCGACCTCAGCGCCTTCTTCTCTGCGACCAGAAATTTCTTTACCGGAGCGCTCTCGCCAGGAATCCAGAAGAACACCATGGCTCCGCCGTTTTACTCGGCAGCGCCCTTGCCGCGCGACAAATACACCCTGTGGGCGTTTGCCGCTGTCGACGGTCGTGTTCATTTGCTCGACGGGATGAGCGATCAAGCCCTTACGCAGCAAGGTTGGGGCAGCGACATTGCCAGCGTACGGAGTCGTTGCGGTCCTGGCTGGCAGATTCTCGCCACCTCCAATGAGCAAGAGCCAACCGACGAGGTGAAGGCTTTCGAGATTGCCGACCGGGAACCTATCCCGGTGAGTTCGGCAGCCAAATTCGACGGCCCCATCACGGGTTTGTGGACCGCTTCCGACGCAACCACGGTGATCGCGGTTTCGCATAACTCGGCAACGGGTAACTATGAAGCGTATCAGCTTTCCCTTGATTGTCTTCCTTAGTGCGCTGATGGCTCCCGTGGCCGCAGCTGAGGTCCGCCCGCATTACGGGGGGACTCTACATGTTCAAATGGGAGGCATCGTAATTTCACTGGACCCGGCGGACAGCGATCTGCGGGATACGCTCGCCGCGCGCAACGTCTTGGCTCTACTCTTCGATACTCTGGTTGCGGTCGACGATCGGGGAGAACCCCGACCGGCGCTAGCCATCTCCTGGCAGGCCGACCCCGGCAATCTACGCTGGCAATTTAGCTTACGTCCGGGCGCTACGTTTTCCGATGCTACGCCCCTGACGCCGGAAGTTGTGGCTGCGTCATTGCGCAGGGCGAACCCCGCTTGGAAAGTGTTGCCGAGGGAGACTGCGGTGGTCATTCAGCTGGATGCGGCGTCATCCGATCTGCCCTCGGAGTTGGCCCTGCCGCGCAACCGCATCGCCAGATTGGAAGGGACAAAAACCATCGGCACCGGCCCATTTGTGGTGAGCCAGTGGGACCCGGGAAAGAGGCTGGTGGTAACCGCCCGCGACGATTATTGGGGCACGCGTCCGTTTCTCGATTCGGTTGAGATCGAAATGGGCAAGAGCTTCCGCGATGAGACGATCTCATACGATCTGGGCCAGTCGCAATTGGTCGAGATTCCCGCCGAGCAGGCGCTGTCTACTACCCAGGTTCGCCAAGTCTGGGAATCGGAACCAGTAGAATTGGTGACCTTGCTTTTTGCCCGCGACGTTCAATCCCCGGAAGACGCGAAACAACGTCAGGCTCTTGCTCTCAGCATCGATCGCAATCTGTTGAATCGGGTCATCCTTCAGGGCGGCGGCGAGCCAGCCGGTGGTCTGCTGCCAGACTGGCTGACTGGCTATGGCTTCTTGTTCCAGGGGAGCGCCAATCTCACACGAGCCCAGCAGCTAAGGGCAGAAGTGCCGCAAACCACCCTCTGGAGTCTCGGCTTCGATGGTAGTGATCCACTGCTGCGCGTGCTCGCGGAGCGCACCATCCTCAACGCCAGCGATGCCGGGCTTCGCCTTCAACTCACTAATCAGGGCACTCCCGACATTCGGCTGATACGCGTTCCCCTAGTGTCCCTCGATCCCCATGTTGCCTTGGCGCAGATCGCTAGATCCCTCGGACTGGCTCCGCCCAAGTTCCTCAGCAACTCGACGGACGGTCTTTATCATGCCGAAAACGCGATCTTGCGGTCGCAGCGCGTGATCCCGTTGCTGCACCTGCGAACGGCTTGGGCGGTGTCTAAGAGCATAAGGAACTGGGAAGACGCCCGCGATGGCACCTGGCGCCTGGCGGACGTCTGGCTGGCCGCGGGGAAGCCATGAAGTTTCGGCGCAAGCTTCTGCTCGCATGGGCCATGACGGTTCTTCCCTGTGTGGCTGCTTTGGCTTGGATCATTTCCGCTGTGGTACGGCGCGAGTTCCAAAAGACAGACGAGCAGCGCACCACCGCACTGGTGGCGCAATTTCACCGTGAGTTTGATCGCCGAGGACAAGAGGTTGGGCGACGCGTCGAAGCTGTGGCCAAGAGCGAAGCGGCTATTCGTATGGCCGTTAGTTTAAGTCACGGTCCTCCGGATTATGGCGCGTATTTGAACGAAGCCAAAACCCTCGCGGATAACCAGCAACTGGACTTTCTTGAATTGGTGGACCCTAACGGCACCATCCTCTCCTCTGCGCAATGGCCGGCCAAGTTTGGCTATCAAGAAAGCTTTCCCCTCGCCAAGGCGCCAGCAGAAGCATTTCTCAGCCAGGAACAACTCCCCGAGGGAAGCGCGTTGGCGCTTACTGCGGTCCGGCAGGCGTCCGTGGGGGACTCTTCTCTTTATATAATCGGAGGCCGCAGGCTCGATAGAGGCTTCCTTGCCAGTCTCGATCCTCCCGCTGGCATGCGAGTGTTCTTCTACCAGAACCTGGCCCGAAGCTTCTCTCCCCAATTTCTTATTTCTGCAACCGACGGGCTGGAACATTCCGAGCTTCTCGCAGCGGTCGTCCAACAAGTTCAGCAACGGGGAAAAGAGAGCACGATGCTGGTACATTGGTCGTCCCGTGCCGCGGAAGATGAGATCGTCGATGCCATTCCGCTACTGAGCATCGACCACCAAGTTCTGGGAATTTTGTTGATCGGAAGTTCCCGCCGGCCGTACGTTGAACTTCAGCAGCACATCCGCTCGGCAGCTTTGCTTTCCGGCGGCGCCGGGATCGGACTGGCGATTCTACTCAGCGGGTGGGTGGCATCTCGGGTCACGCGGCCGGTGGAGCAGCTCGCCCAGGCCGCGCGGGACGTTGCGGCTGGGAATTGGAACACGCAAGTGTCGGTCAGCTCCACCGATGAATTCGAAGGGCTGGCGCGATCCTTCAATCAAATGACCCGCGAGCTGCTCGACCAAAAAGAGCGTCTCGTGCAAGCGGAACGGGTTGCAGCCTGGCGCGAGCTGGCACGCCGCCTGGCCCACGAGTTGAAAAATCCCCTGTTCCCGCTGCAACTGACCGTCGAGAATCTGATGCGCGCTCGGGGGCAAAGCGCGGACCAGTTCGATGAAATTTTTCGCGAGAGTTCATCCACCTTACTCACGGAGATTGCCAACCTTAAAATCATCACTTCGCGCTTCAGCGAATTTTCCAAAATGCCGCAGCCGCGGTTCCGACCGGTGCAAGTGAATGAAATTGTCGAGGACAGCGCTCGCCTGTTTCACTCGCAGTTGACTGCCCCCGGACGCCCTCGGATTGAATGCCGACTGGAGTTGGCCCCAGCGCTCGAGCCGATCGCCGCCGATCCGGAGCTCTTGCATCGGGCCTTTTCGAATTTGATCTTGAACGCAATCGATGCGATGCCCCAGGGAGGCACCCTAACCCTGCGTACCAGTCAGCAGGGGGACCACACCTACGTGGCGGTTTCCGACACCGGACGCGGGCTGACACCGGCAGAGCGCGACCGCCTTTTCACTCCTTATTTCACGACCAAACCGCAAGGCACCGGGCTCGGACTGGCGATCGTGCAGTCGGTCGTAAGTGATCATGGAGGCAGAATTACGGTGCAAAGCCAACCCGACGTGGGAACGACTTTTTCCATCGAACTGCCTTGCAATGCTGATAAGCTCCAAGCTGGCTGATGCTGGGAAATACCTCCGAGGCTGTGGGGCGGAACGAATGCCACAAAAAGCCAATCTGCTGATTGTGGACGACGAAGCCAACACTCTGGCCTCGCTGTCCCGGGCGTTTCGCCTTGCCGGTCACGAGGTCACGGTTTGTGACAACCCTGAGAAAGCCATCGAACTCGCCAAGATTCAGAATTTCGACCTGATCTTCTCTGACGTTGTGATGCCGGGGAAAGACGGTATCTCTCTTCTCGAGGACCTCAAGACGCAACAGGTAACCACGCCGGTCGTGATGATGTCCGGGCACGCCCACATCGAAATGGCGGTTCGTGCGACCCGCCTGGGAGCGCTCGATTTTCTGGAGAAACCAATTTCCACCGATCGTCTGCTGCTCACGGTGGAGAATGCGCTCAAGCTTCAGCGCCTGGAATGGGAGAACCGTACTCTCAAACAGAGTCTTGGAAAACACGACACCATCTGGAGCGGCGAGCCCATGAGAACCATCATGGCACAGGTGGAGCGCGTGGCGGCGAGCGAATCCAGGGTCTGCATTCTCGGCGAGACCGGCACCGGCAAAGAACTGATCGCCCGCACTCTGCACGAGCGGAGCGCGCGCGCGGCCGGGCCTTTTGTCACTTTAAACTGTGCCGCTGTTCCGGCAGAATTGATCGAGTCGGAGCTCTTCGGTCACGAGAAGGGCTCGTTCACGGGGGCGGCCGGTCGGCACATCGGCAAGTTCGAGCAAGCAGAAGGCGGCACCATCTTTCTTGACGAAATCGGAGACATGCCTCTCACGATGCAAGCCAAATTGCTGCGAGTGCTCGAGGAAGGCGAGATTGAGCGCCTTGGGGGTGACAAGCCGATTGCGGTGAATGTGCGGGTGCTCGTGGCCACACACCGTAATCTCGAAGATCTGGTGCGCGAAGGAAAGTTTCGTCAGGACTTATTTCATCGCGTGTACGTCTTTCCCCTCACATTACCCCCCTTGCGCGAACGGCGCGAGGACATACCGCTCCTGGTTGCGCATTTCGCCAAGCTTATTGGTGCCCAAAATAACTGGAAGTCGATCCCTTTCAGCGCGGAAGCCATCCACGCGCTGAGCGCTTATTCATGGCCGGGCAACATCCGCGAATTGCGGAATGTGGTTGAGCGATTGATGTTGCTCGCTACCACCGAGGAGGTGACCGCCGACACCGTGCGATCTGCCTTACCTTCCGGTGTCAGTGGACCTATGCCGGACACTCGCTCAGGCCCTTTGGCCGACCGCGTAGAGAGCTTCGAGCGCGAAACCATCTTGGCCGAGCTTAGCCGGCATAACTACCACATAACGAACGTCGCTAAGGCACTCGGACTGGAGCGAAGCCATTTCTACAAGAAGGCTGGGCAACTGGGAATCGACGTCCAGAAGGAGCGCGACGGCAGCACCTCCCGATGACCGGCCGCTGGTTTGAATCCAGGGCCGGGCTTGCGCGCCGAGGCTGCTCGAGGAGTTGCGGTGTTTAGGCGGGTTAGGAGTCTGCTCAAAAAATCGCGTAGCCCGAGGGAACTGGCTCGCCAAGGTCAGCTCTAGGACTCTTGCTCTCACGAAAACCGCCGATTAGTCTTTCACGAGCCAGTCCAACGCCTCTTCACGGGTCTCAAATGTCGGCAGATCCCGCTGGGAAAACGTCTTGAGGTGTTTGTAGAAGACATCAGGCAAAGTGTCCGTCCCGTAATAAGCCGACCGCTTCAGATGCGGGCGGTCATAAACCATCCCTTGCTGCATGTGTTCAACCGCGCTGCGGTCAAACTTTGCTCCCGTAAAATCCGCCAACAAAAGTACGGAGCCTTTGGGCTGTTGGGTTACGTAGCTGGGAACCAGGCGCGAGATTTTCTCCAACTCGTTGGGCGTGCAGTTCGAACAATCCACGAACAAGATCTCCTTGCCTTTATGCTTGATAAATTGGATGCGATCTTCCATGGGCAGCTCCAAACGAGAACCAACAACCGCTGTCTCGTTAATCTGGTATCCACTAAAGTAGCAAAGATTTCGTCACCCGCCGCAATTTCAAATTGGATTGGCTAATACTCTCATCTTGAGGCGCATCACAAATCTTAATACGGCACAACCGCAATCCACGAGTCCTTCGAACAACAGAGAAAACCGACGATTCGCTGCCACAGAGAGCTGCTAGGAACCGTCTTCGCTCCGTATTTCTTCACTTTACTAGGGTCGTGGGAAGCCGGTCTCCCTTACCACCCGATCCCCTCTACCGCCAACCCTCGCCGGCTCCGTGCTGGGCCAGGCGCCACACAAGGGACACGATCGAGCGTCGGAAGAGCATCGTTATGATAGCTTTCGACATGATGGCGGATTCGGCATCGAACCAGGTGTGGCGAAGATAATCGAGTTCTATATGCCGAGTTCTTTCCGCAGGATTGCAAGATGGATTCCGGCCGAGCAGCGCGGTAAGGTTATTGAGTTTGTGCTGAGAGGAAGAAATCGGCGTGAGGACCGGCATAGGTAGCCTGACTAGGACCCAGTCTTGTTTTCCCACCAGGTCGAGAGGCTTCGCGCATTCTGAGATCGTATGCCTGTTATGGCCGTCATTGCTGTCGGAAGACGGGCCATTGGCGAAAGATTATGGAACCTTCCCGACTTGTATTCTGCATCGTCGCCATGCATCGGGGGAGTCTGGGCTCAGTGTAGCAGGCATGTCACAGACCAATGTCGCCCGCCTAAGCTCCAGTTCGGGGCGGAGCAAGGGTAAGTGAATCCAGACGCCAAAAGATATCGTGGGACTCTGCCTGCGCGAGGCAGAATCCCACGATCTGTCACAATCACTGACCGACTATTAATTGGAAGGAGTAGCAACGAAACCGGAGTTGATTGGTGCGTTGCCGTAGAAACCGACCAACACGTTCTTGTCGTTGATCCCGTTCACAATCGTGGTCTGCATACCGCCCACGACGCCCTCGGGGTCATCGATCGACTCCCAGGATTTCTTGCTGATCGTATACACGAAGCCGTGACTGCCCGCGGAATCCGTGTAGTTCCCTACCACTTTCCCTGCGTTGTTCAGGCCGAGGGCTGCGGTGGCGGTGACGGAGGATCCCGGGAAATTGAGGGTTGTCAGGGTTCCTTGGACTAGCAAGAAACCATGCATTACGCCAGTGCTATCGATATAGAATCCACAAACGTTTCCTGCGTCGTTGATACCGGTGGCTTGCGCGCCGCCCTTCGAGTCAGGAATGACCAACAATTCAAAGACACCGACAGTGCATGCCGCGTTTCCGCACTCATCGTAAATGTATGCATGATCTGGCGCGGAACCAGCTGCGTTGGTGCTGTAATAGCCCGCAGCTTGTTGCTTATTGTTCACTCCGAGAAGTTGGTTGAATGGTTCGCCAGGAAAATCGACGCTGGCGAAGATGCCATCGGTTAACTGGAAGCCATGGGTGCGATTTTTGGAATCGATGTAGAACCCAACCGTCTTCGGCATCCCGTTTCGGTCATTGATACCGGTAACTTGGGTTTGCGCGGAGTTGGTAAAGTTTTCACTTGTGAAAATGTTGGGCAGAACAAGAGTGAACCCTTTGTTGATGTTGGCTCCATGATAGCCGGCAATGACGCCCTTGTTGTTGATACCGAGCAACTGCGTAAAAGTATCGTCGGGATAGTTGACGGTTTGAAACGTGTAGTTGGTCGTCGCGTCCTGAGCAAGCGTGGATAGGCACGCGAGAAGTGCGAAAACTAGGTTAAGAGTGAGGCGTTTCATTTTATTTTCTCCATAACAAGATTTCTTTTCAGGCGAGACTAAACACTCCGTCTTTCCTCCCAGCTTCGGTCAATCTGTAGAGCGTTTCTTGGTCTCACCCTTAATAGCGACATTTCGAACAGGATCCCCTCATACCCGCTCCGCCTTCCGCCGGCCGCCCGAAATATGACCGCTTTGACCGGAAATACCCGAAAATTGTCCGAAGGTTGGCAGAACCGCTTGTTGACACCGCGCAGGACGGGTTACGGGCAACGCCCCCAAAGGAAGGATTGAAACCTTATGCCAAGAATCCCAGTGCAGTGCAAAGTTCACGGCGTGTCGTGCTAAGTATTGTGTTGCATTGATTGCAGTTGTTTCTCTTCGCATTCGGAAGAGCCCAGAGCAATGCGACAGACAGCGCCTCTAGTTGCTGGTTCAGGACAGCCTCGGGGCAACCAACTGCCCTGGTCTTTCGGTCAACCCAACTTGCTTACCTTTCATGGTGTTCTACGTCATAGGAGCTGAGTCCACCAGATCATGGACGCATGCGCCTTGATATGCCAAAGAGGATCCGAGCACGCTGCCGCAGAGTTGCTGTACTAGCCTTGAGTCTATGGAACGTGACGGTGGCCGCGGAAGACCGTGCTATTGTGTGCCGCGAGCAGTTCAAGACCTCAAACAACTGTTATCGGCTGTATAAGCCCGCCAATCCCGTTCGCGGTCTGGTGATACTACTCCCATATTTTGGAGCGGATGCCAATGCATTTTCATCTGCGAAACTTCCAGAACTACTGATGATCAGAAATGTCGCCACCATCGCCGTGAGCGGAGCCGGTTACCTCAACGATGATGAGGTCTTAACCCTCAAAGGATTAATTGAACAGGTCGCTCACGAGCTGAAGATGCCGACGGGCGCTTTGGTCATTGGAGGAGTTTCGGCCGGAGGCACCGGGGCGGTTCGCTATGCCGAACACTGCCTTTCCGGAAATTGTGATGCCCTTCTAACTCCCGTTGCCATCTTTGCGGTGGATGCACCCCTGGATTTTGAGGCCTGGTGGAACCGCGAGACATTGAACTTGCGACGTGGCGATCCGAGGTCGTCCCCGGAGGAATCGCAGGGGATTCTGGCTGCGCTACGCCTCGCGCTGGGTGGTGCGCCGAATCAAGCCCGCGAGGTCTATCGGAAGCGGTCGCCATTTCTGGCCTCGGAGAAGGATGGAGGAAATGCGCGCCTGCTCCGAAATATACCCATCCGGCTATACACCGAGCCGGATGTTGTGTGGACGATCGAGAATATAGGCCGCGACTACTATACGCTGAATGCCATGGACCAGGCGGCCCTGGTGCTCGAACTGCGGGCGCTCGGCAACGCAAGGGCGGAACTGATTACTACGACGGGTAAGGGTTTCAGACCGCCGGGGACACGCAATCCGCATTCCTGGACAATCGTTGATGAGCCAAACCTTGCCGATTGGCTTGCCCTATACCTTCTCCCCAAACCGGTTCGGCCTTAGAGAGCAGGCAGCACGAGCGCAAGCTAAGGCTCGGAGAATGAACAGCCGACATGTTCAGCGAAGGGAAAGTTCAGGATGCGGTCAAACACCGGCGACATGACGTCGAGGTTCGTCTGGGGGCTTGCCCCTCTCAAATGCCCGCATACCAGGCGTAGCCGCCATCAGGATTAGCACCGCCCAGACCCTTGCCGAACGATTTGAGGTTGTCCGTCAGAGTCAAGCGATTGATGTATTTCACGTTTTTATAACCGAGTTGCCGCGGGACACGCAGGCGCAAGGGACCCCCAAACGCAACGGGAAGCTCGTTTCCGTTCATCCGGTGCGCGAGGAGCGTTTGCGGGTGCAACGCGTCCGCCATGTCGATGCTCTCCCACCAGTCAGGTTGGATCGAGCGGTATACGACGTAACGCACCTGGGGCAGCGCACCAACACTGTCCAGGATGTAGGAGAGCGGCACCCCGGTCCACTCGGCGATATAAGTCCATCCCTCTTCACAGCCGATCATGGTAATTTGCGTACTACTGGGGAAACTCCTGATCTCTGCCAGCGAGAACGAGGCCGGTCGCGCTGCCATCCCGTCCACAGTGACCCGCCAGTCCACGAAACTGGCTGCCTGCAGACGTTTGAATTCATCGCCCAACGGATCGACTTCATTGGCGAACGGATTCTTCGAAATGTCGCTGCGGGAAAATTCACGGGCCCTCGAATGGCGGGTCAACAGTCGCTGCGCCGCGTAGGTCAGCATTTCTCCCGGGCCGTAAAGTCCACTAGCGTCCGGCGGGATGAGCCCATAATGCCGCGCGACTTTGGCGGCGCCGGCAATCCCAGATGCACCGGCCGCCACAGCCAGCCCCGTGATGACGAATTTGCGCCGAGAGGTATGGTTCATAGACTTTCACTCTATCGGTGGCATAGCGCGGCCGGTGATCATGGCGCGCATGCGGTTTCGAAATCCCGCAACAATAATCATCAGCAGGTGAACCAAAAGGAAGAGCACAAGCAATATGGTCACCAGGAAGTGCAGACTGCGCGCCGTTTGCTGGCCTCCCAAAAGCCGAACCGTCATAGGGAACGCCGATGTGAACCCCATTGACATCGCCAATCCCGTCCAGATCATTAACGGGAACAGCACGAAGATTACCAGCAGATAAGTCAGGCGTTGCAGCACGTTATAGGACCAAGCCTCTTGCTTGCCCGGCCGCTCAAAGCGCAGATGTCGAACCAGCGAGCCGCCAAGCTCCTTGGGGGAAAGGTCCGAAGCCGCGGGACAGAGATTGCGCCGGAAATGCCCGCCGAAGACGCCGAACAACACATACAACAAACCGGTCGCGACCGCAAGCCATGCCGCCTGGAAATGGAGATAGCGGCTCCAGCCGTTCTGATCGGGGAGCACATATCCGTAGCCGGTGGGGACCGTGTCCCGGGAGCTTGGCAGGTGCAGATTGAGCCACGGCCGCATGTTAACGTTGCCGGTTTCTCCCCAGTAAAACCGAGGATGCGAGAGCACGATCTCTCCTCCGCTGACCAGCAGTGCGAGAAAGGCCACCGTGGTGATCCAATGGGTCACGCGCACGAGCGTGGAGTGGCGCTTCCGCTGCGTGGCGGCAGGCACGGCAGGTTGGGCCGAAGAAGTGAAATGGCCTGCAGCGCGATCAGCGATCGGCAGACTTGCATTCATAACCTGGGGCCCCG
>DATJVZ010000251.1:0-25693 GCA_035501575.1 Terriglobales bacterium | reverse complement strand
CAAAATAAACGCGAGCCAGGCGAGCCCAGTAGATTGCCCCCAGGCACATCGGGCAGGGTTCACAAGAGCTGTACAATTCGCAGTCTTTGAGCTCGAAAACGCCGAGCCGGGCACAGGCTTCGCGGATCGCAACCACTTCGGGCGTGTGCCGTGGGATCGGGAGTGGCCGTAACCCGATTGACGCCCTCGGCGACGATCGTGCCATTCTTCACCAGGACTGCGCCAAACGGGCCTCCCTGGCCGCGGAGAAGGTTGTCGAGGGAGAGTTGAATGGCGCGAACCATGAAAGGATTGTCCATAGATGACATTCGGTACGATGCCTAGCGGTTATGGGTTAGCGGCCGGCACGAGGAGATTCCTAGAGGTACAAGCGGGCTCTCTTTCTTTAGGTTTCCGTTCCCGCCGTTGTTGCACGCGCCATCGGAGGTTGGGCTCGATTTCCTTCGTCGCGCAGGCTGGCACTGTTCGCCAGTAACTGCTCTGCCTTGTCGGCTGCGAGTGGAGGCGAAAAGAAATAACCTTGTCCGAGCTTGCAATTCAATTGCTTGAGGTGCTGGACATGGGCGGCCGATTCAATCCCTTCGGCGATCACCTTCAGGTTGAGGTTCTGTGCCAAGGTGAGGATCAGGTGCACGATGTCACGATTGATATGATCATCATCCATGTTGTGGACGAAGGAGCGATCGATCTTAATTACGTCGACGGGAAAGCGCCGCAGCCGGCTCAGGGACGAGTGCCCGGTTCCAAAGTCGTCGATGCCGATCTGAATTCCTAGATCTTTGAGCTGGAACAGAACCCGGTCGGTTAAGTCGGGATCCGCCATCGCCATGCTTTCTGTGACCTCCAACTGCAGCAAACTCGGTTCTATCTCCGTCTTCTGAATCACCTCGCGGGCATCGCTGACCAACAAAGTATGTGCAAACTGCTTGGCGGAAACATTCACGCTGATGCCGAGAGGCGGATGAGAGGGGAACTTTGAATGCCACGTTCGAATCTGCTCACAGGCGGATTCAAGTACCCATCGGCCCATGGGAACGATCAGGCCCGTGCTTTCCGCGATCTCGATGAACTTGTCCGGTGCCAGAAGACCGTGCTCAGGATGTTGCCAGCGCAGCAGGGCTTCAAAACCCACGATCTGCCCGCTTTCTACCAGGACAATAGGTTGGTAGTGGAGACGAAGTTGGTTCTCCTCCAAGGCCATGTGCAGCTCCGATTCGAGCTTCAGTCTGCCTATCACTCGGCCATGCATATCGTTGTCAAAAAGCTGGCAGCGTGATTTTCCCAGAGCCTTGGCTCGGCGCATGGCGATGTCGGCATCCCGCAGTAAGTCCTCCGGCCGTTCATGCGGCGTCGTGTTCATGGCGATGCCGATGCTCGCCGAGGTAAAGATGCCCCGTCCGGCGATTTGGAACGGTTTGCCCATCGCCGATTGGATACGCTTGGCCACGCGCATGGCATCGCTCGGATCCTTCAATCCGTCGAGCAAAATGGTGAATTCATCTCCTCCCAGCCGGGAGAGAACCGCATCGCCAACCTTCTGTCCTTTGGGAAGAGTCACGGTATCGTCGTAGCGGAGGCAGGCAGAAAGCCGGCGACCAATCTCGACGATCAGTTGATCGCCACCTTCATGACCCATCGAGTCGTTGAACACCTTGAAACCATCGACGTCGACAAACAGCACCGCATATTTGTAATCGGGGTTCCGTCGCGCTCGAAGCCAGCAGTGCTGTAGCCGGTCCACAAAGAGATTGCGCTTGGGAAAGCCGGTCAGAGGGTCGTGAAAGGCGTTGTACTCGAGTTGTTCTTCGGCTCGCTTTCGCTCCGTGATGTCGCGGGTTACGATAACGATTTCTTCCACCTCTCCCTTGTCATTCCTGACGGCGTTGGAGGTCGACTCGAGAACCCGCCAGGCACCGCTCTTATGGCGGATGCGGTACTCCAACCTTCGTTCCGTGACGCCCTCCCGGGCTAGGCGGGCCGCCTCCATCACGTTGAAGCGGTCTTCGGGGTGAACTTGCTCGAAGGCGGATGTTTCCTCCAACTCCGTCGGGGAATAGCCGAGAATCTTCTTGTAGGCGGGGTTGTTGTACAAGCGTTTGCCGTTGGTATCGACCAGCGCGATCATATCCCCCGCGTTCTCGGCCACCAGTCGAAAGAGCTCTTCCCGTTTCCCGGCTGTTTGCCTCATCCAGCGAAGTCGGAGTCGCTGATAGGCCACGGGGACGGCCAGCAGACAACATAAACCTGCAATCAACCAGGGATTGATCGCGGATGCCAACACGGTTCGCGAGTGGTAGGCACAGGAAGTTGCAAGGAGACATTCAAAAAGGAGCAGGCTGGCTAAAACCGGGCGCCGAGGCCAGGCAAACCGGCCTTTCAGCCGCTGGCGGGAATGTCCGAGAGCGGAAAAACGGCAACTGGTTCGAGGGACACCGGGAGGATGGTCGCCATTATGAACTTCCGGCTGTAAGAACAGGGACCCCTCCTAAGTTGCATGGCCGGAGACGAGCACGCTCGAACGTGCCCAGACGAAGCGCCGCCGTGTCGCATATCGCGCCCGAATCAAGACAGAGCAAAAGATTTAGTCTCCACCAGTAGTATAGGGCCGCTAGTTCCCCGAGGTATTCCCGGGCGCAAACCCCACCCGGTACTTTGGTACCCAACACCTGCGCTATCCGTCATGGGGTCTTTCCCCGCGAAAACCGAAGGAGTTTTGAACATTGTTCAAATTGCTTGCCATTCTTGTCCTGGTTTGGGAAACTGAAGCGGGATGAAGAAGATACTACTGGTCGATGACAGCAAGTTGCTGCGCACGGCCAACGCCAGAATTTTAGCCAAGGCGGGCTATGAAGTGTTGACCGCTGCCGATGGCGAAGAAGGCTTAAAAATCGTTCAGAGTCAGGTTCCCGATCTGTTGGTGCTCGACATGATGCTGCCGAAGCTCTCCGGGGTTGAAGTGCTGCAAGCGGTGCGCAAGAACCCGTCCACTCAGGCTCTTCCTGTCATCGTGTTGACCAGCCTCTCGGAGATGAACCGAAAAAAGATCATGGCGGAAGGTGCGACCGATTTTGTAGAAAAGTCTAAGGGGCTAACCGACCAGAACTCATCGGCCCTTCTGCAAGCGATCGCCCGGGTGTTCCAAAAAGGATAGCAATCCTCTCTGCGGCGTCGCCCTGGCAACGAGCACCGAGTCTTCCCTGAAACCCTCCGCCGTCCGAGGCGATGCGGAGGAGGGGGCTTATTCCACCGTGGTAATCTTCGAAGCCAACTCAAATCTTCCCGCTTCACGTCCACCGGTGGCGGCCAGGGCTAAGGTGATCATCTGCACCGGAAGAATTTCGAGGATGGGCAGGAGAGAAGTCGGGACGGCCGGCAGGCAGTAGGGCAAGCCGGAGCCTGTCTCGCCTACGGTTTCCGCTTTTCCGTTCTTTTCCCGAATGTCCTGCCAGAGCCGGTAATTCAACTCTCTGGTCTTGGCATCACCGGCAAAAACCAAGACAAAGGTTTCGCGGCTGAGCATCTCGAGCGGCCCATGGCGGAAGGCGGCGCTGCTCATACCCTCGGCGTGAAAATGTGCGGATTCCTTGATGATCAGAGCCCCCGTGCCTACGGCGGCCAGCGAGGCGCCCCGGCCGACCAGAAACAAGTGCCGTATCCGGGTGAGCTGACCCGCTATAGTACGAACGTTTTCCTTCCAGTTGTCCAGATAGCACTCGACGGCCAACGGCGCCTGGGCCAACTCCTGCCGCGTTATGCGGAGATTCCTCTCGCACAAGACATCGCCGAGCCACTTGAGGGCTAGCAGTGCCGTGAGATAGGTCTTGCAGGAAACTGAGAACTCCTTTCCCGCCTGGGTCAGCAAGGTGGCATTCGCCTCGGTTGCCAGCGGGCTTCGCGGACTGTTGGTGACGGCAATGATCGGTGACTGCCGGCGATTCATTTCGAGCAGCCTCACCATTTCGGCGCTCTCGCCCGATTGTGAGACTGCGACCACCAGCGTCTTCCCGTCGAAGAGTCGATTGGCATAATGAATCAACTCGGAGGTTTCGACCAGGAGGGCGGTGAAACCAGCGTCGACCAGCGCAAGGTTGAGAGGATGCAAGACATGGAAAGAAGAGCCCATGCCGGTCAGCACGATGCGTTCGAACTGACCCCGGTTGAGTTTCGCTGCCAAGCGCTTCAGGTCTCCGGGCGGGCCGAGCTTGCGGAGGGTCTTTCGCAGGGCTGAAGGCTGATCGAGAATGTCGCGTACGTATTTGCCTTCGATGATTCTCAGGTCAGGCACGCGATGTTCCTCTCTCCGGAAAGCGGTGGTGCCAGACCCTGGCAGCGCCGATGAGATTCGCATCTTCCCCGAGTGAGGCTAACGCCAACTCTGTCTTTTCAAAGGGAACATACTTACAGCACTGACCAATCAGGCTACGGATTCCGGGCAGGAACAGGTCGGCACTCTTCATAAGGCTTCCCCCCAGTACGATTGCATCGGGAGCGAACAGCGTGACCAGGTTGGCCAGACCCAGTCCGAGATATTGGACTTCGTGCTCCACTGCCCGGTGCGCCAGGGCGTCCCCCCCTCGAGCCAACTCGCAGATTCGTTTCGCCGTCAAATCCGCCAGTTCGGGGTGCCCCACCGGCGCATTGGCTCGGAACCACTCCACCATAGCCGGACCGGCGGCCAGCGACTCCCAGCACCCACGAAAGCCGCAGCTGCAGGGTGGGCCGGAGGGATCGACGAGGTGATGCCCAATCTCGGGATGCGCCTGGTCGACGCCGCGATAAAGCTCACCATTGAACACCAGCCCGGCGCCGATGCCAGTTCCCACCGTGACATAGATCAGCCTCTGTTTGCGTTGCCCCGCGCCCCACGCCGCTTCACCGAGCGCAGCCGCGTCGGCATCGTTTTCCATGGCGGCCGATACGTTGAACCGGCATTCCAAGTCCCGCACCGGATTCTCTCCTTCCCAATGGGGAAAAAAGTTCACGTTGCCGAACTTCCCGCTCATCGGATCGACCGGACCAGTTGATCCAATACCGATCCCTCCCACTTCACATCCCGCGGTCCGGGCCGCTTCCCGCAACATCGTCGTGATTCGATCGAGGGCGTTCCAATAGCCTTGCGCTGGGTTGGTCGGAGCCTCCAATCGTGAGTGGACAGATCCGCTGTCGTCGATCATGCCGACCGCAATCTTTGTGCCGCCAATATCGACCGCCGCGATCATCCCGTCTTTCGCTTGCTGGTACGCAATCATTGCTTCCATTCCAGGATCGCGCCGTTATAAGGTTCGATGTCGATCTTCCAGCCCGATTTTCCGCCCGAGAGTGCTTCGGCTGAGTCGCGGCCTAGGCGGCTGACCGTACGCGGGGGTCGGGTGGCGAACACGGTTACATTTTCTGAGGTTGCGCCGTGATTGACCAAGATAAGGTAGCCGCGACTCTCCCCCCGAAGCGCAGAAATCTCGACTGCGGCCCGGTCGGTGCGAAACATGGGCTGAATCCCTGCCCAGTCTCGAAAGGCTTGGTAGATGCGGTGGGTGTTTTCGGGCTGGTCGAACACCGCCGGTACTGAAGCCAGGTAGTGCTCGAGGGGATAGGCGCTCAACAGTGTCTTGCCCGAGCCCAGGGTATTGGTGACTAGCGCCGGATGGCCATCCTGATCGACGGCGATTACCTTGCCGCCGCTCACCTCCACCAAGGCACCCCAGGACTCAATCGAAGAGGTCGGGACGGAGTAATGGAGAGTATCACCCGGCTTGAACTCGCCGAAAGGCTCGACGAATTTCAAGCTGACCTCCGAACTCGGAGCTCGATCCACCAGACGAGCTCCGAAAAGAGAAGCCATCTCGGGAATTGCCCCATCCGAGGCGACCGAGGCGTACAGAAACCCACCCTGCTCCACATAGTTCTTCGCCTTCCCATAGAAGTCGGAATGCACATGGACGAGGAAGGCGTCGCCCGTACTGGTGAGGGGCGATGGCAGAAAAAGCATGGGACGTTTTGCCCAATCATCATACTCGCGTGGGAAATCGGCTTTGAGACCGGCACGGCGCGCCAGAATAAAAGAGATTAGGGAAGAGCCCATGAGCCATTCGTTGGCGCTACTCGTGCTGCTTGGTCGTCCGGCCATGGCATCGCCGTCGTTTGTGGACACATAGGGAATCATCGCCGGGCCGGTCAACCCGAGGCGGGAAAAGTCGCCATGAGGCTTCGCCCACTCATCCGGGATAACGATGCCGACCTCGGCCGCCGCGGGCGAGAGCCCGGTGAGATCGAGGCGGCCCACAATCTGCGCAAATTTCGTGAACTCCCGGGCCAGGGGTTTGTCCTGCCGATCCCAAGTAGTCATGCCCCAGCCGGTTTCTTGCGGAGTTCGCAGGTAGGGAACCTTATGAAACTGCTCGGGGGATGCGTCGGTATAGCACCACAGGTCAACTCCGATGCTGCCCGCGCCCAATCCGGAATACATCTGGGCACGGTCGTAGGCCGCGACTCGCTCGGGAGAAAATTGAGCGGTTGAGGCCCCCATTTCATGGATCATCACGGGATGGCCGGCACCGTTCGACAAGGCAATCTCAAAAGCAGCCCCGTAGGTTCCCCGAGCCGAAAGCAGCGGATCAGGAAACAATTCCGGGGCATAGAGGGTGAAGGGGTGAACGCTAAAGAAGTCGACGAATGGGGCAATGTCGTCGGCGCGAAATGGACCGTGGCTCAGTTCTTGCCCGCTGGTGCCGACGACAATCGGGTGAAGCTTATCGTAGTGACGAATGCCGTCCACAATCAGGTGGGTCCAATTGATTGCCATGGCATCGGTGGTTTGGTCTTCCACGATCCAAAATGGCGGCTCATCCGTGAGGTCCCAGGCGATAATTGCACTTTCATTGGCATAGCGACGGCCGAATTCCGCCGCCAGGCTGCTTTCGAGACGCAACATCTCTGGATCGGCGTGGGGATGACGTCCGTGGCGCCACGGCACATCCCAATACGCCTCCCCCACTTCGCCGCCGATGAATAGACTGGGGTGCAGGTAGATCTGATACTTGTGAGCGAGCGACACCAGGTAATCGAGCTGCGCGAAAGCTTCCGGGTTGTAATCACCCGGGCGGGGCTCGAACCAGGCCCACAGCATGTCGAAGCGCACGATGCTGTACCCGAGCTCGTGCATTTTGGCGAAATCGGCTTCAATGTCCTTGGGATCCCATTCTGTCGGCCATTGCATCGCGGCCTTCGCCGGCACCCAATGCGCACCTAGCGGCAGAAAGCGCTTGCCATCGTGCGTGAAATAGGTTCCGTCCAGACTGACTCTGGATAGTTTCCTGGGTTGATCGCTTGCGGCGGTCTTCGATGGGGCCGGGGCAACGGGATTGGCAACCTTCTGCGCTGGAACGAATCGGGACACGCCCACCAACTGGAGGACGATGAGTCCGACAAGGGCAGTCTTCCGGTACCCTGGCCAGCGACATTTTGTCATCCGCACGGGCCTCCTTCTCTGGCGTCCGTCTCTTGGGTGCCGCTTTTCTCGCGAGAACCGCACCAGGCCGTTACGGCAACGTCGCCTCCACCTCCTCCAAGACCCAATGCTCGGGGGAGTCCATGTGGCACTCAAATCCGTAGAATCGATTGCCGAAGATGTGCTGGAAAAGACAGGCGCGCTGTCCGCGCATTACCGGATTGCCCAGGACCGGGCGAAAAATCCCGTCCGGAGAGTCGGCGGCAAAGACCTTCACTTGCCACTCCCCCTCGGGATTGTCGGTGTACCGGTGGGGATAGATTTCGGTCGCCAGAAAATAGATGCCGGCTTGCTTGCCGTGCGCAGGTTTCAGGTAGAGCAAGTTCGGAGCGGCCACGGTTTCGCTGCTTTCAAGCAGAGTTCTTTCCGAAGCTTGGGCGAGATCTTTCACGCCGGCCGCACTTCGGCTGATGATTTCGAAGTGGTCTTTATCGTTGCCGCGATAAAACGTCAGGTAGAAACGCCCCGAACGAGAGTCACGGAACAAATTCGGATTCTGATTGCGTTGGTCGGGCACGCCTGGCACGAGCACTTTTTCTTCTTGCAGGTGAATGCCGTCGTCGGAAGAGGCCAGCACGATGTGGCTGCTCGGCGTGTCATAGTCTCGGGTGATTGCGAAATAGAGCCTGCCCGGGTGCTTCGGATCTGCGTGGGCAAGGACCGAGGGCCAGCGGGCATTCGTCCACAAGGGATTCTGCTCATACTTGGTCCAGTTCATCAAGTCGTTGCTGCGCGCCAACCCGATTCCTAGCCCCTCGTTCAGCCCATACCAACCCCAGTAACGAAATCCTTCACGCCGGAGCTCAAGCACGCTCATCGAATGCGGGAATTGGTTGGCTTCCCACTTCTGCCCCACGGGAAGTACACGGCGTGCTTCGCTTAGTTTGACGTATGACACTTGGGCAGCCCCGGGTTCAGGACCGGAAGCCCCTTGTGCGAGGGCCAAGGTGCTCAGCACTCCCAGGTTAAACAAGAGACTGCGAAGATGGTTTTCAACCGACACTTTTCGTTTCCCGCCCCGTCACCTCGACCGTTGCCCGGTTCTCAACCGGCATTGATCTCCGGTCGTCTTTGGTATTCACCGGACACGTTCCGGTTTCTTGGATGGTGTTGGAAATGGCACTCGTGAAGCGGCACTAGGATACAACGAGGCGAGTTGAAAGCAGAATCAATTTCAGCGAAATGCCATGCACCCATCCGCAGCGAAGTTTGCGGAGCTGTGATCCCCGGAGGCAAGGCTCATCGTGCAGGCGCTCAGGCTTCTGCGTCGGCCGGCCCGGCGGCACCGGCAAGATCTTGGGGTTTGATCTTGTCGACGTTGAACTTGGCGGCGCGCTCGCGCATGGTCTTCAGTACGTCCTCGAGCGGGGGCGGCTCGTCCTTGATCCACCGCAAGGGGTTGATGCGCGCCACCACGAAAGCGCGTAAGTAAGGGCTGACCAGCCCACGTTCCTTCAGCTTTGCCACCACCCCCAGGACTTTTTCTTCCAGATCGAGAACCATGGCAGCGCGGCGTTCATGATCTTGAATCGCTTTGCGCAACGCGTCCTCCGCAAAGGTTTCGAGCCGCCGCAGTATGGGGTGATAAGCGCCGCCGCCAAATCGCGAGACTCGTTCATAGCAGACGCCGAGGGTGACCAGAGCAGCCTCCTCGAGGTAGAACGCGAACTGGGATTCCGATCGCGATCCGTCTTCCTCGACTAGACCACGGTAAATGCGTATGACTTCAAGCGAGCGCTCTTTCAGGTTGTGGGCTTTCTCCGTGTTCAAGGCCAATATCTGCCAGGCAATCTCGCGGTCGGGGATCACCAGAGCGGCAATGGACTTGGCTCCCAGTCGACGCATGGCCTCCAGACGATGTCTCCCATTGGGAGTCCAGAAGCCGCCGCCCGGCGCGCGGACGGTGATGATGGGATCGAGAAAACGCCCGGTCTTATCGATAACGTCGGCCAGGCGTTTATGGTGAGCGTCGGACAGGTCCCGCTGAAAGGGAGTAGGCTCGACCGCCTCGATCGGCAAAATCGACAACAGCACTGAATGTCCGCCGAACGGGTCCTTATAAGATCCCACCAAGCAGCCTCCTGCTTGCTCAATGACCTCTGCTACCTCGGCCGCCGATCCTCCCAGTTTCTCGATGCGGCATTCGTTTGGCCCTAGGCCCGTGGAGCCAGGTTTGGCCTTTCGAGGCCTCCGCCGAGCTGGTCCACGCTTGACCATAGAGAAGACTCTATTCTAGTTCCGGTCGAGCGATCCATGGCAAAGTTGTCGGGACCTTTGAGTGGTTCTTTGCCATAGACGACAACGGCAGTGGGCGTGGTCCCAAAGCTTGCCTTCTTGATCTTCATCAAGAATTGGTATGCTCAGGAAGGGATCATAGATGTTGGGAGAGAGTTGGCCCGTTTTACGTCGACGTCATTCTCGAACGCCACTGGGTTGAGTAAGAGCGATTTTGGTCCCGAGAAGTTATCCTAAGGAGAGGCATGTCCACCATAAAAAGCATCGATGGCCTGGAGATTCTGGACTCGCGAGGAAACCCTACCGTGCAGGTGAGTGTGATGCTCGATAGCGGAGCAATAGGTGTGGCCAAAGTCCCCTCGGGGGCGTCTACCGGGCGCAGGGAAGCGGTCGAGCTCCGCGACGGAGATAAGAAACGCTACGGCGGGAAAGGCGTCCTCAAAGCGCTTCAGAACGTGATCAGCGTTATCCAGCCGGCGGTGAAGGGTTTCGATGCAGCCGACCAGAAATCGCTCGATGAGCGGCTGATCGGGCTCGACGGCACCTCGAACAAGTCCAAGCTCGGCGCCAACGCGATTTTGGGGGTTTCGCTTGCGGCCGCGAAGGCGGCTGCGGCAGAGAGAAAAGTTCCTCTCTATCGGCACTTGGCGTCACGGGAAGAATACGTTTTGCCCGTTCCCATGCTGAACGTTCTCAACGGAGGCAAGCATGCCGACAATAACGTGGATTTCCAGGAGTTCATGATCGTTCCGTTCGGTGCTCCGAGCTTTGGCGAGGCCTTGCGGGCTGCGGCAGAAACCTTCCACGCCCTGAAGGACGTTTTGCACCGCAAAGGATACGATACGGGCGTCGGCGATGAGGGTGGCTTCGCGCCTCGCCTTAAGTCCAATGAGGAGCCGATGGAATTGATGGCCGCGGCGGTCGAGAAGGCTGGCTACAGACTGGGAAAGGACGTCGCCATTAACCTGGACCCGGCAGCCAGTGAGTTTTACGAAGGTGGGGTGTATGTGTTTGGCAAGTCGGATCGCTCGCGCAAGAGTTCGGAGGAGATGATTGCGCTTTGGGCGGAGTGGCTCAAGAAGTATCCCGTATTTTCCCTTGAAGATGGACTTGGCGAAGACGATTGGGCCGGTTGGAAGAAGCTGACCGCCCAGCTCGGTGCCAAGGTGCAGCTCGTCGGGGACGACCTCTTCGTCACCAATCCGGAAATCTTCGCAAAGGGAATCGAGGAAGGGCTGGCCAATTCGATATTGATCAAACTCAACCAGATCGGCACGATCACAGAAACTCTGCGCTGCATCGAAATGGCGCGAAAAAGCAACTACACTGCTGTCGTATCCCATCGATCCGGAGAGACCGACGATACAACCATAGCGGATCTGTGCGTGGCGACCGGAGTGGGACAGATCAAGACAGGATCCAGCTGCCGCGGAGAGCGTGTCGCCAAGTACAACCGGCTGCTTGAGATTGAAAGGGAATTGGGAGGGAGGGCGAAATACGCGGGCCGCTCGGCCTATGAAGGATGGCAACGGTCCCGCGCCAACGACTGACCCGGGCTTGGGGCTGCGGGTTGGAAGTCTCTGCCCGACAGCTCCCAAACCAGGCCGGCCAGCTATGGCCCTGCGACCCGGGCGTCCTACAGCGATCTAGCCGCGCGGACGAGGCCGGAGCCTAGTGCCGGGTCTAGTTTTCCCAAACCTTACGAGCTTTCTTCACGTTTGCGTGCTCTTTCTTCAGCTCGCGCGCCGCATCACCGAGCGGAACCTCCCGCCGTTCGGGTACAGCTTCCCACAAGGGCATTTCCCCCTGGGCGACAGTGTCGCCAGAGCCCTGGAATAGGCTTTGCGCCGTTGCCAGGGGCACCGTAGAAGCGTGCATCGTATGATCTACAGGAGTAAACGTCGTAGCCATCGGTGCATATCCAGCTGATGCTGCATATTGGCCCATTGCCCCCGTCGCCGAAGCGAGGCAAAACCCTAGAAATAAAGCGGTTTTCACAGATACAGTGATTCTCATCGAACATCCCCCCGCGAGTGTAAACAGCAAGTCCGGGGCCAAAGCTTCAACTGCGGAAAGGAAGGGCTTTGCGGGATCATCAGTCGTGTTGTGCAATTGTTTGCACATTTAGGGAGGCGGCCAACCTAACGCGTCTTAGGGACGAAAAGCGTGCCGCAATACGGGCCAGAATGCCTGTCCAGATCCGCTTTCCGAGCCCGCAACCGCAATTCTTTACAAATCCTTGACAAGCCGCCACGCTGGGGGGCAGAATCGATGGCATTCAGGGTGCGCGCCAGCCTCGCTCTCTCGGCGCACCAGTTGACACCTGAGCTGTCACCCACCCTAAATTAAGCCACTATGGATTCCGTGGTTTCGATCTTATGGCAAGGAGGTAGTGCATGGTTAACCTATGGCGCGAGTTTTGGTTAGAGGACAGCGGGCAGGACATCGCTGAATACGCGGTGATGCTGGCCGTCATTTTGGTGCTCGTGGTTGGCACGGTTCGCCTGATCGGCGGCAATGCCAATAACGCCTTTTCCGCCACCGCTAGTGCCATCGCACAATAACGACAGATCAGCAGGCTTAGCCGGAGCCTGGTGCGCGATTGTGCTTGTTATGTGGGGCGCACTTCGTGGCTCGCCATCATAAATTCGGGCGCTGACTATTGCGGTGTTGCGGACCGCCAGTCCGCCGGGATGTCGGACGTAATCTCGAGACGACTTCGCCACCAACTCGGCGGCTCGCCCAAACCTTCTTCCGATGGATCGACCGGTCCCAGCGTGGCAGTCGAATCGGTGAATTTCGATTGGCTGACTTGACACATTCCCTGGAACCTTAAAACATAGCCTCAGATTCCCTCGAGCATGTGCGCTTACCCGATCGAATGCGAGGCATAGTGTCTTACGGACTGGTCAGCGCAATTGCGCTCACGTCCCTGGTGTACGCAGGAGATTACCTCTGCTTGCGCTCGAGGCTGTCAGCCAACCGCCAGCCCTTCGGCAATGTGGCGGTTCAGTCCGTCTACGTGATTCACGAGAAGAGCGGCAAAACGGAATATCAGTTCCCGCCGCCCGAGAACCAAGTTTGCGTCGAGTCCCTATTTCCCCACCTCGGCTACAGCCCTTGCTGGTACCTGAGGAAGCACGCCGAGAAGCAGATTGACATCTAAGAGCGAAGGAGAGTTAGCGCGTCCCGCCGCTCCCGCTAAGAAACGATTGGCTGATCGTTGTGGGCGATTACAGCCGCATGGTTCGCACCCGCGAAATGAATTTCCAGAAGGTTGTGCGGTCTTGGGCGAGTTCCTCGGTACTCGATTTCGTCGTACCGGTCAAGGGATCTGCCGCTTACCCAGTTTGCTTTGGCCGTCGTGCTAACCGTGCCCCGTTCACGAATCTCATAATCGCATCCGGGCCGTAGGACTCCCAGGCGACTTCGAAATCGCTCCTACCGCCCGGCGCTTGGCGTCCGAGTAGCATCAGGGTCTTGGATTTCTCTGGGAGGGATTGCGGCGTGAAGTTGTACGCCCGGTGGTAAGGGGAATTTCCGGTGATGGTTTTAACGAGGGTAGGGCCGCAGACGGTGGGGCACCGGGCTGGACGAGGGGAGGCGAAGAGGACGAAGGCGCGGGAGCGGGGGCTCCAACCTGGGAATGATCAAAGATCTCGGGGCTCTGCAGTTGGTCGGTCGGCATCGCCATGCTCCCGGTGTTGTTCGGCATTGCAGCGGGGTTCGATGCCGTGTTCGTGGCAGGGGGTCGATTCCTCGGACGTCCATAAAACTCGAACCAGAGCCACAGGGAAACCAAGAGAAGCGCCGCTCCGCTAACGCTGGTCCAGATGCGCGTTGTTCCTCGTCGCGCTTTCGGCGGCTCAGGTTCCTCCGGCTGAAAATTGGGAGCCAGCAAGTGAGCGACGTGCTGCAAGGCGGCAACATGCTGCGGGCTGAAGGCGGCTGTTCGAGAAGACAGTACCTCCAGTACTCCCAGAACAGAACCTTGCCCTTGCACCGGCACCACTGCTATTGAACGCCAGCGCGGCGGGGCAATCCGGAAATCTTCTTCTTCGTATTCATAGAAAGTCACGACTTGTCCGCTCTCCATGCATCTTCTGGTGAGGGTCGGTTCTGATGGGAGCTTGGATCCAACGTCGGGAGCTTTTCCCGCACTGGCTCGACATACGACTCCCCATGCGTCACAAATGACAAGGAAAGCACCTTCGGCGTCGGTCAGCGATCGAACCCGTTCAATCACTCCCTTTAGGACACTGGAGAGGGGCTGATCTCGATTCTCGTGAATCTCCCTCTCGATCTCGCTTAATTCGATATCCTCTGTGTGCTGAGCATAGGTAAACTGGATCCTAGCGTCCGAACGTTGGGCACAATGTTTGGGCATGGAACGCCACCATTCCTTCCCAGTGCGAAGGGCGCGGGTACGGGCCTGAATCGCCAGCAGTATAAACCTTTGACGGATAGTCTGGCGACTTCCGGCTCTGCTAGCGGGGTTTGGGCTAGGCTGTTTATGGATTGGGCACTGCATCAGACCGAAGTACGTTTCGATAGTCGCGCAGAGCGTGCGGAATAAGTATTCAGGCATCCGGCAAGAGTGCTTCAAGATCCACTTGTTCGACTCGGGGTCTGCCAGAAAGAAGCACAAGCCCGAAGATTGCTGCATTCGGCAAAGGTGCTCGGCTGGGGCAAGGAAAAAACCTATTACTTCGCCCACAAAGAATCCTAACGATCCCCATTTTGCGGCGAGAGATAAGGCTGCCTGTTAACCGCTACGGCAAGAGAAAGCCGCTGGAAGGTGGCCGTTACCTTCGTTGACTTATCCTTCGCTTACCGGCTAGGGCTGGTAGTTGCTGTCCAGGTGGTAGAATTCCAGCCACGAGATCAAGGAAAGGTCTCTTGCTTGAGCACCGCTGGTAAAGGTTCTGGGATTCCGGCTCGTCCTGCTGGGTCGGAGCTCCTGCGTTCCTGGCTGACTTTGGTGCCCTCCGCCGAAAGAATCCTGCTGGCGCTCTTCCTGTTCGCCTTTGTCGCCCGGGCATTCATTCCCGCCTGGCGTCAGCTGAACTCGGATTTTCCCGACCAGTACCTGGCTGCTCGCCTGCATCGCCAAGGGTATCCCGCGGATCAGTTCTACGACTGGATCTGGTTCGAAAGGCAGAAGGATCACGCGGAAATTGATCTGCCCTTGGTTACCTTCATTCCGCTGACATTTCCTTCCACACTGCTGATACTTCCGTGGTCCTCACTTCCGCCTCTTGAAGCCAAACACGCCTGGTTGGCGGTGAACCTACTTTGCCTGGGGTTGACAGCCGTTCTTATGAAGGCAAGCACAAGCCTTCCTTGGCGAAGAATTGGCCTGTTGATATTTCTTGTCTTCGCTCCTCTAAGGGCCAATCTCCTGCTCGGGCAGATGCATATCGTCGTGTTGTTTTTGCTGGCCTTGGCGGCATGGCTCTATTTCGAGGACTGGTCCTTCATATCCGGAGTAGTCGTCGCCGCCGCGGCGGCGATTAAGATCTACCCGGCCCTGTTTCTCTTGTTCTTCCTAGTCAAAAAGCAATGGCGCGCTGTAGCGGGAGTCATCGTCGGTCTGGGAGCGGCGGCGATGGTGTCTGTGTACAGCTTCGGGCTGGATGCTTGCCGCGTCTTTGCCAGGGAAATCCTGCCACGAGCTGTGATCGGGGAGAACCTTGATCCCTATGACCTCGAGTGGAACTCCTTTACTGCTCTGCTGCGTCGGCTCTTTATCGCCGAGCCTGAACTGAATCCGTCGCCGGTTGCTCACCTTCCCTCGCTCTATGCATTCCTCCATCCTTTAATCCATGTCTTTTTGCTGGTTGCCTTTCTTTGGGCGGTATACTTCGCCACCGAGGATCGCGCGGGGCGGAAGCTGCAATGGGGATGTTATTTGTTCCTGCTCTTGTGGGTGTCTTCGCTGCCGGCCCTGTACCATTTTGTGGCTTTGATCCTGACCGGGACGCTGGTCACAGAATACCTGCTGGAACGCAAGCAAACCACCAGAGCCGGCATTTTCCTGTGCCTGTTGCTTCTTCCTCTGGGACCCTACAGTCGCTTCTACCAGCCCTCAGCAACGGGGTGGCGAATTCTTTTGTTCTTTCCCCGCCTCTATTTCTTGAGCCTGCTCGGCGGGCTGTTATTCTGGATACTGGTTTGGCATTCGTCGGAATCTTTGCGCAGCCGCCTGCGCTCTCGTTCAACTATCCTTGCCACTCTGGCATTCGTGATCTTAACGGCCGGCAGTTTCCTTTCGAATCTGCACCACTTCCGGGGACAATTTGACAACTACCCAAATCGGGTCGTAGTCCTTTCCACCGTGGGTATGCAAGCCGAGCCTACCCTCAATTCAAGGGATTTATTCTTCTCCGCCCTGGTAGCAAGTCCGGGTTCGTTTTCGTACGCCTACAAGCTGGCCCGATTGAGGGATGGTTCAACAAGCACCCGGTCGGGCTCTGGAGATTGGTTCCACCCGTCGGCCGGAAGCGAAAGCATCTGGGTGGAAGAAGCTACCTCCAGCTCGCGGATCGTGCGTTTGGCTGCCGCTGATTTTGGAGAGGCACACTTAGGTTTACCCGTCGAGGCGGAAGGCGCCGAGCAGCCGGTGGTTTCGCCGGATGAAGAGTTGCTGGCCTTCACCCGCGAGCTGCAGGGGGTAAATTCTCTATGGATTCGACCCCTCGGCACCCAGCGGTCTGGGGGAGGCAGTGCGAGTGAACGCGAACTGGCGGGTCCCGAGTACGACGCGCGAGACGTTGCGTTCTTTCCGGATCATCGTCTGGTCTTCAGCTCGAAACGCAGCGGACAATTTCGTCTCTACGCAGTTGAACCTAAAACAGGGGTCATTCGCGAAATGGATGTCCCCACCTGTTCTGCGCGCTATCCCGCGATTTCGCGTGACGGAAACTGGCTGGCTTTTAGTTGTGAGCGATCGGGCTCCTGGCAGATTCATATTCTGAACCTGCAGACCGGCCAGGAGTCTCAGCGAACGGATGCCGAATGCAACTGCACTCGTTCGGTGTGGGCGGTGGATGCGCGGGAGCTGATCTACGAAACCGACTGCGGGCGCGGACTGGGGCTTTCGGCCCTGGCCCGGCTAAGAGTTCGGTAGCCAACGCACCGTTCCGAGCGGACCCTAGCCATTGCGTTGGCCTCAGCGTGTCCTTTCCCACATCTGATCTCCGTTGGAGAATGTTTAGGCCAGACAGTAAATGCTGGTGAAGATACTCTCGTGTGGGCGCGAGATGGTTGCTCTCGGGGTGGCCATAGCAGCGGAGAACTGGCATGTGAAAACGTCGATCGGATGTTCTTCGCGCGCAATGGCGGGCCAAATAATCGAAAAGCTTACAATCATTAAAACTTACCCATTTGCATGTACCAGGATCGCTGAGTCGCGGTTGAGTTCTGAATCGTCGACCAACAACTTGATGAATCCACCGCGAATTGACATGGCCATCTCCATAATGGCAGGAATAGATTCCATGGCAGTGGTATGCAACCAACGTATCGCCAAGTGCTGACCGCCGGAACTCGGGAATGATGAGCCGAAAATCACGGCAGGGCAGCGAGTCCAGAAACTGAGGGTCGAAATGATCTTTGTGCTCGTGACTTATGTATTGTCCCTCTTCGGATCCTCCAGTTTGTCGTTTACGAGAGCCGACATGAGGTGGTTTCTGGGGAACGGAAACCACGCAGAATCGAAAGCCCCAGAAGGAGACAGCTATGGGTGTGTTTTGGCGCAGCGTGAAATGGAGAAGAAGCGTTCTCCGTTAGTGTAGATTCCGCCCCTGCGGCGCGGGGATTTTTCAAGGCATGGGGTCTATCGTCCGATGGCCTTTCCCTCGCAATGCACAGCGCGAGAGGATTGGCTCCCGTGCTGCTCAACATCGGCTCGATGAGCCCGCCCGGTTATCCCTCGGCATGGTTGCCTCCCGGCAGAGCCCGCCTCCGTTTTACCTGGCAAGTTCATGGTAGCTCCGCCGCCCATGCTGTTCTGTCACTCGTGCACCGGGCCAGAGCCCAAGGACCTACTTCTTCAATTCCGCCGCCCAGTTGGTCACCAGCGTGAGCGGAGTGTGCAGGGCCTCCCCTTTCAAGCTGGAGACCACGAACTTTTGGCCGCCGGGAAATGCGTCATACACCGATATCAGCAATCCCAGACCGGGCTGGGGTAGACGTATTTGCGAAATCTGCTGTACCGGGCCAACCGTAAACGAGTTCGGGGTTGCACTCACTGCAGCGGCCATCAGGGCTCCGCTCGGGGAGACATAAAAAAGCTCGCGACCATCGTGCCGCCACTGCGGCAGCGTACCCCCGGCCGACGACACTTGCCATTTGCCTTTGGCTCCCGGAAAGGAGGTGACGTAGACTTCCGGCCGGCCGGACTCAAAGGAGACATACGCAATCCAATGCCCGTCCGGGGAGAACTGTGGAAGATAGTTCGGGTAAGAAAGATTCAGAAGGGAGAAAGGCTTGCGATCCCCGAAAAGTGGCAGGATGAACACCGTCGGAGTGCCTCCGCCTCTGTTCTCGAAGGCGATGTAGCGGCCGTCGGGCGACCAGGATCTGGGCCGCTCGTCATCGGCGGACTCGTGCAGTCGCTTCTCCTCAGCGGCTCCGGTAGTGGGCTTGGTATAGATGTTAATTACGTTCGACTGACTGGAGGAGAAGGCGATCTGCGAGCCATCGGGCGACCAAACTGGACTCCCATTGAGTCCCTGGCCAAACGTAAACCGGGTTTTAACGTTGCGGCGCACGTCGTATAACCAGATGGCGGAGTCGGTGGCGACGGGATTGGCATCCACCATGGCAATCTTCTGGCCATCGGGAGAGATGCGGACACTCGTGTAATTCCCCGGCGTCCCCAGGGCCGCGAGCGTCTTTCCGGATCGATCAACTACCGCCAGTTCGATCTCTCCGCTGCCGCTGACTGCCTGATACACCAGCTGACCGTTCTGCGAAACATCAAAGCTGGAACGCAGGACACCGGGCAGCGCGGATACGTCCACTGCGACAGGGATAGGATCCCCTGTTAGTGACAAACTGCGAATGTCGAATCGTTGTGCCAGCAGGATGGCGTTGCGCACAAACAAGACATACCCCGGCCAGGCATATTCTGCTCCCCCCCCCACGTCTACAATTGATTTGGCTGGGGAAGAATCTAGAGAGCCGACGTACACCCGGGAAGTTTTTTCGCTCGAGAGATTGCGGCCCAGGTACAGGAAATGAACCCCGTCGGGCAGGAAGCTCGGCCAACGGTGCGTGGTCTCGCCCCGGGAAGCATCCAGCTTGGTCGCCGCGACCGGCGTGCCGCCATTGGCCGAAACGCGTAACAGCGGACTGCTGATATTCGGAGTGAAAACAATCGTACCCTGAGCGTTCCAGGTGCCGCCGCGGCCCAGAGCAGCCTCACAAATCTCCTGCACCGATCCTCCTGAAACCTGGGTCTTTCTGAGTTTCCCATCGGAGAAGAAGCCGATCCATTGCCCATCCGGTGACCAAAATGGGAGGCTGGCGTCCTCAGTTCCAGCCAGGGGCTGAGCCACCAGCGAGTTCAACGCACGTACCCAGAGGCTCGCTCTGCCATCAACAGATTGGGCGACAAAGGCCAGCCGACTGCCGTCGGGAGAGAGCGCGTAACCCCCAGACCCGATGCTGCTCGAGAACGAGGTGCCTCCTGGGGGCAGGATACTGGCGCGAAAAGAAGGGACTTCAGTTGTAGGTCGACGAAAATACGCGAAGCCGAGAAGCAAGGTGGCCAGAGCAAACAGCAGGGCGACCCCCGCCAATACGCGCTCGCGCGCTTTAGGTCTCGCAACCTGTGGCGACGCCGTCCCCGCTTGCGTTCCACTCTCCGCGATCCAGCGCAGTACGCCGGCTACGTCGCGGGCGCTCTGCCAGCGCTCTTCCGGATCCTTCGCCAGACACTTCTTGACGGTGTGGTCCAAAGCCTGCGGGCTCGCAGGTTGTAACGAGCTGATGGGCACGGGCTGCCGCTCCAGCACTGCCGCCAGTACGCTGGCGGTAGTCTTGCCTTCAAATGCCCGTTTGCCGCTTACCATTTCGTACAGAACGGCGCCTAAAGCAAAGATGTCGCTGCGCGCATCGGCATCTTTTCCCTCCACCTGTTCAGGCGACATGTATTGAAACGTTCCCACCACCATCCCCTCGGTGGTTAACGGTTGGCTTGTCCCAACCAGAGTCTGAGTCAGTCCCGAAGAAGGCGGCGCGGCTGGTGCAACCGGCTTGGCCAGCCCAAAATCCATGAGCTTGCTGGCAGATTTGGTGAGCATCACGTTAGCCGGCTTCAAGTCCCGGTGCACCACGCCGCTACGATGCGCAATTTCCAATCCTTCAGCGAGTTCGATTCCGTAACGCAAAACCTGCGCCAGCGGCAGGGGCCCCTTAGTCAGGCGGGCGGCGAGCGTTTCCCCTTCGAGGTACTCCATGACGAGGTAACTCGTCCCGTCCTGTGAGCCGACGTCGTAGAGATGGCAGATGTTCGGATGACTCAGCGAAGAAATGGCCCGCGCTTCCCGCTCAAAGCGCTGCTTTGCCTCAGGATTGCCGCACAGATGTGCCGGCAGAATCTTGATCGCGACCGTGCGGTCAAGCCGCGTGTCGCGCGCGCGATAGACTTCTCCCATGCCACCTGCGCCCAGCGACGAGACGATCTCATACGGCCCGAGTTTGGTCCCAGATGTGAGCCCCATGCGTTGCGCGTCATTATAGTCCCATGGAGAGACGACACTCATGTGCAGCCACTGGAGGCAGCCGCACTCGGCATTAGATTCGAGTCAGCACGCGATAACTCGCGGTTCGTCGGCAAACCGGAACCTAGCCACTTCACGACTATCCGACACCGCGGCGGCTGGCCACTTCGCTCTTCACGCAGCTTGCTGGCGGCGACTCTGACGTTGCTGTCTGGCGGCTTCCAGCTTGCGGTCGCGGTCAGTGTGAATCTCGACCTGTCGGCCTCCAAGCATATGGTTTGGCGTCACATAGCCGATGGCGCTGTGAAACCGGACGTGGTTATAACGGTCCACATGCTGTTGGATCAGGCGTTTTGCATCTTCGAGCGAAAGCGGCGTGCCCGGCCGAATGCATTCGCTTTGCAGTGACTTGTGCCGGCTTTCCACGACCGTGGGTAGCTAGGCGAGGTTCGGACGTGCGTCATGCCCGAGATGCGAATGAACTCCTTGAAATCGCGGGCGATGAACTGCGGACCGTTGTGCGAGATAAGGCGCGGCTTTACTTCCGGGTACTTTTCCTTGGCGCGTTCGAGAATTATTTCGACATCCGCTTCCGCTTCGACTCGCGCAAATCCCACGAGGAAGCGAGTCGCCTCAGGATGGCTACCTTTTCTTCTGGGGTAAAATGCTTCCGTTCCTTCCTCATACGGTCGCTCCGTTATCTTAACGGGCGAACGCTGTTCTCCATTTCCAGCTGAGGCAGGACAGGTGGGTGAGGAGCGTAACTGCATCAGTTTCGACAATTAGCATGCCGATGTGAGCTTCACCTCATCCTCGCTTACCGGAGCAATAGAACTGTAGTGGTCTTAATCCTGGTCACAAAGAAAGGTGCGATCGCAAGCCTAGGTTGGGAGCGCAAAATCGTAGAGGAATTCGAAGCCGGACTGAGGAGGTCTTGCTACCTGCGACCGGATTTTCGGGTCACCCAACGTCTTGTTTTCAGGCTGTTGCCGGCCACACCCCTGGGTTTGCTGCGCGCCTCCAGCGCGCTCTTAGACTCAACTTAGCAACAGCCGCCCGCTTTGGGGCGGACGAGCGACGATACGTCCATGAGCAATCGACGCCTGCACCCCATTTCAATCTGCAATACGGAATCTCAGCAAGGTCCATACCGCAATCAACCCATCAGACGGCTTGATCTTTTTTCCCTCTGCACTTGAGCGTGGATGATATTCGATCGGAACTTCTACCACTCGCAGCCCCCGACGTATAAGCTTGGCCGTGATCTCGTGATCAGTCTCAAAACCGCTGGTACGAAGTTTCATGTTCCTGATCACTTGCGCTGGATATAGTTTATATGCCGTCAGCATATCCGTGATCCAGCGGCCATAAATCAGGGCCGTCCAAAGGGTTAGAAGCACACCCGCTAACCATGGCCCGAGTCCTTGTCGAGGATGTTTACCCGGAAATAGCATAAATCCCTTGCGCTTTTCTCGTTGGCCGATGATACGACTACCGTAAACTACGTCACCTTTCGTTAATCCCTGGAGTAAACGAAAATAGTCTCTTGGTTCGTACTCAAGGTCTGCGTCCTGAATCAGGATGTAGTCACCGATCGACTCGCGGATACCGCGCTGCACCGCTTTCCCTTTCCCCTGGTTCGAAGGTTGGTTGAAGCAACGGATATGGTGGAACCGGCGGGCCACGTCCTCGGTGTTGTCAGTCGAACCGTCGTTCACTACGATAATCTCTTTGTCGAAGCCTAATTTCTCGATGTCGACGGCATCAATTCGCTCCAGCAGTTTGCCAATAAAAGCACCCTCGTTATACGCCGGAATGATGATCGATAAGAGGGGCATCACTAATTTTCCTTTCCTTCGCGACAAAGCCGGTAACGCATCAGCGCCAGAACGGCCTTGATGCCATCCGATGCGCGAATCTTCTTTCCGAGCGCACGGGTTCGAGGCTTATAATTGACCGGTATTTCTAAGATGTATTCGCGTTTTTTCGAGAGTTTGGCAACGATCTCCGTCTCCAGGTCAAGTCCGTTGGATTCGAGCTTCAGGGAGCGTAAAAGGTCTGCATCATAGCCCTTCACGCTGCTGAGCACATCGGAAACATATCGGTTGAAAAGTAGGAGGGTCGTGACGCTGAGCAATAATCCTCCGTACTTGCTGGTGAGATACAGCAGTTGGTTCCCTTGATAGATGGCTTTCAAACGTTGGGAAAGATCGGTGCACTTAGTAGCTCGTGTTCCGAATGCTGCACGGAACTGGGAATTCACGAGCGAGTTTACTATGCTATAGAGATCGTCCGCACGATACTCGCCATCGCCGGGGAAGAAAACAATGATGTTGCCCCGCGCTTGTTTCATTCCGAGGAGCATGGCCGCACCGCGTCCCCGCTGCGGAGCGCAAAGCACTTTCACGTTGCGAATAGAACGTCCCAGTTCGATGGTCCGATCGGTGGAGCCGCCATCGACCAGGATGATTTCCTTTGTGAGTCCGAATGCCTGGAAGTCGAGTGCTGTCAATGAGCGCAAGACGGCTTCGATCGTCGCTTCCTCGTTCAACACTGGAACGATGACCGAAACCATGTGGTGTACGCGAGACAGGTCGACGTCAATGCGGGATTGCACAATCTGCCGCAACTCGTCAAGAACGTACCCACCGGCATGACATCCGCCCTCCGCTTCCCAGTCCCGCACCTTGATGACCTCCAGCGGAAAAACAAATCGGGACTTATCATATGTTACGTACTTGGCTCTGCTCAGGGTGTTCTCATCAGTACCCTGGACAAAGAAGTGCGAAACCACGTCCTGCCATTGAACGGGAACACCTCCATCTCTCGTCATGGCGTCCAGGAACTTTCGTGCAAGGTCGGCGGCATCCTCTTGTTGAATATCATGATCGCGATAAATGTTGGCGATGAAGATTTTATCTGCTTTCTTGTTCTGGGCGATCGTTTCGGCTAGCCCTTCGGTCATGTAGGATGGCAGGAGGGATGAGTGCTGCGTGCCCGGACCGTACACGATCACATCGGCTTCGGCGAGTGCGGTGCTGGCGCCTGGGTTTAGGCCCGGCACGCGATGCGCGGCACGGAGGAGATGTCCCCAGCCCCCCGGCGGCGGGCAGGCCGCGTTCTCCACTCGAGTCAGATAGGTCTCTTCATCTAACAAAAACAGCTCGCGGATTCTCGTCGCATCCTGTGTGGCGACGATCTCGGCTTCATTCAGAAGTACTGCCCCGGTCTCCTTTTCGGCGGCCAGAAACAGGTTCTCTCCGAGAGTGATGTTCAAGAGCACATTCTTACCCACTTCATAGAACTCGCTGAACGACTCGATCGCGCGATTGAAGTTCACATGTTGCAGGTAACAACCAGCGAAGAGAAGATTCCCTAGCGCACAATCTGTGAAATCAAATGTCCGACCACAGCTTTCCTGCTTCTCGAAATATGTCAGAAATGTAACCAGGAAAGAACACAACTGGCGCAATTGCCAATATGCGAATTGCGGAAAGGCACTCGCGAGCCGTTCCGGCAGCCACTCATAGTCACCTGCCACGATGCAGTTGAGGATAGCCAACGCGTCCTTACGGGAAACACCGACAGGCAGACGGTAATCAGAAACGAGCTTTAGGCTCCTTTGGCTGCGCTCGATAGTAGGCATAAGCCGATTGATGTTTTTCCTGATGTCGGAAGGGCCTAGCATGCCCGGAATAAACCGACGCAGGCGACCCGTGGAGTGGCCGTCATCGTAAGCATTGATGAGAATCTTTAGCGCAATCTGGGGATGACGCCGGAAAGCTTCGGTAATACTCTGTGTTCCGCTACCGCCGGAAAATAACACGATGTTGATTTGCGATCGCGATTCTGGCATTGGGCTGACGTGCCCAGCAGCCAGGCGCTCGACCAAACTAGCTTGGATTGCAGACATGTGATTCCAGCAAAAACTTCTCGATCATCGCTACTTCTTCTTTTGAATTCACGCCGATCGTCTCTTCAGGTTGCATAATTTGAGGCGTCAGTACTGAGCCACGGCGTGCCGCCAATAGTATTACTGGCAGGAAGTTGAATTCGCCTGTGAGTTTACCGGGATCTGAACAGGCGCGCAGCTCCCTGAGTAAGCGCCTTAGAAACACGGTGCGGAAACAGAAAAATCCGGTGTCGCTTTCTCCGTGATCGGGTAAAGGGTCACCCTCACGGCCCTGCCGCACTCCGATGATGCGGTTGTGGGCATCACGCTCAAAGTGAATATAGGGGTGATCCCGAAATACCGTCGGGCAAGTCAGGTCTGGTTCTGCACACCCTTGGTGTAGGCGCATGCACTCTTCGACAGACTTGCGCCGGAGAGAAACCTGGTCTCCCCAGACAACTGCTACGTGGGGAGTTCTCACTAAGGGCAAGGCGAGCGCCACCGCATCGCCCATGCCAGTCGGAGTCTTCTGCACAACAATTTCAAATCGACCGGGAATACGACGGTCGAGCTCAGTCGCGATGTCAATGTTTCCTTCGCAGGACACAACAACGACAACCGTCGAACAATTAGGTGAAAAAATATCGAGCAGCCACTCAAGAATTGGTCGGCCGGCTATGGGATAGAGAATCTTTGGTCGATGATATCCGAGCCGAGAGCCACGACCGGCGGCGGGAATGACAGCAGTCCAGCAGCGCGGATCAGGTAACTCACGTGATAACAAGTTGCACCTCAATCTGAGAAAGCGTGCTGGAAATGTCCTCCAGGCAGCGAATGATATAGTTAACGCCCGCTCGGGTGAGCTCTTCCTCCGAGCAGGTCCCGGTCAGGCCAACAACAATGGCACCGGCGCGGTGCCCGGCTTCGATGCCAGCGATCGAGTCCGCGACGTCCGGTATCTCGCGTATTATCTTATCGCCCATGGAGCTCAAGTAGCAAAATGCCTTTCCTTGGGGTGATGTCAGGCAGCTTGTGTAGTGCGCCGTGAAAAGCGCTGGTCGACCGCGGGTGGAAGTCCCGCCCGAGAACTGGCTCGTTCCACTCGGTAGCAACCGGAGCGGCGGTAGAGGTAACGAAACCGTCGGAGCCTCCGGTGTAGAGGGCCACTTTGCTGATCTGGCGAGCATGTAGGCCGTAACGTGTCATCTCGGGCCTAAGAGGCCCGCGAAAACTCATGAAAATCAGTGTGAACGCTGAGCAGGCCTCGAAACGCTTAATGCAGGAGCCGACCCGCCTACACTCGAGGGAAGGCCGAAGCTGAGGGCAGAAGAC
>DATJVZ010000250.1:0-8913 GCA_035501575.1 Terriglobales bacterium | reverse complement strand
TCACTCAAGTGATCGCGGGCGGGACCTCTTCGGTAACCGCGCTGTGCGGTTCAACCGAGGCCGAACAGTTCAGTGCGCAACCGCCGCAGCCTGCCCAGGAATACGCCGCCAAACGCTCGCGTCAGCCCGTGGTAGCTCCGGCGGTGATCGCCTCGGTTGAGCCGAGAGCGGAAGAGATGCTGCTGCCTTCTGGGGACTAACTCTCCCCCAACAGTTGTTGTGCGCGTACAAGCCGCCCTCCTCGCCAAACAAGCGATGAGGGCGGTTTGTTGTTTGTTGTACTCGCCACCCGGAGAGCGATGGTCTCCGACACCCAAAACAAGGGAAGCTCCCGCCGATCTGGCAGCTGCACGCCAGCTGTAAAAATTAGCAGGTGCTTCTAAATCACTCGGGCGGTTGCCCCATCCACTCTCGAATAAAGAGGTGGCAGCCATGTACTTCTCAAGCACCTGGGCAAGAGGGCGGAGAATTCAATCCATGCCAGATACCCGCCACCGAGTCCGTGGCCAGTTTCACATGGCGAAATCCGCACCCCGCGCGGGAATCGGGTGGTCCAGAAGTTGCCGACTCGCGTGAGGTGTCTGCGCTCATCAATATGTTTTGGGCTGGTTCCCTGACCCAAACTCGCCACCGCTTGTCAATTTCCACAGTTGACTTTTCATCTTTATCGGGCGCTAAATAAGGCCGCCGGGTCTCTACTTGGGGATTGTTCCCCGCCCCGTTTTTTCAGGATAAAAGAGACCTACCAGGAGAAACGATGAACAAAGCCGATCTAGTTGATCGTATCGCAGCCGGCAGTGATATCAGTAAAGCGCAGGCCGCTAACGCAATCGACACCGCGATGCAAAGCATCACCGGTGCCTTGAAGAGAGGGGATCGGGTTGCCTTGATTGGTTTCGGCACCTTCTCGGTCGCCCAAAGGAAAGCCCGCAACGGACGCAATCCACAGACGGGTGCGACCATCAAGATCGCCGCCCGGCGAGTCGCAAAGTTTACCCCAGGAGCGGAGCTCAGAAAAGCAGTAAATCGCGCAAAATAACGGCAAGATTTTGTTCGGAAGACGGCAGGGGTGGGACCCTGCCGTCTTCATTGAGGGTGAAGAATCGCCCGTTCCTGAAAGCCGACATGCGTCCGTTCCATGACGGCCGAACCATAGGCCGGTGACAGGCCCGCGTAACGACACCACACATAGATTGTCAGGGAAAAAATCTCTGGCGATTAAGAACGAGCCATTGCGGCCAGCAAAAACAGCGTTAACACAAGAAGCGCCGGCTTCGGCAGTCTACGCAAAAGCTTCCACACTACAATGCTCATCGACTCGATCCTCCGCGCGGGGGGCTTAGCGAACGAATCTGTCGCCCAAACCTAGACAATACATTTCGGGTGTTGGCACTCAAAGTGATCTGAAGTTAGCGTTGCTGGATATAGCGTAACTCATTGATTGTACAAAATCTCCCTTGAAAGGCAAATGGTATTTATGACCTGGATTCGTACCGTCCCATTGGACAGCGCCGATGAAAAGCTACGCCAGGCGATCGAGGAACAAAAGCGCCTTTATCCGATCGAATACTCGACTCCGGTGCATGCGGCCGAAGGTGGAGGCTCTCAGATCGTGGCGTCGCACAGCCTGATTCCCGGTGCGCTTTATCACGCATTCGCGACGTTTGGGGCACTCATGTCGCCTGACTTGCCGCTCACACGCCGGCAACACGAGATGATCGCCACCGTGGTGTCGGTCGCCAATCGCTGCCGTTATTGAATCGAATCGCACGCAGAGTTTCTGCGTCGTGTGACTCTCGATGGGGCGTTGACCGATGCGCTCGAGCGGGATTACCAAACTGCTCCGGTTCCTCCTCATGAACGGATGATGCTCGAATACGTCGTGAAACTTACCAGAGACGCGACCCAAGTTTCGAAAGACGATCATGAGAAATTGCGAGCCGTCGGATTCGACGACCAAGCGATCTTGCAAATCACGCTTATTGCTTCCTGGTTCAATTACATCAATCGAGTAGCCGATGCGCTGGGGGTGGGACGGCCGTGAAAGGCGGAAGAGTCATGAGGCACGCATCCCGCCTCCCCATGTTCTTCCGATCTCATCACGTTGAGTAAGATATTCACCAGGTCGTAGATTCACCCGGTCTCTACAGAAACAATTTGGAGCTTGCAGAGCAAAACCTGTCACTTTTGCCAGAAGCCTCAACCCAGCCGGATACTTATCCTACCGTGAACTCTTGTGACAAAGGAGAATTCTGGTGAAAACCGAGGACAACCTGAGACGGTCGGTTCTGCCGATACCCGATGTGCCACGCACGGGTTTAACAACCTACGACGCCAAAGATCCTGACACCAAGTACCCGCCAATCCGAGATCTGCGGCCGCCTCAGGGCGCGCCCAACGTTTTGATCATCCTGCTTGACGATGCCGGTTTCGGCTCCTCGAGCGCCTTTGGCGGTCCCTGCCACACTCCGAACGCGGAGGCGTTGGCAGCGAGCGGCCTGAGGTTCAATCGCTTCCACACAACCGCTTTGTGTTCAGCCACGAGGCAGGCGCTACTGACCGGACGCAATCACCACACGGCTCACATGGGCGGAATCACGGAGATTGCCAGCGCCGCGCCCGGCTACGATTCCGTGCTGCCGAACACGATGTCGCCGTTGGCGCGCACGCTCAAGCTTAATGGATACTCGACCGCGCAATTTGGCAAGTGCCATGAGGTGCCGGTTTGGCAGTCGAGTCCGGTAGGGCCGTTCGACGCATGGCCGACCGGTGGCGGTGGGTTTGAGTATTTCTACGGCTTCATCGGCGGCGAGGCCAACCAGTGGTACCCGTCGCTCTACGAAGGCACGACTCCCGTTGAACCGAAGAAGACCCCGCAGGAGGGCTACCACCTGGTCGAGGACATGACGGACAAAGCCTGCGCCTGGATCGCGCAGCAAAAGGCCTTGGCGCCCGACAAACCTTTCTTCGTTTACTTTGCACCGGGTGCCACTCATGCTCCTCACCACGTGCCCAAGGAGTGGGCCGACAAGTACAAGGGCAAGTTCGATCAGGGTTGGGACAAGCTGCGCGAGGAAACGTTTGCCCGTCAGAAACAGCTGGGCGTAATACCGCCGGACTGCCAGCTGACCCCACGTCACAAGGAGATTCCGGCTTGGGACGACATGCCGGCAGCGCTCAAGCCCGTGCTCAGCCGACAGGCTGAAGTCTATGCCGGCTATCTGGAATACACCGACCACCACATCGGGCGGCTCCTGACCGGACTGAAGAACCTCAACATTTTGGACGACACTTTGATCTTCTACATCGTCGGCGACAATGGCGCTTCCGGCGAGGGTACGCTGAATGGCACCTATAACGAGATGCTCAACTTCAACGGCATGTCGAGCGTCGAAACCCCGGAGTTCCTACTGGCTCGTATCGATAAGCTGGGCGGGCCGGATTCATACCCCCACTACGCGGTGGGTTGGGCGCACGCCATGGACACCCCTTACCAGTGGACCAAGCAGGTCGCCTCGCACTGGGGTGGAACCCGCAACGGAACGATTATCCACTGGCCAGCGGGGATTGAGGCAAAGGGCGAGATGCGATGGCAGTTCCACCACGTGATCGACGTAGCGCCGACCATCCTCAAAGCCGCCGGGCTTCCCGAGCCAACCTTTGTGAACGGAGTGCAGCAGCACCCGATCGAGGGTGTGAGCATGCTGTACTCGTTCGATGACGCCAGGGCAGCCGATCAGCACGAGACACAGTACTTCGAGATCTTCGGCAACCGCGGCATCTACCACAAGGGCTGGACGGCAGTGACTCGGCATAAGACGCCGTGGTTACTTATCGGCGAGAAGACGCCCGCCTTCGACGACGATAAGTGGGAACTCTATGATACGGAGAAGGACTGGAGCCAGGCCAACGACCTGTCCAAACAGTTTCCGGAGAAACTTCACGAATTGCAGCGCCTCTGGCTGATCGAGGCGACCAAGTACAACGTCTTGCCGCTCGACGACGACCTCGGGAGACGCATGAACCCCGATGTTGCGGGTAGGCCGGTACTGATCAAGGGTAAAACGCAGATTCTCTTTGAGGGAATGGGCAGGCTGGGAGAGAATTGTGTCCTCAACCTCAAGAACAAATCCCACGCGGTGACTGCCGAAATCGTGGTGCCGGACTCGGGCGCCGAGGGCGTGATCATCGCGCAAGGGGGAAATATCGGCGGATGGAGCTTGTACGCCAGACAAGGTAAGCTCAAATACTGCTACAACCTGGGTGGCGTCGAGCAGTTCTACGTAGAGGCCAACAGTCCGCTACCCGCAGGCCAGCATCAGGTCCGCATGGAGTTTGCCTACGCCGGCGGCGGCCTGGGCAAGGGCGGCAAAGTGACGCTCTACACCGATGGCAACAAGGTTGGCGAAGGGGAAATACCAGTGACGCAAGCCATGGTCTTTTCCGCCGATGATGGCTGCGATGTCGGCGTGGACACCGGCTCTCCAGTTTCGCCGGAATACGGTTCCAGTGGCAATACCTTCAACGGTCGGGTCAAAGGGGTGGAACTTGCCATCGCCGATGCTGCCGAAAGCGTCGATCACCTGGTTTCACCGGAGGATGCTATTCGCATTGCTATGGCGCGGCAGTAACTGGCGCCGGGATCCGGGTGTTGTTGACGGCGGTTGCCCCTGAGGGGTGTGCGAGGTGTGGACCACGAGAGTTACGGCACAGGAGATCGTATTGCCGTTACAGTAGCGGTAACGGTGCCTCGAATCATCATCAAGACCGGCCGTGCGGGTGCAGACGGCCGGGAAGAAGAACTGACCGAGTACATATGCGACACCCCGGGATGTCCTAATGTCGCCATCCATGTGCTCGGCGGGGTGAGGGAACTAGGCCTATTCACAGCAGTTTGCCAAGAGCACATACCTCCGAAGCCGTGCTAGCTCCGCTCCGCATAAATCCGCAGATCTAGGTCTGCCCAGGTTGGGGCAGATCTTGGTTTGCCCGCGTTCGACGCATCTCTCCCCCTTGCCGCTTTGAACCACTTCAGACCCGTCGTTGACACCGAATGCGGTACCCTTCTCCTGATGGAACGCCAATCCCTGCTCGAGTACCTCCCGGTCTTTCTTTCGCGCGGGAACGAAGTCGCTTACGTCGAGCGGAACGGATATCGCACTGTGCGCTGGTCTTATCGCGAGGTTGTAAGCTTGGCGTTTCGGTTCGCACGAGAGTTGGAGCGACGAGGGATCAGGAAAGGGGAGCGAGTTGTTATTTGGGCCCGCAATTCGGCTGAGTGGGTTGGGGCGTTTCTCGGATGTTCGCTTGGCGGCGTTGTGGTGGTGCCGCTTGACCAGATCGCAACCGCCGAGTTTGCTTTAAGCGTCCACCAGCAGGTCGGCGCCAGGTTGTTGGTCTGCTCCCGCGACCATCTTCAGCCATCCCTGCCGGCGATGGTTCTAGAGGATTTGGCCAGCGCCTTGGCCGGCCATTCCTCTGCTCCCTATGATTCGCCGCAAATTGCTGCCAGCGATACGCTTGAGATCATCTTCACTTCCGGCACAACCGCCGAGCCCAGGGGCGTGGTCATTACTCACGGCAACGTACTCGCGAACCTAGCCCCACTCGAGTCTGAGATCCGTAAATATCTCAAATACGAGCACTTAGTTCATCCCATTCGCTTCCTGAACCTCTTGCCTTTAAGCCATGTTTTCGGGCAATTTCTGGGAATTTTTCTTCCCCCCTTGCTGGCAGGAACAGTTGTCTTCGAGGACAGCTTGAATCCTTCCGAACTGATCGCCACGGTGAAACGCGAAGTCGTATCAGTGGTGGTTACCGTGCCCCGGGTCCTCGAGTCCCTCAAACAAAAGATCGAGCGGGACCTGGTCGATGAACGCCGGCTCGAGGAGTTTTGCCAGAAGCTGGCTGCTTCCGAAGGAAAGCACTTTCTTTATCGCTGGTGGATTTTTCGGCGCATTCGGCGACGCTTTGGATGGAAGTTCTGGGCCTTTATCTCGGGCGGCGCTGCCCTGGACTCGTTGACGGAAGAATTCTGGCATCGCCTGGGCTATGCCGTGATTCAAGGCTACGGTCTTACCGAGACCACTTCGCTCGTCAGCGTGAATCATCCCTTTCACCTGGGCAGGGGATCGATCGGAAAGGTGCTAGCTGGGCGGGAGGTCAGGCTCGCTTCCGACGGAGAAATCCTGGTTCGGGGAGGAGGTGTCGCCGCAGGTTATTGGAACGGCAACCAGCTCGAAGCGATTGCCGGAGATGAAGGCTGGTATTCAACGGGAGATATTGGGGAACGGGATGCGGAGGGGAATCTCTATTTCAAAGGCAGAAAAAAGGAGGTAATTGTCACGCCCGCCGGGATGAACGTGTACCCGGAAGATCTGGAGGCGGCCCTTCGCCGACAACCTGAAGTCAAAGACGCACTCGTCGTCGCTCTCCCTAGGGAGGGCAACGCGGAACCCTGTGGGGTGATGATCTTGCGCGATTCTTTCGACGATCCTGCCTCCGTGGTCAAACGCGCCAACCAGTCGCTGGCGGAGTACCAGCGTTTGAACTATTGGTTCGTGTGGCCAGAGAGCGATTTTCCCCGAACTTCGACTCAAAAGCCCAAGCGCAATCTGATCCAGGAAGCCGTCCGAAGCCAGCTCCAGCAACCGACCAGCCCGGCAAGCGTCGTGAGTCCTCTTGCCGATTTGGTCGCCCGCATCACCGGTCGTTCGCCGGCGGTGCTCGATGCCGGCACCCGCCTGGACTCGGATCTCAACCTGAGTTCGCTGGACCGCGTCGAACTTTTGAGCGCGCTCGAGGATCGGTATCAGGTCGACCTCACCCAGACGCGCTTCGCCGCGGTTGAAACCGTGGGGGATCTGGAACGCATGTTGCATGGCGAAGTTCCTCGACGGGTTCAGTTCCACTATCCGCGCTGGGTCCTCGGTTGGCCAGTAACTTGGATTCGGGTTGGGGTGCACTACCTCCTATTGCGCCCGGCAGTGTTCTTATTGGGATGGCCCCGGATTGAAGGTCGGCAATATCTCAAGGGAGTGCGGGGTCCGTTGCTTGTGATTACGAATCATCTTGGGGATGTTGATCCTGGTTTCGTGCTTACTGCCCTGCCCGCCCGTTTCCGCCACAAACTTGCGGTGGCGACCGGAGGCGAGGCGCTTGAAATCCTGCGAACGCCGCCCCCGGGTCGCAGTCTTCTCGGCCGTATATATGACCGCGTCAAGTGGGTTCTGGGCGTAGCTTTGCTCAATCTGTTTCCCCTGCCTCGTGAGGCGGGTTTCCGGGAAAGCTTTGCCTATGCCGGAGAATGTGTCGACCGCGGCTACAACCTGCTGGTGTTTCCCGAAGGCCAGCACACCAGCGATGGCAAGCTTGGCCAGTTTCGAGCGGGCATAGGCTTGCTGGCACGCAATCTGCGAATACCGATTGTCCCCATGCGCATTGACGGCCTGTACGAACGAAAGCAGGCCGGCCGGAAGTTCGCCTGGCCGGGACAGATCCGGGTAAAGATCGGGCCGCCTCTGACATTTTCCGAGGATCAGAACCCCGCCTCGGTCGCCAGCGAACTCCGAAAAAAAGTCGAACAATTGTGAACCGCAACACGTTTAAAGCTGACCTCCACAGTTTGAACAGCTTCTTCACAGCCGCGAGCAAAAAAATACAGCAACTACTGTATGGATTTTCGAACTCCCCAAACTCGCGGGACCATAGACAGGTCGGGAAATTCCGCCGGCAGGAAGAAGCTTCCTTGCCAGGGTTAATAGGCTATGAATTGGTTGTCATCAGCCATTTCGACAACAGGAATCGGTCATGGTCTTTGAATCCATTGCGCCGGTAAAGATCGATGGCGGGATTTCCCCGGTTTACTTCCAGATGCAAGACCTTCGCGCCTAACTCTCGGGCTGTTTGGGCTGCGAAGTCTAAGGCCTGGGAACCAATCCCTTTGCCACGGAACTCAGGGCGGATAAACAACTCGTCAATCCAGGCGTTTTTACCGCCGTACTCCAAGCTGAAGTCGAACGAAAGCACCAGATAGCCTACAGAAAGCTGGTCATCCCGAATCAAAAAGGCACGCCCCGCCGACGGAGTCACCAGTAGTTCGCACAGGCTCTTGCGCACCACCTCTTCCCGGAAAGGCACCGACCAGGGGTCATCCTGCTGCAGGCCGCGCATCAGCTCGAGCATCAGTTCGATATCGCTGATGGCAATCGTACGATAGGTAATTCGGCCGGTCATCGCGCCCGTTAGTATAGCTGGGGCTAGGTAGTTCGTGGCGCCCATGCGCGGCGTCCAACTATATATAATGACGACCCGCTGTGACACCATGGTGCTGTTTCTGACGCCGGTTCTCGCGTGCTTGCTGGTGAGCCTCTCCGCAGCTCAGGTCAGAGGTTCCGAAACGGCTGGCAAGAGCGACAATCAGATCCGCTCGACTTTTCCACTCACCAAGTTCTATGACACCCCAGAGCCGCTTCCGAGCGGGAACCCTGGGGAGTTGATTCGGGCTGAGGAATTTACCAGCTACGACCTGCCCCCGGGGGTCGTCGCGGTTCGCATCCTCTATCATTCGCGTTCTGCCCATGATCAGGACGTGGCCGCCTCTGGCGTGGTCCTCTATCCCGATGCAAAGCCGCCACTTAAGGGCTGGCCGGTGATCGCCTGGGCCCATGACCTAAGCGGCGTGGCTCGACAGTGTGCGCCTTCGCTTGCCAGAAACCTCGAGCGCGGTCCATTTCTCTCCATGTACGCAGGCATTGGCTACGCGGTTGTGGCTACCGACTATACCGGGCTAGGCACAGAGTATCGCCATGCTTTTCGCGACATCGGATCGAATGCCCGTGATGTCATCTACGCGATCCCTGCGGCACACAAGGCTGTTCCCGAACTCGGTTCTGAATGGATTGCGATGGGATA